>JANYDH010000060.1 GCA_025359865.1 Actinomycetes bacterium | reverse complement strand
CCGAGTTCGCTGCCAGCGGCACGACGATCACGTTCCCCGGCTACCGACAGGTGTACGTCGAGTCGGTCGATGAGTCCGACGCGAGCGACGACGAGCGCGAAGCATTGTTGCCGCCGCTCACCATAGGCGCTGTGATTCCGGTCGCCTCGCTGACTCCGAACGGTCACTCGACTTCGCCGCCCGCCCGCTATACCGAAGCATCGCTGATCAAGCGATTGGAGGAGTTGGGCATCGGGCGGCCATCCACTTGAACAGTCTGGATGATCGACGCCCAAGTGGATGGCCGCCCGATGCCCAACTCCTCCAACCGTTTGATCAGCGATGCTTCGGTATAGCGGGCGGGCGGCGAAGTCGAGTGACCGTTCGGAGTCAGCGAGGCGACCGGAATCACAGCGCCTACGGTGAGCGGCGGCAACAATGCTTCGCGCTCGTCGTCGCTCGCGTCGGACTCATCGACCGACTCGACGTACACCTGTCGGTAGCCGGGGAACGTGATCGTCGTGCCGCTGGCAGCGAACTCGGCATCGGTGGGTGTGCCTGCGACGGTAGTGACTGCACCGAGGCGCACGCTGACCGTGGTGCCAGAAGCGTCGGCCATCTGCGACGCCAACGTTCGCTGCCAGATCATCCGGTACAGCGACAACTCCTGGCCATTCAGTTCGCCGGCTAGCGCGTCGGGCGAACGCAGCGGGGTCGACGGACGGATCGCCTCGTGCGCCTCCTGCGCGTTCTTGATCTTGCTGCTGTACTGGCGTGGCCCGCTCGACAAGAACTTGGCACCGTAGGTCTTGCCGACCTCGGACCGAACCGCAGCCAGCGCCTCGGCGCTGAGCACCACGTTGTCGGTACGCATGTAGGTGATGTAGCCCCGCTCGTACAGGCCCTGTGCGACGCGCATCACCTGCGAGGCGCTGAGCCGAAGCTTGCGACCGCCTTCTTGTTGCAGTGTGGACGTCATGAACGGCGCCTTGGGCGTGCTGCGATACGGCTTCTCCTCGACCGAACGCACACTGAACTCGGCCGTAGCGAATGCAGCGGCAACGGCACGCGCCCGGGCCTCATCGACCACGACGACGTTCTTCTTCGCACGGCCATCGGGCGTGAAATCTTTTCCGGCGGCCACCTTCGTACCATCGAGCAACACGAGGGCCGCGGTGAATGATGGCCGCGTTGCCGTGAGCAGCTCGATGTCCCAGTACCCGGCCGTGACGAACGCGATGCGTTCACGCTCGCGCTCGACGATCAGGCGAATCGATGGGCTCTGGACCCGGCCTGCCGACAGGCCGCGGTTGACCCGTCGCCACAACACCGGTGACACCTCGTACCCATACAGGCGGTCGAGCAGTCGACGCGTCTCGGCGGCATCGACCAGGCCGTAGTCGAGACCCCGCGGATTGTTGACAGCGTGTTCGATCGCCGACTTGGTGATCTCGTGGAACACCATCCGCTTCACCGGCACCTTCGGCTTCAAGTACTCGAGGAGATGCCAGCTGATGGCTTCACCCTCGCGGTCCTCGTCCGTTGCAAGGTACAGCTCGCTGGCATCCTTCATCAGCACCTTGAGGTCTTTCACGACCTGTTTGCCGCGATCAGTGAGCTCGTAGGTGGGCTTGAATCCGTTGTCGACATCGATCGACAATCCCTTGCTAGGCAGGTCGGCCACATGGCCCACCGAGGCGCGCACATCGAACGCGGTACCCAAGAACTTTGAGATGGTCTTCGCCTTTGCAGGCGATTCGACGATGACGAGGGGGCGAGACATTGCGTGTATCGCTACGGCATCGGGGGCACTGTTGTCAAGGCGCGTCGGAAACGACTTGGATGACGGGCGATGATCAGGCCGCGTCTTCGGTGACGATTTCGCACACGGCGCGGGTGCCGTCGATACCGACGACGACCCGCTCGCCGAGAGTGATGGCCGCCGCTGAGGCACCGCGCGTGTGAACCGAAACCAGGGCATCGAGGGCATCGAGTCGCACTGCGACGATCGTGCTCGTCCCCTGGAACGTCGTTGCGGTGACGCTGCCTGGAAGGCCGGCGTTCTCCTCTACCAGTGCAAGGTCCTCGGGACGTACCAGTAGGCGCACCTGCTGGTTCGTTGCCAGGCCAGCTCCGGCCGTGGTGGCAACGGTCATACCTGCGACCTGGACCGCATCGGGACCAAGTACTGATGCGGGCAGCTGGTTCATCGACCCAACGAAGCGGGCGACGAACGCGCTGGCGGGGTGTCGGTAGATCTCGGTCGGTGCGCCGAGTTGCTCGAGCTTGCCATCCGACATCACCCCGACCCGGTCGGAGATCGCCAGCGCCTCCTCCTGATCGTGGGTGACGAACAGCGTCGTGATCCCGAGCTCGGTCTGGATGCGGCGGATCTCGTCACGCAAGGTGGCCCGCACCTTGGCATCGAGCGCCGACAGCGGCTCATCGAGCAGCAATACCTCGGGCTTGATCGCAAGCGCGCGCGCCAGTGCCACGCGCTGCTGCTGCCCGCCCGAGAGCTGGTGCGCATAGCGCTTGGCCATTGTCGAGAGTTGAACCAGTTCGAGCATCTCGCCGACGCGGCGGCGACGCTCTTCGGCCGGGACTTTACGAGTACGTAGGCCATACTCGACGTTTCCCTCGACGGTCAGATTGGGGAACAAGCTGTAGCCCTGGAAGACCATGCCCATGTTCCGCTTGTGCGGGGCGAGGTTGGTGATGTCCTTTCCCGCCACGGTGATGGTGCCCGAGTCGGCCCTTTCGAAGCCGGCGGCGATGCGCAATGCCGTGGTCTTGCCGCACCCGGAGGGCCCGAGCAGGCTCACCAGTTCGCCGGTGGTGAGCGCGAGGTCGAGGCCTTCGAGGGCCACATTCGTCCCGAAGGTCTTACGGACTGCGCCGTAGATGAGAGCGGTCATGGGAGAGTGTCCTTCTGCTCAGAACCTTGTTACCTGGCGACGGGCCTTGCCGCGCGTAACAAGGGTGAAAAAACCAAGGAGGGCAGTAGTGCCGACCAAGGTGAACAATGCCAGGGAAATACCGCCTTGGGCCTTGCGCCCGAAGTAGTCGAAACTGAATATCGGGAAGGTGTTCTTGGCAAGCGTTCTGGCGATCGTGAACTCGCCAAGCACCACCGTTGCGGTGAGGAACGCGGAGGCGATGATCGATGCGGACATGTTGGGAAGTAGAACCCGCCTCAGCGTGGCGGGCCACGACGCCCCAAGGCTGCGCGATGCGTCGACCAACGTGCGCACATCGATGGCTCGGATGCCTGCGTCGATCGAGCGGTAGGTGAACGGCAGCGCCATCACCACGTACAGCGGCACCAGCGAATAGTTGGAGTTGAGGAACCAGCGCGCGTTCGGACGGAAGAACGCGGCGACGCCCGCCACCAACGCAATCGGAGGCACGACGTAAGGAAGGACGGTGAGGAACTCGACCAACCCGCGCGCTTTGGGCAGACGGAGGTGGACGTAGAGGCCGGTGGGAATCAACAGTGCCAAGGTGATGAACACCGTGCCGGCCGCCAGTTTCAGGCTCAGCGCCAACGTCGGCCAGAAGAAGGGTTCTTTGAATGCTTCGGTGAGTGACTTTAGTGACCACCGGTCGAACAACGTCGACCAGCCGAGCTTCACCATCGGAATGGTCTGGAACGCAAACCTGGTCATCGAAACGAGTGGAGCAATGAAGAACACGGCCGCAGTGATCAACACCAGGTTGGGCCCAAGCCGGCCAAGTCGCCGACGTCGTTTCTCGCTGCGTCCACTGCTCGTGCTCGTGCTCATGCTCATGCTTGTTGCCATCGTTCGGCTCGCTTTCGAAGCAGGAGGTAGCTACCCATCGAGGCACCCATGATCAGGATCATCCACGTCGCCAAGGCGAATGGCATCGGTGATCGCCCCGAGATGTCGCCTTGGAGAAAGGACGCGATCTTGACCGGGACGAGATTTGCTGTGGTGTTGAGGGCATACGCAGTGGCGAACGCGCTGTAGGCGTTTGCGAAGAGCAACAGGAAGCCGCCGAGCAGAGAAGGCGCAAGCACCGGTAGGCCGACACGGCGCCAATAGGTGAACGCGGTGCCGCCGAGGCTCGCCGATGCCTCGCGCCACGACGCTTTCAGTCCATCGATCGCGGGGAGCGTGACTAGCACCATCAACGGAATCTGGAAGTAGAGATAAACGACGTTCCAGCCCCAGAACCCGGTGAGATCGAACCAATCGCTGCCGTACGGGCTCCACCCGGCGGCCGTGAGGATTTTGGTGCCCATGCCTTGACGGCCGAGCAGCGTGATGAACGCGAATGCCAACACGATGCCACCCATGTTGGCGGCGACACCACTGAACGCAGAAACGAGTGAACGCAGCCACTTTGGGCGTTTGGCCGTCGCCGCTGCATAGGCGAGCAAGGTGCCGAACACCACGCCGAGTAGGGCACTGACGATCGAGACCTTGAGCGACTGCGAGAACGCAGCACGCTCTTTGGTGATTGCGTCGCTGATACCTGTCCACGTGAAGGTGTGATCTTTGGCGATGAAGGCCTTACGAATCACGCCGTACGTGGGGAGCAGCAAAAAGAGAAACAGGAACAGCAGGAATGGCATGAGTCCGAGCCATGCGAAACTTCGGCGAGGCCGGGCAGGCCCGGGGGCCGCACCAGTGGTACGGCCCCCGTCCTGCTCGGATACTGCAGTATTCATTGGTGCGAACGCTCAGGCGTCGGCGACCATCGGTCCCCAGTTGGCCGTCAGGGTGTCGTTGGCAGCCTTGACCTGGGCGGCCGTGAGGAAGCTGACCTGGGCCAGTAGATCGGCCGGGGGCAGGTTCGACGTGTCGGCACCCTCGAGGGCCCCGGATGCGTCGAGTGCGCCATACCGTGCGGGCATTGCGCCGCCGGCGAGGTAGCCGAGCGCCCCTTCGTCGGACAAGATGTGCTCGACCCACAGCTTCGCACAAGCCTGATGCGGCGAATTCTTGACCAGACCCTGAGCGTAGAAGCCACCGTAGACGCCGTCGGACGGGAAGTTCTGCTCGTAGGTCAAGCCAGCATCCGCGATCTGCTTCACCAGACCGGGAAGGTTGTAGCTCCAGTCGAGCGCAATCGGGGTCTCGCCGTTGAGCACGGTTGCCGCGGTTACCTCGGTCGGGATCAGGTTGCCTGACTTCTTCAGATCGGCGAAGAACTGGATGCCGGGCATGATGTCGTCTGCGCTACCACCGTTGGCCAGCGAGGCCGCCATCACAGCGGCGAATGCCGAACCCGAAGTCGTCGGGTTGCCGTTGAGGGCGACCATCCCCTTGTACTCGGGCTTGGTGAGATCTGCCCAGGTCTTTGGAGCGTTCGGCACGATCGTCGTGTTCGTACCGATCGACATGATGCCGTAGTAGGCGGCAACCCAGTTGCCGCCCGGATCCTTCAAGTTGTCGGGGATTTCGTCGAACGTGGTTGGCTGGTAGGGAGCCCATAGGCCTTCGTCGATGGCGATCTGCGCCTTGGCCGGGCTGACGTCGATGGAGTCGGGCATGCCGTCCTGGCCAGCCAGATTGACGACCGAGTCGAGCTCTTCCTGCGACGAGAAGTCCGGGTTGGTGACCGGGTGTTTGACGTCGGGGTACTTCTCGCCAAAGCTGGCGAGAATGCCCTTGTAGTTGGCCCACTCGTCAGGCAGCGCGATCAGGTTGACAACGCCACCCTCGGCAATGCACTCATCGTGAATGGCCGCGAGCGGATCATCGCCGCCAGCCGTAGTGCCAGCCGGTGCGTCGGTGCCTGCGGGTGCGTCGGTGCCAGCGGGAGCGTCGGTGCCTGCGGGTGCGTCGGTGCCTGCGGGTGCGTCGGTGCCTGCGGGTGCGTCGGTGCCTGCGGGTGCGTCAGTGCCGGCAGGAGCTGCGGTTGTGGCGGCAGGAGCTGCGGTAGTAGCGGCCGGAGCTGCGGCCTTCTTGTCGCTGCCACAGGCCGACAGTAGTAGTACGCCGATAGTTGCGATAGACGCGAACGCCTTCGCCGAACGTCTTGCTCTCATGTGATTTGACCTTCCAGTTCACGGAATTGGGACCAACGCAAGCTAGCAGGGCCACACGAGGGCAGGTAACAGTGATCTGACCACGGTAGGTCCGCGCGCTGAACGCTCGGTGAACGATGACCTGATCAGACCGAAACGGGCTCGCGGTCGGATTCGTCCATTGGATCGACGACCGTCTGCAACACGTGGTGCCCCTCGACAGAGACACGCGGAATCAGCCGGTCGAGCCATTTCGGCATCCACCAGTTCCGTCCGCCGAGCAGCTCCATCGTGGCCGGCACCAGGATCATTCGGACGACCGTCGCATCGATAAATACGGCGAACGCCATCCCCAGCCCGAACAGTTTCAGCTGCCGATTCTCGCCGAGCACGAAGGCGCCGAACACGCACACCATGATCAGTGCTGCGGCGGTGATCACACGAGCGGTGGCGGCCAGCCCATCGGCCACGGCTTCAGTGTTGTTGCCGGTGCGGTCGTACTCTTCCTTCATGCGCGAAAGCAGGAAGACCTCGTAGTCCATCGACAATCCGAAGACGATGGCGAACAGCATCATCGGTGCCCAGGCTTCGACCGGCCCTTCCTTGCCGATGCCGAACAGGCTCTTGCCCCAACCCCATTGGAAGACCGCCACGATCACGCCGTACGCGGCGCCGACCGACAACAGGTTCATGATGACGGCCTTGAGCGGTACTAGAACGCTGCGGAACACAGCCATCAGTAGCAGGAACGACAGAATCAAAACACTCCCGATGAGTAAGGGGAGCCGGCCAGCGAGGTAGTTGGCGAAGTCGATGCTGCCAGCGGTGAACCCACCCACGTCGACCTGGATTCCGGCCGTCGGCAGTTCGTCGGTACGTAAGCGAGCGACGAGTTCGGTGGTGGCCTCGTCCTGGGGACTGCTCACCGGGTACGCCTGCCACAGCCAGACGCCAGGTGCAACCTCTGCACCAGGCGATGAGAACGCCAACCCTGGATCGGCGGCAAGTACTCTGTCGACGCCAGCCACCGACTGAGTGTTCGCGGTCGGATCGGTCGACACCAATATCAGCGGTCCGCTGCTTCCCGGGCCGAACCCTTCGGCGAGCAGGTCGTAGCCGCGTCGGGCCGTCTGCGACTCCGGCAGGTTGCCGGTATCGCCGAAGCCGAGTCGAATGGACAACAGCGGAAGTGCGCACACGACGAGCACAGAAACTCCACCGATGAATGCGGGCCACGGTCGGTGTTGGATGAACCGGCTCCAGCGATACCAGAACTGCGTTTCGCGGGGCTTGTCGTGGGGATGGGGCAGCGGCGTTCGCAGGCTGCGACCGAAGGGCAGGAAGCTGGCGACCATGACCAGCGCACAGATGGCGAGTCCGGCCAGCATGCCGACCCCGACACCGAGGCTGGAGAAGAAGCCGATGATCGACAGCACGACGAACGAACTAATCGCGATGGCCGCCGCGCGTGATGTGCTCTCGATCCGGGTCCCGACGAACCCGAGTAGTGCCGGGAGCAATGTGAGCGCGGCAAACATCATCACGAGCACACCAGTTGCTCCCGCAACTGCAAGCCCGCGGACGAACTCGATGCCGATGGCAAACAGTCCGAGTAGTGAGATCATCACGGTGATGCCGGCGAACAGCACTGCTCGTCCTGAACTGTCGACTGCTTCAACCGTGGCGTGCTCAGGGTCCATCCCCTTGTGCAGGTTCTCGCGGTATCGGGTGACGATGAAGAGCGCGTAGTCGATGCCGACACCGAGGCCGATCATCGCCGTGATCTGTGTAGAGAACTCGGGCATGTGCATCACGTTCGACAACAACCCGACTAGGGCGACTCCGCCACCGAGACCGAACAACGCGGTACCCACGGGCAGGCCCATCGCGAGCACTGATCCGAATGCGAGGAGCAGAATGATGATCGCCGCGAGAATGCCCAGCAGTTCGCTCTGTGGGAACGCGAACACGGCGAATGCTTGGCCGCCATACTCGATGCGTAAGCCGGGAACCGCTTCGGTAGGCGGCGCGAGCCCCCTGATTTGTTTGGAGAGTTCGATGTACTGGGCCTGTGTGCGTTTGGCGAATGCGATCTGTGCGAACGCGATCGTGCCGGTCTTCGCAGTGAATTGGGCGCCCTGTTCGCTGTAGGGGCTGGTCACCTCCACGCCGGCGATCTCGTCGACCCGTTCGAAGAACGAGGTCATCGCTTGGCGTACTTGCGGGTCGACGGTGCCCTGTGGTGCGGTGAAGATGATTTGAGCTACATCGCCAGCCCGTTCGCCGCTTCCCACGTTTTGTAGGGCGTCTTGCACGTTCTTCGATTCGCTATCGGGCAGGCTTTGACTGCTCGTGAAACCGGTGCCGGCGACGCCGCCCAACACGCTGAGGCCGATCACCAACGGTAGCCAGATCGCGAAGACCATGGTGCGGCGACGACGGAAGCTCCATCGCGCAAGACGAGCAAGCATCGTAACTCCAAGCTGACTGAGGGTGCGGAAAGGCTACCGTTCCACGAATCGTGGAAACTGCCGACATCTCGCCTGAACCCCCGCTGCTCGGGGGTGACTTCCGTCTCGGTTGGACCGACCGGCTCGAGGCACGGTGGCGCGCACTCGGCGTCGACCGGCGCGCGGGCCGGGTGTCCCGGCTCGACCGTGGGTGGAGTTCGGTGATGTATGCCGCCGATGAGCCGCCAGCGCGGGCGCGAAACATCGGCGCAGATGTAGCGGTTGGCGACTGGGTGATCATCAGCAGCGACGACGAACGGGTGGATCACATCGTGGAACGCTTCAGTGCGTTCACCCGGCGGGCATCGTTCGACGGCAACCGCGCCGAAGCGCATACGATCGCCGCCAACATCGACACCGTCGTGCTCGTCCATCAGCTCACATCGCCCCCCAATCAGCGTCGGCTGGAGCGCGAACTGGTGCTCGCGTTCGACAGCGGTGCCGCGCCTGTGATCGTGCTGACCAAGAGCGACCTCGTCGACGATCCGGCGGCGAGCATCGAGGTGCTCGAAGCAGTGGCGTCCGGAGTGCCGGTCATGCTGGCCAGTGGCATCAGCGGCGACGGCATCGACGAGCTCCGTTCGCTGGTGCGCGATGACGGCACGATGGCACTGCTCGGCGCGAGCGGAGTTGGCAAAAGCACGCTGATCAACGCGCTCGTGGTCGGTGGTGTGTTGCGCACCAGTTCGGTACGCGAGGGTGACCAACGCGGCAGGCACACCACTACCGCCTGCGAATTGATCGGGTTACCTCGGCGCCAGGGGTCGGAGAACGGGTGGCTGATCGACACGCCCGGGGTGCGCGCTGTCAGCCTGTGGAGCAGCGGGCACGGTATCGAGCGAGCCTTTGCCGACGTGTTCGATCTCGCAGATCGGTGCCGTTTCCGCGACTGCAAGCATGAAAACGAGCCCGGTTGCGCGGTCACCGCGGCGATTGCCGGGGGCCAACTCGACCCGCGCCGACTCGATGCGATGAAGCGGCTGGTCGCCGAGGAACATGCCCTCGAGGCCGAACAGCGCGCCCAGGACAAGTCCCAGGATCGCCGAGGCGTCCGCAAGCAGCGCCCCCGCCCCAACCCCCGCCGCTGAGCGCCGCAACTGAGCGAGTTGCGGTCTGGGCACCGGTGGTGGGCTATAGACCACCACCGGTACTCAGACCGGCCCAGACCGGCCATGCCAAGGTGGCAAGCTGGGTAGATGACGTCATATGGGGTGATGTACCGCCGCCACCGGCGGCCGGAAGACTTGATCGCGTTTGCTCGACTCGTTGAGACCGTTGGTTTCGACGAGTTGTGGGTGGTGGAGGATTGCTTCTGGGCCGGTGGTGTCTCGGCGGTATCGGTAGCGCTTGCGTCCACACAACGGTTGATCGTCGGATTCGGCATCGCACCCGCGGTGGTGCGCAACCCCGCAATCATGGCGATGGACCTCGGCGGGCTCGCCCGGATGTTCCCCGGACGGCTACTCGCTGGATTCGGTCACGGTGTCGCTGACTGGATGCGTCAGATCGGCGCTTTTCCCGAGTCGCAGTTGACGGCGCTGGGCGAGACCGTCGATGTGGTCCGTCGGCTCTGGGCAGGCGATGAGGTGACCATGCACGGTCGGCAGGTGCACTTCGACGGGGTGCGCTTGGTGTTTCCGCCAGTACCGGCACCGCCGGTGTTGGTCGGCGCGACTGGGCCGAAGTCGTTGGATCTGGCAGCACGGTTGGCCGATGGGTTGATGCTGCCCGAAGGGTCGAGCCCGTCGTTCGTGCGAGCAGCATGTGAACGGGGAGGCAATCCGGCGGTGTGCGCCGTCTATGTCGTCTTCGCGGTTGCCGACCGGAATGAAGATGCGCGGGCAATGGTGTCGTCGGCAGTCGACCAATTTGCGCCGACTCCGGGAGACCGACGGCTCAGCCTGCTGGGCATCGACGAGTCGGTCACCGAAGCGGACCGCAATGGTCGCTTCGCCGTTTCCGGCACGCCGGCTGACTGTGCCAAGGCCATCCGTGCGTTCACCGCGGCAGGAGCGACCTCGGTGATCCTGGTACCCCAAAACGACGATGATGAACAGACCGCCCGCGCCGCTCGCGAGGTGTTGCCGCTGTTGCGTTGATCCGGACAGGCGTGCGCGTGTGCGTACCGGCGCGTTGGGTCACGGAACGAGCCGGGTACGCACTTCGATCGCTCGTGACAGTCCCGACAATTCGAATCGGCGACGCAGACGTTCGGACGTGCAGACCAAGATCAGGTCACCGCCAGCCTCGCGGGCTCTCGCCGCTGCGCCGAGTAGCACGCCGAGGCCGGTGTCGTCGACCACAGTGACCCCGTCGAGGTCGATCGCTACGGTATGCCCCGAAGCATCGGCGACCAGACGCACGGTGGCGTCATGGAGCACCGGAATTGAGGCAAGATCGATTTCACCCAGTAACTGCAGCGTGGCGATGTCACCAACGATGGTGGTACGACAGACAAGATCCACGCCGCGACCCTACCGGTAGGTGAGCATTCCCCGAAGGAGGACTCTGATGGAATGTTCATCTCATGGTGGCTCCAATGCCATCGTCGCCGATGCGGTGATGCGGACATCGGGAAGGAACGCTCCGATGATGGGCACATCGGTGTGCTCGATGTACACGACAGTGACGGTGACCGAACCGGCTCCGGTAGCGACACTCACCTCGATCGGTGAGATACCGGCCGCACCCGCTGCAGCGGTGCCGGTACGTGCGCCGGCACCGGCCTGATCGGCGGCCACCACTGCCGCCCGGGCGGCCTCGCGAGCGACCAACTGAACCGCCAGTTGGTCGCGTACGACCAGGCCGACCTGTACGACGCCGAGCAGCATCAGGCACACGATCGGTAGGCACAGGGCCAACTCGACCGTGGCCTGGCCCTGATCAGATCTTGCTGGTGACGGCATCGATGACTCGGTCGAACAACTGCCCGATCTTGCCGGCGCCCCCGCCCGCCGTGGCCCAGGTGACGACAAGGAGCGCGATGACAGCCGCGCCGAGCATGACCAGCGCGTATTCTGTGGTCGCCTGGCCTGCGTCGCGCGGCCGCGGATGGGATCTGTTGCGTGCCTCGACGCTGATGGTGTCGGCTGGGCAGAGAAGACCTCGTGATTCGGGGTCAGCGATTGTTGTGAGCCAGATCTGGAGACGAAGGAAAGCGTGGGACATGAGACACCTCGGAGACAGCCGGAGAGTGGGATGGCCGGTGGGCGGATCAGTGGCCGCGCAACGACGACAGGGCTCCGAGGAGCAAGGGGACGATCGCGATGAGCACGAACGACGGCAGGGTGCACAGCACCAAAGGAAATGACAGACGTACAGGAAGTTCGCGCGCGCTCGCTTCGGCCGCGCGCCGCCGGTGTTCTCGGGCGTCGTGAGCCAACCTGTCGAGCGCAGGTGTGACCGCAGTGCCAGCGTCGTATGCGCCGGCGATGGCTGCCGACACAGCAAGTGCCGGAGCCCCGAGATGCGCGTCGAGCGCGTCGAGCGCGGTGCGGAATCGTTCGCCCCGGTCCACGCGAGCGACAACGTCGGAGAATGCGGCGGCAATGATGCCTGACACGGACGGCATAACCTCTCGGAGCGCCTGCAGTGGAAGGTGCCCCGCTTGGATGGTGACGATCACGAGGTCGAGCGCGTCGGGAAGCGCCTGAGTGATTGTCCGCTGCCGTCGACGGGACGAGCGTCGTCCCAACCGTCTTTGCCAACGATGTTCCGACCGACCGCCAACATGCCGGCGTGCGGGTGCTGGGTTGACGACCCGGCAGGTGCGACCGCGCGGTCGTAGCGCGAAGGCGACAGCGGTGGCGAGCATCACGGCCAGCAGGGTTGTTGCCGTATTCATCGGCCGGGCCCGTTGATAGTGGCTCGCATCCAGCGCCAACCGGCAAGGTTGAGCGCGAGTCCGATCACCGCCAGACCTGCAGCCAGGCCCGAGTGGCTGTACTGGTGACGGATCCGTCCGCTGGTCATCGCGCCCCATGCGGCGAATGCCAGCGGGACGAACGTCATCACGACTGCGCTCAGTCGAGCCTGGGCGCTCTGCGCGGTACGTTCGAGCAGAAATGCGCGTCGTTCTCGGAGAGCGCCACCAGCACGGTCGAGCGCGTCGCCAACGGGCCCACCGATCGATGCGCACGCGTACAGGGTGTGGGCAATCAGCCCGCCTTCACCGATTGGGATATCGACCGCCCGAGCGGACCGCGCCGCGTCGACGAGTGTGGCGCCGGCATCGAGGGCGGTGAGCATGGTAGGCAGCAGCATGAGGTGAGCGCGTAACGCCGAGGTGGTCGCCGACGTGAGGCTGAGCCCACTGCGTACGCTCCGGCCGATGTCGTCGAGCAGATCGATCGACTGATCGAGTAGTTGCAGCCGGTTGAGGCTGGCATGGTTGGGTCTGACAGCGCTGGCCGCAGGAGCCCGCATGACACCGGGCGATTGTCGCGCCCCGGCGAGCGGTCGGACACAATGGGCCAGTACGAGCATGGAGGCCACCAGTGACACGGCAGCTACCGATGCGCTCGGGCTCATGCTCGACCCCGATGAGGCTGGGCCTCAACCCCGGCGGACGTGGCGAGTATTCGCACCCCGACCGGGTCGCCGGCGGGAAGTACCTCGGCAACTTCGTCAATGTGGCGACCCTGCGAGTTGCGGCGGACGTGGATGACCACATCGATCGATCGGCGGACCTGATCCCGCACGGCCGTGAGCGGCCACGCCGGGCAACCGCGCACGACGAGCGACTCGAGCCGGGCCAAGGCATCGACAGCGGAGTTGGCGTGGACGGTCGCCAGCGAACCATCGTGACCGGTGTTGAGGGCTTGCAGCAGCGAGTTCGCCTCGTCGCCACGGATCTCGCCGATCACGAGGCGATCCGGTCGTAGGCGGAGCGCAGCGCGCAGGAGATCGGACAGACCAATCTCGGCCAGGCCATCGGGCGATGCGACGCGGCATTCGAGACGAAGCACGTGGGGAGCGTCGAGGCGAAGTTCGGCGGTGTCTTCGATGGTGACGATTCGGTCGTCGACCGATGCCAGACCTGCGAGCGTGTTGAGCAGGGTGGTCTTTCCCGACGATGTCGCCCCGCTGACCACGATGTTGCAACGGCGCTCGACGAGTTCGCGGACGAGCGTTGCGACTGGCTCGGCGGCGAAGGCGGCGAGCGTCAGCTGACGCACAGCGAAACGGCGAATCGAAAGACACGGTCCATCGACGGCGACGGGCGGGAGCACAGCGCACACCCGAGACCCGTCAGCAAGGCGTGCATCGACGATCGGTGATGATCGATCGAGCCGTCGACCGATCGGGGCCAAGATCCGTTCGAGGACCGCTTCAATCACTCCATGCGGGAGATGCCCGGCGAACTGGGGGCTGAGCCCACTGCGTTCGACCCACACATCACGACCTGCATTGACCATCACCTCGGTGACCTGATCGTCACTCAACCATCGCTCGAGCGGGCCGTAACCGAAGATGACGGCGTTCACGCAGCCGCCACGTCGGTACACAGTCGCCGCAGCGGCCGGATGAGGCCGCTGGGCAGACGGGCGGCGAGTAACCCGGCGTCGACCGATCGGGCGATGGTTGGGTCCCACGCGATTTCAGCGAGTACCGGGGTGGCCAGGGCGCGTTGCACATCGTGAGCACCGAGTGCCCGCCCTGGTTCGCTGACCAAAACAACACCGGTGGCGAGCCCGGTAAAGCGTGCGGCTCGGCGCAACGCGAGATAGCACGGGCGAATGACGAGCAGTGAGTGGGCTGCCCGTTCATGAATGATCGCAGGAATGGTCATCGTGGCGGCGTCGATCACAAACGTCGTTGATCCACCAGTTGATCTACCAGTTGAGTCATGGCCTAGCCTGCTGGCTGAATCGCAGGCGTCGGCGAGCCGAATCCAATCGGCGTCGTCGAGTTGCTGGCTGCTCGTGGGGTCACCTAGTCGCACGACGCACAAGCCGGCAACGACGGGCGCTCCAAGACGTAGCAGCGCTGCACCTGGAGCGTTGGGCGCGGCAAGCCAGTCGAGCACGCCAGGCCCCGCGGGTTCGGCGATGCCGAGCGCGGCCGGAGCGTCGCCGCCCAGATCGATGAGCACCGTGGGAGCGGTGCGCGCGGAGACAAGTGCCAGCGCGCTGGCCACGACAGTGGTACCGGCTCCACCTTTGACCGACCAACAGAGTGTGTACACAAAGACCCCCAGGAACGTCGAGCGCTACAACTAGGGGAAGGCTTCGGAACCTATCGACAAGGTCACGGTGTCACAACCACCGATTCAGAACACTTCGTTGTAAAGCGAGTCACCGCGGACAAACCGCTCGAAATTGTCGCGGAACAACGCTGTTGACCGCCGCCGGGTCGATGCGGTGCCGCCCGATGAGTGCGGGGTGATCACCACGTTCGCCATGTCCCACAATGGGCTCTCGGGTGGCAATGGTTCGGTGGTGGCGACGTCAAGTGCCGCCCAGCCAACCTGCCCTGAGCGGAGAGCGTCGATCAACGCTGGTTCATTGATCAGCTCGCCGCGGCCCACGTTGACGAGATGCACACCTGGTTGCAGCATGGCGAACTCGGCGCGACCGAGCAGACCGGCAGTATCGATGGTGAGTGGCACGGCGAGCACGAGGGTGTCGACCACTCCGAAAAGTTCGTGCAAACGGTCGAACGTCCACGTTTCGCAGGGCTCGTCCCCGCGTACCGTCCGGCGCAGCCCGATCGGGTGCATTCCGAACTCGCGACACAGTCGTGCGACCTCGCGACCGATCGGACCCATCCCGATGACACCGACCGTGCGACCTTCGACATCGTCCAGATCGCGCGGCAACCACTGATGGCTCGCTTGGGCGCGCAGGAACGACGGAAGATCCCGTCGGGCGACAAGCAGGTTCATGATCACATGATGTGCAATCGCTGCCGCGGAAGCGCCGCTCGATGTGGTGAGCCGTACTCCCCGGTCGACAAACATCCGGAACACGGGATGATCCACGCCAGCGCTGAACGAATGAAGCCAGCGAAGGTTCGGTGAGTCGAGGCAGATGCGAAGAAACGGCCCCGACGAATCCGGCCAGAGGTCGGATGACAGACATGCCACCTCGATGGCGGCGAGGTCCCCGTCGGGTACCCGTTCACCTGCGGTGAACAACACCGTTTGCAACCCGGGGCACGACGCCTGCAGGCTGGTACCGAGTTCGCCCCACAACGCCGCCGACACGAACACCGTTGGCGAGGTTCGTCGGGTAGTGCTCATCCCTGCACGCTACCCACGTCGTGGCGGTGCTAGCGAGAGTGGCGTCGGGTGTTGCTAGGCTCACGAGCGGAGGTGTCCGGGTACCTGGTGGGCTCCACCGCCTTCAAAGCGGCTGGGACGAGTGATCCTCGTCCGGCGGGTTCGATTCCCGTCCACCTCCGCCAA
>JANYDH010000049.1 GCA_025359865.1 Actinomycetes bacterium | reverse complement strand
CTGGTGCTGCGAGTAGATCGACCGAGATACGTCCGGACATCGAGCCGGACAGGGAATCGCCACCGATAGTGAGCGTAACTGCACCGGAAAGGTCGGTTCGTGGCCCTGCCGGGGTGGCAGTGACCGAACTCACCGTGAGAGTGCCGCCGATGAGCACGGCGGGAGCAAGAGTGGTAGCTGGTGCGGTCTCGATCGATCCAACGCCGTCAGGAGGTACCACGGTACTGGAGGGTACCGACGTGTCGACTACGACAGTGGTAGCGACAGCAACCGGATTGATGACAATCAGCGATGTATCGACCACGACGGTGGTTGGCGTGCCGCCAGCGATGGTAGACGCGGGCGCTTTGGGGGTGGCCGGTACCGGGGTCTTCGACGGTGCTGTGACCGGCACAGAGTTCGTGATGGTGGTTGCTACCACTTCGTCGATCGCCGGCACGGCAGCGCTGACCGCAGCCGACGACGGGTCGGCGATGAGGCCAGTGGGCGAAACCGGCAAGGCTGCACCCGCATCGGCGGCGGGAGAAATGGCCGCCCCGACAGCAGGCGCCGGACGATCGGCTACCGGGGCTGCCGTGGTCGCGCCCGAACCCGATGTCGGGATAGACGTGGTGACGGCGGCTCCGATCGCCAAACCGGCACCTGGTGCGTCGCCGAACATCACGGGGCGTTGCCGATCGGAATCGAACTGGATCACACTTGACGTCTGCGAGGAGACCGTTGTCGAATCGTGCCCGATGGAGATCGATGCAGCGGCGACAATGCCGACACCGACAGCCACCCTGGCGAGCAACGGGGCGGCGGCCGGGGCGGCCGTCACCAGGGTATTCGCAGCATCGATGGCTGGCGCGAGCGAGGTGGCCAACCGATTGGCAGACATCGCTGTGCTCACACCCGAGGTACCAGGAGTGAGTGCGGCCGCCTGCGTCCGCTCGAAGGCGGCGGAAGCACGCCGGCCCTTGCGCAGCCAAAAGTACGTGGTGAGTGGCAGCACTGCCGCGCCGCGCATGACGGTGATGACCGCGTGACGGGCACGACTGACCCTGGCCCGGGCGTTCTGCTCGGACACGCCGACCGACTCGGCCAGCGCGTGATAGCTCAACTCGTCGACGAACCGCTTGGTGAGCACCTCACGGTATTCGACCGACAACGACGCCAGCGCCGCATCGAGGTCGCTGTAGTCGGCATCGAGACCGAGCTGGTGCTCTGGACTGAAATCTGGTGCCGAGACACTGAGCTGGTCGGAGAGGCGTTCGGCCTTGACCGTCTCACGATGGCGACGGTTGGCCTCGTCGATACACACGTTGGCCAAAATTTGATGCAACCACGGCCCGAGACGGCTGCCAGGCTGAAGCCGGGAATATGCCCGGTAGGCGCGGATAAACGTCTCTTGCACCACGTCATCGGCCGATGTTGCATCGCGGGTGCTGCGCAGCGCATGGCGAAGCAGCGCCGACCGGTGCTCTTTGACCAGCAACCCGAACTCGCCATCGTCGAGCGGGCCGGGAGAGCTGGTTCGTCGGACTGCATCGACAATTGTCACGAGTACCTCCCCATACGAGACACATGCTAATACTAGCCCCGCAGTTGAGGGCGGTCCACTCTCTTCAAGGCCGATTCGCGAGGCGTTGCGTCGGCGCGAATGGCAGCCCTTTCCGTAATTAGGCGGGAGCCGCAGTCATAGACTTGATCGCCATGCGGCAGATGGAGCGGTCGGAAGTGCCGCCCGTGGTGCGGCTTGTAGTGAACGGGCTGTGGGCGCGGGGGTTTCGGTTCCTGTTCGTGCTCGACGCCATCGGGCTGTACGCCTCGATGGTCGCTATCAACCTGGTGCGGTTCGGCGTGACCTGGCCTACGTACCCGTTGTCGCACTATGTGGTCGGATTTGCGATCGCGACGGTGATTCACCTGTTCATCGGCTATCTGAGTGGGCTGTATCAACGCGAACCGCGACTCGGTCGTCGGCCGTGGCTACCCACGATCGTTCTGGCGATGGTGATCGGGGTCGGCATGGACAGCGTCGCGTTCGTCGTGCTCGACCGGTACCTCATGCCCAGGCTGAACCTGCTCGGGCTTGTGGTGGTCGGCTCGCTCGTGCTGGCCGGCAACCGTCAGTGGAGTCGGCGGCTCGCGCTACGACATCAGGGTGTGGTACGTGTCGCGCTGGTTGGTCCGGCCGAAGCGGTCGACTCGGCGCGTGAGCATCTTGCAGGTGGCCCACATGGCGATGGTCGTGGCGGCGGCGGCGGCGGCGGCGATGGCGACGTCGGCGCTGTCGTGGTGGTCGTGGCCACCGAAACCTCGGGACTCGCCGCCCTTGTCGCGAAGCACGAGGTGAGCGATGTGTTGTTGCTCGATGTGCATGCCTTTGGCCAGGTGTTTCCCGAGCCGCTCGCATCGCTCGAAGCGCTCGGGGTGGGTGTTCTGCAGCGGGTTGGGGCGCAAGAGACACTGCTCGGGCTTCAGTCGGTTCGCGAAGTGGCCGGGATGCCGTTCGTCCGGTTGCGAACGCACACCATGCCGTCGCACAAATCACGCTTGAAGCGCGGGCTCGATCTCGTTCTCCTGGTGGCGTTCAGCCCGATGTTGGTGCTCGTTGTCGGATGCGTTGCCGTGTATGCGCGAATGGTGGCTGGCGGGCCTGTGTTGTACCGCCAAGTACGACTCGGTCGTGATGGGGTGCCGTTCCCGCTCATCAAGTTCCGCACCATGGGCACCGATGCCGAGCGTGCCGGCGCTGTTCTCGCCACGGCTCGTGATCCACGGGTCGTGCGCGGCATGGCGTGGATGCGGTCGACGCGCGTCGACGAACTCCCGCAGATCTGGAATGTTGTGCGCGGCGAAATGTCGCTCGTCGGTCCCCGTCCGGAGCGACCCGAGTTCGCTGAGAAGCTCGCCAAACTGGTGCCCGGCTACGAACGCCGCTACGAACTGCGGCCCGGCATTACCGGACTCGCCCAGGTGCAGGGCCGTTATCACACCGACGCCGTCTACAAGGTCGGCCACGACCTGCAATACCTGGTCAACTGGTCGCCCGTGCTCGATCTCCAGATTCTGCTGCGCACCCTGTGGGTGGTGCTCGCCCGTCGTGTCTGATGCCGCGTGTGCGCCCATGTCTGATCCAGCGTGCGATCCGGCGTGCGACGCATTCCCGACGGTGTCGGTGATCATGCCGGTCCGCAACGAGGAGCGGTTCCTGCGCGACTCGGTCGAGGCGATCCTGGCACAACACTATCCGGGCGGATTCGACGTCTGCCTGGCCATGGCCCCCAGTAGCGATGCCACCGACGCCGTGGCTGCACGGTTGGTGCGCGACCACCCCCAGGTGCGGATGGTCGCCAATCCCTCCGGCACCACTCCGGCCGGTCTCAACGCGGCCATTGCTGCCACCACGGGTGAAATCATCGTAAGGGTCGACGGCCATGCCGAACTGTCGCCCGGCTACATCGAACGCGCGGTACAGACCCTCGTGCGTACCGGTGCCGTCAACGTCGGCGGCGTACAACGTGCTGTTGGTGTCACCGTGTTCGAGCAGGCGGTGGCCGCTGCGATGGGTTCGCCGTTCGGCGTCGGCGGCGCCCGGTTCCACACCGGAGGCAGCCAAGGCCCCGTCGACACCGTGTACCTCGGGGTGTTTCGCCGCGAAGCACTCGAGAGGGCGGGCGGGTTCGACGCGTGTTTGATCCGCAACCAGGATTACGAACTGAATATACGGTTGCGTGCCGCAGGCGGCACCGTGTGGTTCGACCCATCGCTGTGGGCGGTCTACCGGCCGCGTGGTTCACTGCTCGCACTGGGCAGGCAGTACTTCGAGTACGGCTGGTGGAAGCGCGAAGTCCTGCGTATCCATCCCGCCTCGCTCAAAGCGCGCCAGGCGGTGCCCCCGCTGGTCACTGTTGCTGTGGTGGGTGGTGCACTGACCGGTCTGCGGTGGCGCTGCGCATTGCTGGCCCCGATCGGCTATCTCGCCGGCGTGGCACTGGCCTCGCTCAAGGTGGGCCGTGGGTTCACCGCAACAACTGCCCGCCTGGTGGTCGTGCTGCCTACCATGCACCTGTCGTGGGGCGTCGGGTTCCTCAGCCCTCGTGGTGCTCGACACCCTCGTCGTTGTCGTCAGTAGCCGACGCAATTGCTGCTGCCGCCTCGCGCCGATGCAGAACCCCTACGGTGATCCACAGCATGACCGCATACAGCGATTCAGCGATGATGGTCGCCGTCGCCGCACCACGCCACGAATGATCAGGGATCAGCGCTAGGCACAACGCCAGATTGACGACCAGGGTGATCACCAGTAGCAGCAACCGTTTGCGCGGGTAGCCGGCACCGGTGATGGCGTTCGCAGGAAAGTACTGCAGCGTGCGGATCACCGGCAACACCGCCAGCCATCGCAACATCGGCAGCGCACCTTCGAAGTCGTCGCCCAACAGCGGTCGGGCGAGCGGGGCGAACGCCATGATCGCCAGCGCAGCCACCACCGAATAGGCAAGGCTTGGGATGAGTAACCGGCGGGCCAACCGCATCGCTGCATCGATCCCTGCCTTGCCTGCGGTGAACGACCGGTTGAACGTGGCCACGAGCAGCGCCTGCACCGGTACGAATGCAAGAGCGGGAATGCGATACGCCGCCGCGTACAGCCCAGCGTCGACCCCCCAGCCGAAGCGGACCATCAACGGCTTGTCGACGCCATCTTGTGCCGAGAACGCAGCGAGCGATGCCGAGTACGGCAACCCATCGATCACATCCTGGCACACCAGGCGGCGGACACCGATCCGGATGTGGTGTCGGCGACTGGTCAACCGAATCATCAGCGTCGCGGTGATCACCGCACCAACGCATTCGGCGACGGCCCACCCCGTTACGGTTGGTCTGCTCAACGCCAGCAGGAACACTGCGGCCGCCACCCGTGCTGCGCTGTCGGCGCACGTGACCAGAGCGCTCGTGCGCATGTCACCCTGGGCAATGGAGGCGTACCCGCACAGCGCTACCGTGGCGCCGAACACGTATTCGCCCAGCGATACCCCCACAATCGCGGCGGGCGGGGCGTCGTCCAAGAACAATGACAGCAGCGGCGACATCACCGCTGTGGCGATGGCTCCGCCGACCAGCGTCATCGTCAACGCCGTACGGAACGATTCGCCGATGTCCTTGTCGTCGCGCCGCACCCGCTGCACCAGTAGGAGCGACGAGCCGAGGTTGGCGAACGGCAACGTGAAGTTGACGATCGAGGCGATCGCGATGAACAAGCCGAACTGTGTCGGACCGAGCGCACGCGCGACCAATAAGAACACGCCGACTCCGGCGACCAGCCGGGCCACCTCGGCCATGAACGACCACGATGTGTCGCGGGCGATCGACGACTCGTTGGTCACCGCGCCTCGGCGTCGGCGCGGGCGTCGGCGCGAAACGGCACGACAGCTGCAGCGATGAACAAGATCCACTGATACGAGTGCCACAGCACGAAGCTCTCCATCAGGTTCTGGGCGAACAAGAACGCGAACACCAACGCCCACCACCACGACGCCAACGACCCGGTTCGCCATGTCCACGCAGCGATGCCGGCGATAGCGGTGAGACCGATGGCGATGTAGAACACCAGGCCGATCACCCCCAACCCGAGCACTACTTCGAGCACCGAGTTGTGGGCGCTCGAGTAGGCGTCGCCATGTCGGGCGTACGTGCCAGCGGTGAGATCCGCACGATCCCAGAATGCCCAGTAGCCGTAGCCGCGCCACGGGTGAACGGCGATGAACTGCCGCACGTCGTGCCAGATCTGGGTGCGGTGCGACAATGTCGGGTCGCGCCCGACACGGGTGGCCAGCTCACCGAGATGGGAGAACACGTATGCCGATGTGCCGGCCGACGCAACAGCGAGCCCACCACCGACTGCCCAACCAGGAGCGCCAACACTACGCAGCCGCCACACCACAGGCAGCGCTGCTGCGACCAGAATCACCAAGGCGAGTGCCATGGTCGACGTCAGCCCGCTCGATTCGCGGAGCGCGACCAGCGCGAGTACTGCGATGGGGCTGACCCACAACGCAGTCCGTAGTGTGCGGCGGATCATCACCACGCCGACCAGGCCGAGTAGAGCGAGCACGCACACCGGCGATAACGAGTTGCGATTGCCGTAGATGCCCTGCCACTCACCGCCTGGCGATGTGCCACGGGCCGGCATGAGGCCTTGATGCGGAAAGAACACGGCCACGAACGCGCTAGTGCAGACCGCAACCGACATCGCGATCGCCACCGCCCAGATCTGCTCGGCCGACCGCAACCCGCAACCGACCCAACACCCGAATGCAGCGATACCTACGCCGATCAACGCCGTCGTCGACGTGATATCGGGGGTGACCGACCAGGTCGCCGAGAGCAATGCCCAACCGACGTACAGGGCAACGGAATACATCGGCCACGGCAAGCGCTGCCACCACGGCCGCTGTGTCTCCGACAGCGTGCGCAAGAGCGCGGCGATGCCGAAGATCGCAACTGCGGCGAACGGGTACATGAACACCCATGTGCGCCACCCGCTACCAGGCCCCATGTGATGCAGCGCGATGTAGGTGGACGGTCCGCCTGTGCAGATCAGCAGGCCAACGGCTGCGGCAGCCACATTCGACACCCGAACCGACTGCAGGGTCGAACGCGGTGGGAACACTGGCACGGGCCGCGAGACTACCCGTTGCAGGTGCCGAAGAGTCGGTGGGCGTCTCGCCGGCTGACCCTGGGCCGACGAGACGGGTATCACCACACTGCCAATGGGCAGTTGGCCGAGATCGTGGTGTCCTTGGTGAGCAGTTGGGCTGACGCGACCATCGCGTCAGCGACGATCATCCGGTCGAACGGGTCGCGGGTCCAGTTGAGCGATGCTGCCGCCTGCACGATTGCAGTGAGGGTGCAGTCGGACAGCTGCAGACCGATTCGTTCGCGGAGGTCGTCGATGATCTCGGCTCCGCTCACGCTCAGTCGTCCGATCTCGTGGAGATAGGTGAGTTCGAGTTGGACCATGGGCGAG
>JANYDH010000018.1 GCA_025359865.1 Actinomycetes bacterium | reverse complement strand
TCGACGTCGCGAGCCGGTGCGCAGGGGTTGTGGACGCCCTCTGGATCGCGAAACTCATGGTGGAGTCGGGCACTCATCACACCGTCGCAGTTTGCTGCGCAGATCGTTTTGATCACGTACTCAAAAGTGATCAGGTACCCGAATTCGCCGCACAGGTCGTATACGCGGCAGGCGCCTGCACGGCAATCATTGCGGAGCAAGCAGCCAATGAGATCGTCGCGTTCGCCGAGTCAACGTTCCCCGATCTGTCCCGACATCGAGTCATGGGACCAGTCGCTGGTGGTACATCAGTGCCCTTCGACGAATCCGCGCTTGACAAGGGTCTCCATCTCTGGAGCGATCAACGAACGATGCGCAACCTCATTGACGAGAAAAGGTTCGGATACGAGGCCGATCATCGCAACTTTGCTGCGCTGTACGAAGCTGCCGACTTCGAGGACGTTGACTTCGTCGTATGTTCACCTCTGGAGCAGGCACCGCAGTTAGAGACGCTTGCCGCCCTCGGCATCGACCTCGACAAGACCTTGTTTCCGATTCCACATCTCGGACACCTTGGTCCGGCGGACTACCTGCTCAGCCTCGGAATTGCCCAGGTCGTGAAGCGTCCCGTCGGCCCTCGAGCGATTCTAACGTCACGATCCATCACGGCTGCGAAGGCAATAGCGCTTAGGGGCAAGGGGTCTGGACTCGGCATTGCCGTCGCGGGTGAAGGCCTCGATCCAACCATCTGGTCCGGATCCGAGGGCGAGCAATGTCCATAGACGCGACTCTCGCAGAGATTCGCGAGAGGGTTGTCGCGCTCGTCACCGGGTTCCTCGGCGACTGCAATGAACGGCTAATGGAGAGCGGGTTGCTCGATTCGGTGTCGGCAATCGAGCTGGGCATCATGATCGAGAATGATTTCAGCCTGTCAGAGTCCGCCGGCCTTCGGCTCGCAGACATGCGAACAGTCGGCGACCTTTGCCAGAGGATTCGAGAACTTCAGTAGCTGTCGTCTACCAATTCCCATTGCAACTAATTCGCAGGTGCAAATCAACGCGAAGGCCACAATTTCGGGCGGCCTCACAATTTGGATCGAAGAGTTTGCATTGAGGCGCCGGCGAGTTCTAATGGTCACCGCGCGAGGGCATGGTAGCGCTGGTGGTGAGCTGAGACCCTCGTAGTGGTCCATGCGTTGTGCGAGTGTGGTGCCCGTGAGAGCAGGAAGAATCACGGGACCGTGACAGCTAAGAAGCGCCGGCGGCATACGCCGGATCAGACATCGTGGCGCACAGCGCTTCTTGGTAGCGGGAGTCCAGGAATGTGGTAGCGCAGTTCTGAGGAGTTGGTAGCGGCCTGGGTGGGGTGATGCTTCGCTGAGGGGTGGCGACACATGGGTGTCGCCATTTCTCGTTTGGAAGGCGAAGTTCATGGTGGACTACCGAAGGATCTTGGTGCTGTTGCTCGAGGGGAACAGTTACCGCGATGTTGTGGAGATGGTGGGTTGCTCGCATCGCGAGGTGGTGCGGGTGAAGCAGGCGATCACCGAGCACGATGTCACCTCGGCTGAGGCGGTGAGCGATGCCGAGTTGACGGGGTGGTTCCCGGACGGACGGCGGCGGGTGTCGGACGAGTACGACCAGCCCGACTTGAAGCGGGTGCTGGTGTCGATGAAACGGAACCGGCACTTCACGTTGCTGCTGGCGTGGCGCCGTTACGCGGACGCGAAGGACCCGGGGAAGAAGTACGGGTACTCGCAGTTCTGCGCGTTGTTCGCTGACTATGTGAGGACGCATGATCTGGTCGCGACGCTTCATCACGAGCCGGGCCGGGCGATGTTGGTGGATTGGGCCGGCGACACGATCGATCTGGTCGACGCGGTGACTGGGGAGATTGGTCGGGCGGTGTTGTTCGTCGCGGTGTTGCCGTTCTCGGGGGTGTTGTTCTGCCGCGCTTTCGAGAACATGCGCAGCGAGGCGTGGCTGGACGCGCACGTCCGCGCGTTCGCGTTCTATGGCGGGGTGAGCCAGATTGTTGTTCCGGACAACCCAACGACGTCGACGCATCTGGCGCGCAAGGGCGACGTCGAGCGTGTCGTGAACGCCAGGTATCAGCAGCTCGCTGATCATTACGGCACCGCGATCGTGCCGGCCAGATCGCGAAAGCCGCGCGACAAGGCGGCGGTCGAGAACGCGGTGAACGTGGTGAACAAGCGGGTCATTGGCTACCTCGAAGACGACGTGTTCACGACTTTGGCGGAGCTGAACGACGCGATCGC
The DNA here is from genome assembly GCA_025359865.1 of Actinomycetes bacterium. GTDB lineage: Bacteria > Actinomycetota > Acidimicrobiia > Acidimicrobiales > Ilumatobacteraceae > VFMC01. The sequence continues at coordinate 47,764 of JANYDH010000018.1, read as the reverse complement.
CGAGCGGGTGACCGAGATCAACTGCGACATTCGCCGTGCTGACGGCACGACCCGGTGGGAACGGTTCGAAGCCGAAGAAGCCTGCCTGCTCGCCCCGCTGCCCGACACCGTGTTTGAGGAAGTGACGTGGAAAGAGTTGAAGGCCGGCCGGAACTATCACGTCACGGCCGACTACCAGCGTTACTCGGTCCCCTTCAAGCTGGCCGGGCGGCTACTTCGGGTGCGGTTCACCTCATCGAAGGTGACGGTGTTCGACGGGCACGACATCGTCTGTGAGCACCCGCGGTTGCGGGGCCGCAAGGGTCAATACTCGACTCTGGCCGAGCATGTCCCGGCGCAGCACCGCAACGTCGACGGGCTGTGGTCCAGGCGCTGGTTCACCGACCGGGCGCGCAGCTTCGGCCCAGCGACCGTGGAGGTCATCGAGGAGATCCTGGACCGGCACAAGATCGAAGCCCAGGGCTACCTGGACTGCCAGAACATCTTGAACGGGCTCGGCAAACGCAACCGTGAGTGTCTGGAAGCGGCCTGCCAGGAACTGATCAACCGTCGCGGGCACGCGTCCTACACGACGCTCAAGCGGATCATGGCCGCCATCGGCAGCGACGCCGACAAACCCGCAGCGGTGACCCCGGCCGCGTCAACCCGCAAACGTCGAGGCGACGTCACGGCCGGGCCGGACGTGTTCGTGCGCGACATCTCCCACTACGCCACCGGCGCCAAGGAGGCAGGCCAGTGACGTTCACCAGCATCGACTACGACAAGTTCCGGGCCCTGCGGGTCACCCACGTCGCGACCCGGTTCGAAGAACTCATCGCCGATGAGGCCAACGACACCCTCACCCCCGAGCAGTTGTTCTTGACCGCGGTCGACGACGCGCTCGAGCTGCGCCGGGCCCACAAGGTCGACAGACTCATCCGCCAAGCCGGGTTCGCGATCCCTGACGCGTCGGTCGCGGAGATCGACTACCGCGACGGACGCGGGGTCACCGCTGTCCGGATGCGCCGTTACGCCGCGCATGACTGGCGCGCAGACCCGATGAACCTGCTGATCATCTCGCCGACCGGAGGCGGCAAAACCTATCTCGCGTGCGCGCTCGGGATCAGCGCCTGCCACAACGGACACGCCGTCACTTACGCCCGGATGGACGACCTCGCCCGCCGGCTCGTCATCGCCCGCAACGACGGCATCGCCCACCGGACACTGTTGAACGAACTCTCCCAAACAGACCTGTTGATCATCGATGACTTCCTCACCGTCGGCATCGACAGCGACGCGGCCAGCGATCTGTTCGCGATCCTCGCCAATCGAGAACACCGGCTACCGACCGTCATTGGCTCACAGACCGGACCCGCGCACTGGGTCGCTGAGCTCCCCGACCGTGTCGCTGCCGACTCCATCGTCAACCGGCTCGCCAACAACGCCAGAACCATCAACCTCGGCCAACTCGACATGCGCAGACTCCGCCACGAACACACCCAAGCAGCCAAGGACTACTGGGAATAACCCCACGGCGGCCCGGCCACCAACGGCCGGGCCGCTACCACTTCCCCGGAACGTTGCTACCAGGTCCCTGGACTCCCGCTACCAAGAAGCGCTACGCGCCAGATAGGTGAATCTGCCCACTGGCGGGCATCTGGACCTGCCCGCTGATGGCCACTTGAACGCTGAGTGCGGTCGCCTGCCTGGGTTGAGGGGGTGCCCCGGAACGGCACATATCTTGAGCTGGGTTTGGGGTGTCATTGATGTAGTCGACAGAGCTTTGGGCTGTGTCGTGGACGCGTTATCTGGAGCGCGTCTCCGATGTCCGCGATGTAGCAGGGCGGTTGGCGTATTGTCGAACGTCTGTTCCCTATCGGTTCGTGGTGATCGTGCAGCGGGTGTTGCTTCCGGGCATCGGGAGGGTGTCGTGGACACTGCTCGGTGGTGATGGTGCGGTCGTTGATCCGGTCGAGTCGTATCTGGCGTACAAGTCGGCGTTGGAGCGATCGCCGAACACGCAGCGGGCGTACGCGACGAGCTTGAAGTTGTGGTTCGAGTTCCTCGCCGGTGGCGGTGTGGGGTGGTCCGAGGTCGGTGTTGATGATGTCGCCAGGTTCGTCGGCTGGCTTCGGGCGCCTGCGGCGAACGTGGTCGTGTTGGACTCGGGTACGCCGGCACGGGCACCGGCGACGGTGAACCGTCATCTGGCGGCGTGTTCGGGTTCTATGAGCATCACGCCCGGTTGGGTGTCGAGGTCGCTGCCGGGTTGGTGGCGTGGCGGCGGATCGGTCGTGGTTCCTACAAGCCGTTCCTACATCACGTCACGAAGGGTCGCCCTGTGCCGACACGCCCGATCAAGTTGCGGGTCCCGGTGCGGGTGCCACGAACGTTGTCCGCCGAGCAGGTCGTCGCGGTGTTGGCCGCACCCGAGCGTGCTCGCGACCGGTTCTTGTTGGCGTTGCTGGCCGAGACGGATGCGTATCGGTCAAGCGCTCGGATTGCGCCACGCCGATTTCGTCAGCCGCGCCAAGGAAGTGACGATCGTTCCTCGCGCGGACAACGCCAACGGCGCTCGAGCGAAGCTGCGGTCATCGGCGCGGCTGCCGGTGACGGCTGGTCTGGTGCGCTGCTACTCGGACTACATGCACGCCGAATACGGGGAGCTCGATTCGGACTACGTGTTCGTCAACTTGTGGTGCGGCCAGCGCGGGTCGCCGATGACCTACGCAGCGGTGCACGACCTGGTCCGCTCCGGCGTCGCGATCGAAGTCGTCGCCCGCCTGTTGACCCATCGGTCATCGACAACGACCAGCCAGACCTACGTGCACCTCGACGTCGCCGACGTCCGCGCCGCGCTGCGTCGCTGCGGATGGGATCAACCTGAGGTCGGGTCATGACCTCGTCAGGCGCAGCCCGCCATCTTCAGGCTCGCCCGGAGCTGCTCATCGGCGGAGGTGCGGTCGAGGCCGAATATGCGAAGGACACCTGGGACGCAGTGGTGCTGGGGATCGCGGCGCGTCGGTGTCGTAACTTCGCCCACTTCGGTGTGATCCATCAGGCTGGTTGCGTGAGGCGATCAAGGACTGGTCGCGGTTCCGGCTTGCTGCCGGTTACTCGTTCACGACGATCGACGCCGGCGCCCAAGCGCTGGCCCGTTGGTCGCTGTTCCTTGATGAACGACCCGAGGTCCGTGACCCTGGCGGGATCACCCGCCAGTTGCTCGAGTCGTTCCTGTCGTGGATGGCGTCCATTGCCTGGGCGGTCAACACCAGATCGCACACCCTCACGTTCACCAAGGTGTTCCTCGAGTGGGGCCACCGTCACCACACGTTGCCCGGCCTGCCCGCCAACGCAGTCATCTACGAAGAAGAGGTCAGCCGCCCGCCGGACACCCTGCCGCAGTTCATCCCCGAGTTCGTGATGGCCCAACTCGAGTCCGACACCAGCCTCGCCCGGCTGCGCAACCCGACCGTCCGGCATCTCGTGATCGTGTTGATGGAGACCGGGATCAAAGGCGGCGACGCGTCGGTGTTGGCTTTCAACCCGATCGTCACCGACAGCGTCGGCGAAGTATGCCTGCGCTTCCACAACGCCAAAGTCCGCATCGAGCAGCTGATCCCGATCAACGCCAAAGCGACCGCAGCGATCCGCGATCAACAAGCCCATGTCCTGTCGATGTGGCCGCACGGATCCCCGTGGTTGTTCCCTGGACTGATAGAAAACCCCGACGGGACCAAGCCCTACGCGCACGGCAGCCTCTCCCAACAACTCGGTGACTGGCAGAAAGCCATCAACACCGCCGTCGACTGGGTCCACGCCGCCGGAGGCGACTGGGCGAACTACGCCGCCCTCACCGCCACCAATACTGCACCCACCTGAAAGCTCACCAGACGCAACCCAACCGAACAAAACCCACAGCATTCGACACGGTCAGAACATCGGTCTCCACCAGTTCAACAACTGCTGCGCATCCACCGCCGCATCCACCGCCGCATCCACCGCAGCCCGCGCCGACTGAAACGCCGCGCACACACCATCACCGGTGTGCTTGAACAACCACCCGCCGTTCCCGTCGACCGCAACCCGCAACACCTCATCATGCGCGGCCAACGCGGCACACATCCCGTCAGCATCAGCCTCCCACCGGCGGGTGCTCCCTTCAATATCAGTGAACAAAAACGTCACCGTGCCCGACGGACGAACCGTCACCCCACACCCCCCGACAACCACATCATCCCAGTCTGCCACCCCCACCCCGTCCAAGCCGTTGGGGTGCCCCAGAACGCCGGCATGATGACACAGGTGAACCGGCCGGGCCACCCGCCGGTGACCGCGCTCCGTAACCGAATCCCGCACCGTCGGAACGTGGCGCTTCGGCACTTCGGGGACAGGGGCAACCGCACAGATCGCGGGTTCCGGCTCCAGCGCTCGCAGTCGGTCCGGCACGTCGCCGAGTGATGTGCGCCATCCAAGCGGTATGACGACCCGATCTCGTCGGCGTGTGGGAGCGGTCCAGGAGGTGATGTGCCTGATTGGCAATGGCAGCGCCTGACGCCACGCATGCCAGTGAGGCGCGTGCGCGAATGGGTGAGATCCTCACCTACGCTGTCGCTGAACCGTGAAACGGGGAGCATCAGCGCAATGACGACGAGCGACGACAACGTCCGGTGGATCGATTGACCTCGGGGGTGCTCGAGGTCAATCGGCGGTTCGTCGACCAAACCCTGCGGCGACTGCGGGCGCTCTCGAACTCCCAATGTGGCGTGTTTGCCGAGACCGACGTCGCAGCCGAACTGCCCGGCGTCACGTTCGTTGACGACGATGACGCCAGCCTCGGGGCCGGCTCGCCGGTGACACCGGCGCGACTCGAACGAATCGGCGCGCTCCGAGTCGACGCCAGTTGGCTCGCAGACGTGATCATCGCCACGTCCTCCCGCCCCAGTCGGCCCGCCAACGGGGTCGACGGCACGATCGTTGCAATGCACGCCAGGAGTATCGCCTGGTGTGAGCCGACGGATGCCGAGCACTGATGCTGGGATGGCACATCACCGTGTCCCGCCAGGCCCGCCCCAGCAGCCGTCGGCCTGGCAAACACGCGAAGGACGGGGCGAGGCTCGCTGTCTGGCAGGCCGACGTAGCAGGGCTGGACTGGATCGACCACCTCGTGCATGAAGGCAACGCTGTCAGCTTCGGCGGCAACGGCTACCCGATGCGCTACGCGGCCAGAGCGAACGGCGTGATCCCCGTGATCCTCGGCGGCCCACCGCTCGCTCGAGCGCTCTGGCAGAGGGAAGCCGAAGACATTGTCACCCCGGCCTGGGCGGGCAAGACTGTTATCGAACAGGCAACGATCGATGCCTGCCGACCCGCTGAATGGCTCCTCATCGAAGCTTGGGACGAGAGCTGACCTCACCGACGTGGAAGATTTCCTGACAACGCAACCTCCGTCGGCAGCGCCGAAGTACGAGAACAGCGCCCCAACCCACTGGCGCACAGAACGGCGCGTCCGAGCGGGTCGTTGCAGCCGACGGCGGTCGAGAGTTCATCAGCGTTGACGAACTCCGCCTTGTCTGCATTGGCCTCAGGCGGGCGATCCAGACAGGATGATCTGAACGTCCGCTGCGGTGTACTGTCGGGCTTGGCGCCGAGGCGGGGGGACTCGTTGGACATCACATGCGCTTCGTACGGGTTTGCGAATCCTGTAGGTCACCGGTTCTGTGGCGGCTGCGGATCGATGCTCGACGCGGTCGTCTCGGCGACTGCTGCGGCGACGACCCCGGCAACCGTCGCGGAGCGCCGTTTGGTGTCGGTGCTGTTCGTGGATCTGGTGGGGTTCACGCCGTTCAGCGAGACCCATGACGCGGAGGACGTTCGGGCGATGCTGGCCCGCTAGTTCGAACTTGCACGGGCAGCGATCGCGCGGCGCGGTGGCGTGGTCGACAAGTTGATGGGTGACGGGGTCATGGCGGTGTGGGGCGCTCGTACGGTGCGAGAGGACGACACCGAACAGGCCGTTCTGGCGGCACTCGAGTTGCTGGAGGGTGTGGCGACAATGGGCGGTGAGGTGGCCGCCCGGGCCGGAGTGAACACCGGTGAGGCGACGGTCGACATGAGCGGCCAGGACGCTGGGATGGTGATCGGCGATCTCGTCAACACGGCTGCCCGTTTTCAGGGCGCTGCGGCGCCCGGAACGGTGTTGGTCGGTGCCGGAACATTCCGCGCGGCCGGCTCTCGGATCGAGTTCGTCGATGCGGGCGCGAAGGTGCTGAAGGGCAAGGGCGCTCCGGTTGCGACCTGGATCGCACGGGGTGCGCGGCGCGGCGAAGCCGCCGGTGTGCAGGCGCCGTTCCTCGGCCGCGACCAGCCGTTGCGTCAACTCGTCCAGGCGGTGACGCCCGCCGAGCGGCGGGCGCGGCTGGTGTGTCTGGTTGGGACGGCCGGGGTGGGCAAGACCCGGTTGACTGATGAGTTCGAGCGCACGGTGAGCCCGAATGCGCTGGTCGTCCGCGGACGTTCACCGGGCTCCGCGCCCGGCGCGACGCTGGTTGCGTTCAGCGAGATGGTGCGGACGCTGGCAGCCGTCGACGAGTCCGCCGACGAAGGGAGCATCCGTCGTCAGGTCCACCGGATGCTGGCAGAGTCGATGAACGATCCGGACGAGCGCGGGTGGGTCGAGCCAGCGCTGTTAAGGCTGTTGGGAGTGGACGCCGAGGGGTTGGCTCCCACCGAGTTGTTCTCGCGGTGGCGGTTGCTATTCGAGCGGCTGGCCGAACGTCGCCCGCTGGTACTGGTGTTCGACGATGCCCAGTGGGCCGACGAGACGACTCTGGGTTTCATCGACCATCTCCTCGAATGGGTTCGCGACGAATCGATTCTCATCGTTGCGATCGCTCGACCGGAACTGCTGGCTCGTCGCCCTACTTGGGGCGCCGAACATTCTCGTGCGACCCAGTTGGTGTTGACGCCGCTGCCATCGACGGTGATCGTCGACATCTTGGATGCCCTGGTCCCGGATCTACCCCGTGACGTCGCTGCGGCCGTTGTCGGCAGGTGCGAAGGGATACCTCTGTACGTGGTGGAGATCGTACGCATGCTCGCTGCCGAACAACGCATCGTCAGCTCGGACACCGGTTATCGGATCGCGGGCGATATCGGGACCCTCCGGGTGCCGGAGAGCATGCAGGCACTGGTGGCCGCCCGCCTCGACGCGCTCCAGCCCATGGCAAGGGCGCTCGCGTTGGACGCATCCGTGCTCGGCGACCGGTTCACGACGAAAACCCTGGCGGCGATGTGCCCAGTCGCGCCGGCGGAACTGCCAGCCGCTCTCGCGACACTCGTCGATGCGGGCGTGATCGCGTCCCATGACTTGGCGGCCTACCGGTGCGCACCGAATGCGCCGGATGCGGATGTCCTTGCGGTCCGGGCCGTGTCATCGCTTCGCGCTGCCATCGACCAAGCCTGGCTCCTGAACGGCTTCGCCCAGGTCGTTGCGCTCGCTTCCGATGCGCTCCGGCTGAGCACCTCCGAGGCTGAACACGCCCTGCTCGAAGAACGACGGGCGACGGCCCTGATCGAGGTCGGAGACTACGCCGATGCCCTCATCGGACTCGAGGAAGCGTTGGCGTTCCACGAACGGTCCCGTGACGGCGACGCCGCAGCACGTGTGGCATGCGCAGTCGGCGAGACCATGCTCCGCCTCGCTCGTCCAGGTGCGGCGCGTGCGCTCCTGGAGCGAGCGATCGGGGAGCACTCCGGCTCGGTGGACCAGGTCCGACTCGGCAGCCTCCAGGTGCAAGTGGCTCGAGCGCGCGACTTCGAGGGCGAGAGCGAACAGGGGTTCCGGCTTGCCGAACACGTTGCCGCCGTCGCCGCCGACATCGGCGCGACCGGCCTGCGCGCCGATGCGCTCGTCACCAAAGGCACGTGTTGCGGGCGCCTCGAACGGGTCGACCAAGGTGTCGATGCCTTGACCGAGGGGATCCGACTCGCGGAGGAATCGGGACGGATCGGGGGCCGCCTCCGAGGTATGACCAACTTGGTTTGGCTCCTGATGGAACACGACCCTCGACGCGCCAAGGCGTTTGCTGTCGACGGTTGTTCGTTCGCGCGTCGCCTGGGCGCGACGAGCATGGAGCGGTTCATGCTGTCGTTTCCGGATCGCGCTCGCCCACAACCTCGGCGACTGGGACGATGCCGACATCGTGCTCGAGATGGTCGACCTCGACCGATGGCAAGGCGCCGATGTTGGACAGGTCCTCTCTTCAGCGATCGTCATCTCGGCTGCACGAGGACGGGACGTGTCCGCGCTGCACGCACAACTGATGGCTCTCGAGGGGGGCGTTGAACATGCATTTCTTGAAAGCTGGCTCGGAGATGCCGCCGTCGCGACCGCTACGGCCGATGGCCGTCTGGTCGACGCAGAGGCCATCGCCTGGTCCGCCGCCGACGGTGGCGGTGAGCTCTCCCCACAGCTCTGGCTGGGCGCTGCACGCTGCTCCCTTTGGGCCGGAGACCCACGGCGGGCAGCAGATGCACTGCACCGCTTCGACGGCCCGATGCAGCACGCGCTGACGCTGTCGCCCGTACGCGACGCGCTCACCGCCGCAGTCGGGTTCGCGCTCGGTCAGAAGGGCTGCGACTTCGACGCAGTGTGCGAAGCGCGCCGTTCACTCCTCCATCTCGGTCTGCGATGGCCGGCGGCGCTGGTCGCCATCGATGCTGCGATCGTGTTCGGGATCGAGGAACCCGGCGTGACCGACGAACTGGCCGACGCTCGAGCGTTCCTCGCCGACGTCCAGAGCTCCCCGTACCTGAGGATCATTGATCACCTAATCAGGGCATGAACCCTTCCGTCCGTCCGGGCCGAACTCTTCACCAACATCATCAACAACCTCGACAACACCGTCTGAACCTGCTTTGATGACACCACCCCAGGATCCGTGGATCACCCGCATAACAGCGGGAGTAGGGCGCGGCGGCGCAGTGTGAGTGATATCAGGCGCAGGTTGGCATCGCCGGCCGTGGGAAGGCCACGCTTGTAGAGACTCCTCGTGGACATCTCTGATGCGATGCCGGTTGGGTTCGTGCATGTGACGAGCATCGAGCGTGCCCGACGGTTCTACGTTGAGCATCTCGGGCTGATTCTCATCGACGAGTAGCCGTTCGCCTTGGTTGTGCAGACCGGCCCGATTCGGCTTCGGCTCACGCCCTTGAGTGGTTCGCTTTGGTCGACGTAACGGTGTTCGGGTGGCTGGTAGAAGGCATAGACGCTGCGATGGGCGCGTTGCGCGAGGGAGGGAGGTGTTTCCGTTTGGTGTTTCCCAGGTCTTGACCAGGACGAGCGCGGGGTTTGGCAGTCGCCCTCATCGGCTCGGGTCGGATGGTTCGCGGACCTTGATGGAAACACCTTGTCCATCACGCAGTTCTCTCGATTTTGCGGGTGCCCTTCGGAGTACGGATGTCGGTACATTGACGAGCATGACTCGCACTCTGAACCTTGATGCGTGGGCCGGAAGTGGGTTGCCGTTGGCAACGGCGGCGTCGTGCAAGCTTCTGCGTCGGAGCTGGATGCACTGATCGCAGAGGTCGACCGACTCGATCTGGAGGTAGAGATCATGCGTGCTCCGGTTCCGGGCGAACCGCTCGTGTTCGGTCTTGGCTGACGCCTGGCTGTTTCCGTACACCGATTTCGGCGAGTCGCATGACGCGCTCGGGCGGCCGGTGCTGCGGGCTTCGTTCAGGGTTGGAGTGCCCGGTCGTCGGCGAAGCTTCTCCGCCTTGATCGACCCGGGCGGGCCGGTAACGGTCATCGCGCATGAGGTGATCGCCGCCGGGGGTGGAGACCCGATCGATACCGGTGAACGCCTTCCTATTCGGCTCGGTGGACGATCATTCGAGGCGCCGCTCTTCGAGCTCACACTCGAAGCGCGACCACCCGACGACATCGACGCCTCTCCGATCGCCTGGCGCGGCATCGTGGGTGTTCTTTCTCCGTTCCCGCATCAGGCAACGTCGGTGATTCTCGGACAAATCGGTTTCCTCGAGAACTTCACCGTCACCTTCGGTCCCGGGCGGTTCGCGATCGAGTCCGTCGAAGCATTCGACCATCGTTTCGGCACCGGCCACTGACCGTTCTTCGACGCTCATCCAACGCCCAATGTCACCGCTCAATAAACCGCACGACGATACCGATCACGCCACTCGACTCTGGCCCGTATCGGGTGCCCTCTATCGCCGGCTTGAAGACACTCGCGAGCTCGCTGTTCCGTTCGGCAGCAACCACGCTCCGCGGTCCCATCTGACTGGCGGAACCCCGGTCCATTACAGCTGGCGAGCGACACGCAGCTGTGGCTGCTCATCGGGCTCGCAACCGTCGTTGGATTGAATGTCAGTCGGCCGCCGCTGCCAAGTGGCATCCGGTTGCCGTTGTGCAATGCTCCGGTCACCTGATCAAGTTGATGGCGCATAAGACCAGTACGCCGATCGATCTGAATGGGTTCGCAGCGCTCGTCTCCGGTCAGTCATCATCGACAGATCGGGATGACCGCTGGTAAGTCCAGCTCAATAACCGGATCGACCACGACCTGTAATCGGCTGTAGGCCGAAATGAACGAGCTGAGATGCCGCGTCCGCGACCTCGAAACAGCGACAGGGTCGCCCGCGACGGCATAGTCGGGTGCGCCGCCGATGGTGCACCCGATCTGTGTCGATGCGGGCGGGCTGCCGGCGTTGTCGCGTGAACAACCGACGCCTCGAGCGCGAGCAGCGCCGCCGGCACGCGGGTCGATAGTCTGGTTGGGTGATGACGTTCACGGTTCCCGACGAGGTTGCCCGACGGCTCCAAGCGGCGGCGGTTGCGCGCGGGTTTGCCGTTGAAGATGCTGTCGTCGAGGCGCTTACCGAGTGGACCGATCACCATAGTGCCGAGTTGCCGGCGCTGACCTTCGTCGGGATCGGCGAGGGTCGGGCTGATCTGGCTGAGCATCACGACGAGATCCTCGTCGGGCATCTCCGCGACGCCTCGTGATTGTTGTCGACACCGGAATCCTGCTCGCGGTAGCGAACCGCAACGATCGCTGGCATCACGCCGCGGTCGGAGTGCTCGTCACCCACCGCCATGAGATGCTCGTGCCGGCCCCGGTTGTGATCGAGACCGCGTGGTTGATCGCTCGTGAGCTTGGCAACACCGCCGAAGCCGGCTTCGTTGCCGCTGCCGGACGTGGTGAGTTCAGCATCGTCGACCTCACGCAGGTCGACTACCAGCGCGCCAGCGAGATCCTCACCACGCACGCCGACAACAACTTCGGGCTCGTCGACGCGTGCGTCATGGCGATCGCCGAGCGTCACCATGCAACCACGATCGCCACGGTCAACCCGCGCGACTTCCGCGTCGTGCGCCCCGCCCACTGCGACGCGTACACCCTCATCCCCTGACACCGGTCGAGGGGCGCCGGGTCCTACACGAGCGGCCCCCCGAGCGCACCCCGTAGCACGCCCAGCCGTCGCCGATCCGATACATGATGCGGTTCGTTCCGCGACGAGCGCTGTGGATTCCAGCGACTTCGTTGCGGAGTGCTCGGCCATGACCTCGTCTTTCGGGGAGGCACCTGCTTGCACAAACTGTGGCTCGATCGGCCATGGCGGTACAGCGAAGACCTCGACTACGTCCGACGAAACCAAGGTGGTGTCGGCGAGGTGCTCGACGCCATCCGCGACGTCGCGCGCATCGGTGGGTTCGATGATGTCCGTACCGAGATCGGCAGGCACCCCAAAGCCCGGCTGCGCTCCACGTTCCTGAGCGGCCAGCGGCTTCAGATCAAAGTGGAGATGAACGCCTTCGAGCGTTCGCCCGCCCAGCCAACCGTCACCCGCCCGTTTGCCGTCGAACACGCCGGTGTGACTCCGGCCGCGATCGCCGAGTGCTTCGGCCCCTACCGACCAGACGGATGGACCATCACCCGCGCCTACGACAACCTCACCGCGAAACAGCAGGACGCGACGTTCACCACAGATCTCGAACTGCTTGTCGCAAACTGGCCTGCGGGCTACCAGATCGACAGTGGCGCGGCAGCCGCCCGAGCCGTGATCGCAGCACTCGGCGCGCTCGACGACGTCGCTTCGTAAGCCACGACACCGAGGCAGGTCAAGCACTCCCGAACATCGGATTCTCGTGTCCGCCATGGCGGTGCCGAGCGAATTGATCTCGTGACCCGCTGCAGTCTGGTTTTGCCACTTCTGCCGGTCGTCGCAACTCCCGGTTGTAGCGTCGCGTTCGCGACATCCAGCCGCGGGCCGCGGGCCGCGGCCGCAGACACGGGCACGCGGCAACGATGCGCCGAGGCTTGCTTCAGGTTCCCGGGGATCGCATGAGACCAGTACGCCGATCGATCTCAATGGGTTCACAGCGCTCGTCTCCGGTCAGTCATCATCGACCGATCGGGATGGCCGCTGGCGAGTCCAGCTCAGTAGCAGGATCGACCGCTTCCTGTAATCGGCTGTAGGCCGAAATGAACGAACTGCGATGCCGCGTCCGCGACCTCGAAACAGCGACACGGTCACCCGCGACGGCATCGTCGGGTGCGCCACCGACGGTGCACCCGGTCTGTGTCGGTGCCGCCGGGCTGCCGGCGTTGTCGCGTGAACAACCAGCGCCTCGGGCGCGAGCGGCGGCGGTTGCGCGTGGGTTTGCCGTTGAAGATGCTGTCGTGGAGGCGCTTACCGAGTGGACCGATCAACACACTGGCGAGTTCCCGGCGCTGACCTTCGTCGGGATCGGCGAGGGTCGGGCGGATCTGGCTGAGCATCACGACGAGATCCTCGTCGAGCATCTCCGCGACGCCTCGTGATTGTTGTCGACACCGGAATCCTGCTCGCGGTCGCGAACCGCAACGATCGCTGGCATCACGCCGCGGTCGAAGTGCTCGTCACCCACCGCCATGAGATGCTCGTGCCGGCCCCGGTCGTGATCGAGACCGCGTGGTTGATCGCTCGTGAGCTTGGAAACACCGCCGAAGCCGGCTTCGTTGCCGCTGCCGGACGCGAGCGTCACCACGTCACCACGCCACCACGCCACCACGATCGCCACGGTCAACCCGCGCGACTTCCGCGTTGTGCGCCCCGCCCGCTGCGACGCCTACACCCTCATCCCTTGACCCCGGTCGAGGGGCGCCGAATCCCACGCTGCTTCGGCCGCCGCATCGTCGTACTCCGCCATGAACTGGAAACGAATGCTGGGCTCCATCGTAACGGTCGATGTACCTTCATGAGGTCAGCGTTCGCGGACCTGTGCGAAATGTCGTCGATCGTTGACATTGACCTGATGTATGCGTACGCTGACATTATGATTGTTCGTACCGCACGTGACCTCGGTGCCGCAGTCCGCGATGCGCGACTCAGGCAGGGCTGGACACAGGCCGAGCTTGCCAACCGGATCAGTGTCAGCCGGCAATGGGTCATCTCGTTGGAGCGGGGCAAGGCGTCCGCAGAACTCGGGACAGCGCTTCGGGCCGTCGCTGCACTCGGAATGGTCGCCAACCTCGTCGAGGCACCGACCCGGGACACTGGGATCGATCTCGATCGACTGCTTGGTGGCGAGTCGTGACCAACCTGGCCGTATACATGGGTGGACAACTCGTCGGCACGCTTGACGCCGCAGACAGGCGCAGCCTCCGGTTGACCTACGACCCCGACTACGCCGCCAGACCGGCGTCGACGCCACTGTCGGTGTCGATGCCGTTGCGAGTCTCGCCCTACCTGCACGCAACCGTCCACCCGTACCTTTGGGGTCTGTTGCCCGACAACGACCGGGTACTCGAACGTTGGGCGCGTGAGTTCGGTTGCTCGCCGACCGATGTCGCCGGACTCCTGCGGGGTGTCGGCGGCGATGTCGCCGGAGCAGCTCAGTATGTCGCACCGGACGCAACGCCCGAGGAGTCAATGCCGGGCGACGTCGAGTGGCTGATCGACGATGACGTAGCTCAGTTCCTGCGTGACCTGCGACGCGACACAACGACGTGGCGCCCGCACCCAGAGGGCCGATGGAGCCTCGCGGGTGCCCAAGCGAAGATCGCTCTCCTCTACGACCAGTCAGCTGACAGATGGGGAATTCCCTGCGGTGCAACGCCGACCACTCACATCGTGAAGCCTGCGATCGGCGGGCTCGATGACTTCGACGTCAACGAACATCTCTGCCTCACTGCCGCTCGGCGCGCGGGCTTGATCGCTGCGACGACGTCGATCCGTACCTTCGGAACAGAGCGGGCGCTGGTGGTCGAACGCTATGACCGGATCGTCGACGACTCCGGTGCCGTCGTTCGGGTCCATCAGGAAGACCTGTGCCAGGCGCTCAGCGTCCACCCCGACCGAAAGTACGAAGTCGACGGGGGTCCGCGCGCCGAACAGCTCGGCCGACTCATACGCGAGGTCGCCGGAGACCGCGATGTGGCCCGGTTCTTCGACGCCCTCGTCTACAACTGGCTTGTGCTGGCCACAGACGGTCACGCGAAGAACTATTCGCTGTTGCTGAGTGGCCATCAGGTGCGCCTGGCTCCGCTCTACGACATCGCGTCCGCGCTTCCGCATCTCGACCACCCCCGCAACGCCCGGATGGCGCACAAGATCGGCGGCGAGTACCGCCCTTCTTTCATCCAACGCCGTCACTGGGAACGAATGGCCCGCTCGCTCGGCCTGGGATCCGACGAGGCACACGCACGCATCACGGCGCTAGCCGAGCGCCTACCCGACGCGCTTGCGGATGCCGCGGGCGCGTCTCACCTCACCTTCGACGAACAGCGCATCGCCGACGCCATCCGTGACCAGATCTCCAGTTGGGCAGCGGCGCGTGTCGACGAACTCGGGTAGAGCAACCCGTCCGGAACTTGTCACCGCGACCCTGAGATGTCCTCACCGTAGGTCGTGTTCATGATCTGCACGGCTGCGTCGCAGGCAAGGGACGGGACAACGCGCGAGTACAGGTCGAGTGTGATGCCGACGGTGGGGTGGCCGAGCCGCTCGGACACGACCTTCGGATGAACCCGATGTTCTAACCCTGTCGGATGCCTTCGGTTCTGTCTCGGTGGGTTGCACCTGGTCAGCGTTCAGGGCGGGTTGGCATTGGTGGTGGTGAGGGCGGCGTAGTTGGCCCAGTCGCCTCCGGCGGCGAGTTGGAGTTGTGCGGCGCGTCGTGCTGCTCGATCTGGGTGCCTCAGCGAGGAACTTCGGGTGTGAGATCCGCTCGCGGGTGGCGTTGTCGCAGAGTCCATCGAGCGCGGGTACGAGACCGGTAAGCGCGAGTTGGCGGTAGGCGGCGTGTTTCGACTGCGACCACGGCTGGGTCGATGTTGTCGATCGAGAGTGCGGCGCGGATCCCGGTGATGACGTGATCGGTGTGGTGGTGGCGGTGCAGCAACAACACGTCGCACAGGGCGCGGGTGCCGGCGGTGTCGCCGTTGCGGCGGCGGGCGAGATCCCAGAACTGTCGGTGCTCTGGTCGGAACCCGCCCGTGGCGCGGGCCTGAGCAAGTGCGGTCGCACCGGGCAGTGCGCCGGGGCGACGCTCGAGCCCCTCGAGGTAGTGATCCAAGTCGAGCATCTCGCTGCGCCGATGCACCCCGCGAACGTCGACCGCGACGATGCTGGCGTCGGCGTGGACGGTAACGGTCTCAGCGCCCAGTTCGACAGTCACGCGTTGGCCGCTGAACCGGGTCGGCACTGAGCAGAAGCACTGGCGTACGCACACACGCGCCTTGGTGTCGACATGGACTGTGAGGCGGGTCACCGCAGCGAGCCGTTCGACCGGCAGCACCCACATCGCTGGGCGTTCTAACGCGGCCAGGGCATGGATGCGGTCGCCGGCGCCGGGACCGCGTCCGGTCACCCAACGCTGCAGATCGGCGGTGTCGCAACGCTCGAAGAACGCGTCGCGTCGTGCGCCCCGCCCACTGCGACGCCTACACTCTCATCCCCTGACCCCGGCACAGGGGCGCCGAAACCCGCACGAGCGGCCCCCCCGAGCGCACCTTGCAGCACGCCCAGCCGTCGCCGATCCGGACTCAGCGACGTGTCGCTCGACGGCCTGGCCGGGTCTGCAAGGCTTCGACCCGATGAGCCCCGTCACCTTGACTGCGGTTCGGGCTGCGCACGCGACCCGGCAACTACGACTGGGAGCTATGACTCGAAGACTCAGGTGTTTTGGTAGATGTCGCCGCGGTGGTCGATACGGAGCACGGTGACGATCCGTTCGTCGTCGTCGTCGTCGTCGTCGTCGTCGTCGATCCGGTACATGATGCGATACGTTCCGCGACGAGCACTGCAGATGCCGGCGAGTTCGTTGCGGAGTGCTCGGCCGACCCTGCGCGGGTTCTCGATCAGTGCGCCCGTGATGAAGTCGATGACCGCGGCACTCACTGTTTCGGGCAATCGTTCAGCAATCGCTCGCGCTGCGGGGCGCGCAACGACCAGTTCGTCTGGATCGTCACTCATTCGGTGCGAATCGGCCGGAGCGCTCGGACGGCGTCCACGCCCCGCACCACGTCACCAGCTACGACCGCTGCCTCGGCCTCCACGAGTTCTCTGATCGCGTCGTGGTCGCCGAGCAACTCGAGGGTCTCTTCGAGGCTGTCGAGGTCGTCGGGGCTGATCAGCACTGCGGCCGGTCGCCCGTTGCGGGTGACGACAATCCGTTCATGCTCGCGATCCACGCTGTCGACGAACTCAGAGAATCGGTCCTTCACGTTCCGCAACGAGTCAGTCGCTATGGCTACAATCTGCCATACAGACAAGCTGGCAGTAACCCGCCCGGAAGCGCGCAGTGAGACAGACGAGATCCCACTCGGGAACCGGCATGATGCAGTGGCCGCAAGACTGTTGGCAGAGCCGGTTTCGGACTACTTGTCGGACTACTTTTTGTGAAAACCTGGGGTGGCCCGTGACACGCTCAGATCACGAACGTGCAGGTGATGAGAACCTGAGGCGACTGTTGAGAAGCTCAGATCACCGAAGTTCGGGACTACGGATCAGAAGGTCCGGGGTTCGAGTCCCTGCCAGTGCGCCACATGGTGGGCGGCCAAGATGGCCGCTCACCTGCCGTTTGTGGGCTAGATCACCATCGCATCAACGAGGCATCCCGTTCCCACGCGCTACCCGTGTCGGGTCGGACCGGGCTCTTCGGCGTGGTGCGCACCAGCGCGATCGGGTTCGGTAGATTTGGCCGCGGTGGTTGATACGGAGCATGGTGACGACCCGTTTGTCGTCGTCGATCCGGTACATGATGCGGTACGTTCCGCGACGAGCACTGTGGATGCTGGCGAGTTCGTTGCGGAGTGCTCGGCCGACCCTGCGTGGGTTCTCGATCAGCGCGCCCGTGATGAAGTCGATGACCGCCATGCGCCCGGTGGGTGCCGGATGGTTCGTCGTCTTACGTTTGGTCTTTGCGGTACTCATGACGTACTCGCCCATACGATCTTGGTGAAATCTCATTCTCGTGTGGTCGCTCAGGCGTTGAATCGACGTCAACGTCGTTGGCCGCATTCTCGATTGCGCTCTCGAAGCCGAAACAGCCGGGCAAACGGCGAAGATCCCGACGAACGTGATTGTTGGACGCTTTGCCCGCGACAACCGGATCAGCCCTCGACGGCGACAGCCAGTCGGTCGAGTGTGGCGGTGATCGTCTGACGGTTGCGCTCGGCCCGGTCGTCCACGCCCGATGTCTTCCTGCTGAACTCCATGGCCGACTCGGGTCGCAGGTCTTGGCTCCACTCGGTCACCCGACACCCGGTTTCGGTGGGCTCGATGCGGTATCCCCAGGTCGAAAAGTGGAAGTCGAACATCGAGCACTCGAACGCGAACGAGCGACCGGGGTCTGCCTCGATGATCTTTCCCTGACTGGTCCACTCGTTTGCACCGTTGCGGTTGTGACCATCGAACGTCGCACCGATAGCGGCGTGATCGAAGCCAGCGTGCCAGTCGCACGCGTAGCACTCCTCGGACCATTCGCCCATTCGGGTGACATCGGAGATGGCAGCGTAGACAACGTGGGGATGGGCGGCAATGTCGCGTGCGATTTCGAGCTTCTCAGCCATTGCTTCGAAGTCCACCACAGTGAGGACGGCGCGAACCACTTGGGAGTCACGGAGTTCATCACGCTCTGTTCGCACCCACGTGCCCGGTCATGCGGCACGCTGGCAACGAGGCCGTGTGGGTATCCCCGGCCACATCACTCCACGCGTCACGAATCTGCCGACAGGAGTTTGTCCACCCGCCCCCCGGCCTTGTCGGCGCTCAGTGGTGGAGGTGTGATCGTTCGCCCTGCGGACCGAAGACTGCGATCAACTCCACCGCAGCGTCGACTGCGCCGAACCAGTGGGGGGTCAAGGTGCTGAACTCCACCGCTTCCCCCGACTCGATCACGAGATCCTGGTCGCCGAGTAGAAGGCGCATGCGTCCGTCGATGACGTACATCCAGTCGTGGCCGTCGTGAACATGCAGCTTTTCGGGGGGCTTGCGGCGCCGCGCACTGATCCGGATCTTGAATGCGTGGAGCCCGCCCGCCGGACCGCGATTCGTGAGCGGCCACATTGTGAGACCATCGCGCTTCACGGGCTCGCTACGGACCCGTGGATCAGGTGCCGGCGCGCCACCAAGCAGGTCGTCGGCACTGACCCCCAACGCTGATGCGAGGCGGGGGATGTGGTCCAGAGCTAGTCGGCGTTTGCCCGATTCGAGTCTGCTGAGCATCGAGATGTCGATGTGCGCCCGATCGCTGACTTGTTGCAGGGTGAGTCCCTGCTCGGCGCGGAGTTCGCGCAGCCGGCGACGAACTCGTCCGTCGATCGATTCCTCGGTTAGGTTTGCCTGCATGGCAAGTGATGTTGACATACTCGAAGGGCATCGCCAAACTCGCTGTATGGACAATCACACAAGCCGATTCGCGGCTTTCAACAACCGGAACTTCCGGCTGTACTTCATCGGTCAGACCATCTCGAGCATCGGGTCGTGGACGCAATCGCTCGCTGTCATCTGGCTCGTCCTCGAGATCACCAACCGCAGCGACAGTCTCGGCATGGCCACCGCACTGCAGTTCCTACCGATGCTGCTGCTCGGCGCGCCCGCCGGCGTGCTCGCCGACAAGATCGACAACCGACGTCTGCTCCTGATCACGTCGACCCTGTCCGGGCTGATCGCATTGGCCTTCGGCATCGTGGTCGCCACAGGCCACGCCGGCATCTGGTGGATCTACGCGCTCACGTTGATGCTCGGCCTCGTGCTGGCTGTTGAACGCCCGGCCATGCAGGCCATCGTTTACCAACTCGTCGGGCCCGGACTGCTACCCGGTGCGGTGGCAGCAAACAGCACCATCAACTCGGTCTCACGCCTCATCGGCCCCGCAATGGCCGGCGCACTCATCGCCACCGTCGGCGTGGAGGCCTGCTTCTACATCAACGCCGGGTCGTACCTCTTCGTCATCGGCGCCCTGGCCGCCCTCCGGTCGCGTGAACTTGTGAACCGGCCACTCATCGGACGCGCTAAAGGAAAACTACGCGAAGGCTTCGCCTATGTGCGTACCCACCCAGACGTGGCCCGACCACTCTTGGTCATGACCGTTGTCGGCACCATTGCCTACAACTTCCAGACCACATTTCCCTCGATGGTCCACTTCGGGTTCCATCGTGGCGCAGGTGCAGTCGGCACCGCGATGAGCGTTAGCGCCATCGGCTCGATCATTGGCGGCATCTACATCGCCGGCATCAAACCGCACCCACGCCGAACACTCGCGATCGTGCTCGCAGGATTTTCGGCAGCGCTCCTGGCCCTGTCGATCACTCCGGGGTTCTGGCCATTCGTCGTGATCAGCATCGTCCTGGGATTCGCGTCCGCGTCGTTCCAATCGGTCAACACCGTCGTGCTCCAACAAGCCACCGAGCCATCGATGCAGGGCCGGGTCATGGCCCTGCATCAGATGGCCTGGTTCGGCACAACACCGATCGGTGCTGTGCTCATGGGTTGGATCATCCAGATCTCCTCACCACGCGTTCCGTTCGTGCTTGGAGGCGTCTCTGCCCTGATCTGCGCGGCCGCCGTCGTCGGTCGGCCGTCACCTCGAACCCTCACGGCGTGAGGTGACCAGACCGTGAGCAGTGACCCAGGCCGGTGAGCAGGGCTAGCGATCAGCCGATGTAATCGGCGCGCAGACGAAAGCGCAGTGGGCGTTCGCCGTACTCCTCGAGCGCATGTGCCAACCATCCGACGATACGCGCGATGGTGAAGATCGCCTCGCCTGCATCCGGTGGCATCCCGCTCACCAAGCCAAGCGCCGCAAGAGCGAGATCCACGTTGGGTGCCGGCAGTGACCGCCGACGAGCAGACGCGATGAACTGCTCGACGAGATCCAACCCTGGGTGTTGGCCTGTAGCACGCAGCATGTCCAACACCACCACGGCTCGCGGATCGCCCTGTGGATAGATGACCTGTCCGAAACCTGGCAGATGGCCGTAACGGTCCAGCGCTTCAGCGATCACATCCGCAACGGGTGCGTGTGCGAGGCGGGCGAGCACGAGTCGGCAGCGAACACTGTCGCCACCGTGAAGCGGCCCGCTCAGTGCTCCCATGCCTGCAGCCACCACGCCATGTGCGTTGGCCCGGGTGCTCGCCGCAACGCGAGCGGCGAGCGTCGACGCAGCCATCTCGTGATCGGCCAGCAACACAAGCGCAGCGTTCAGGGTGGCGATCAGCGCAGGCGTGGCGCGACGAGGCGTCAGGCGCGCCCACAGGCGACCAGCGATGCTGGCGCGGAGTTCACGACCATCGGGCAGCACCAATCGTGGGCAACGGCCGTCTCCGGCGATCGGTAGCGATTCAATCAGTGTCGCAACCAGGTGCCGGCCCTGGCCCGTTACCGTTACCTGATCGAGCGTATGGCTCGCTCCGACTGCGGTGTGCGCGGCGACGAGGTGGATCCGGTCACTGATCCGCTCTGCAGTAACGTCGATCCGGTCGCCAGCCCACGGGGCATGACCGGTCGGCAGTTCGCCGCTCCAGATCAGTTCGGCAGCCTGCTCGACACCCGTGGGCGGCCGCGTACGGCCAGCGCTTCTACCTCGCGTGAGTCGAAGTTGCTTCCGCGACTGTCCGCATCACGGTGGCTGTGCAGTAGCCCTCGGCTCACGTAGGCGTAGAGGGTGGCGGGCTTCACACCCAAGCGATGCGCGGCCTGAGGGGTGGTCAGCCACTGCACAGCGTTGATCATAATCAACATTGACCAAGTGGTGAGGCCAGCTCAGACTTGAGGTATGTCCACGATCGATTCCCTGATGACCAGTCCCCCTGTCACTGCGACTGCCGGTGAACTGCTGCGCGTTGCTGCAAAGCGCATGCACGACCATCGCGTTGGGTCCGTGGTCGTCATGGAGGGCAGCCGCGCCATCGGCATCGTGACCGAGCGCGACGTGCTACGAGCGGCAGCTTCTGGGGCGGCTACGTCTCTTGTCTCCGAGGTGATGACGGCCCCGGTGGACTCGATCGATGTCACCACCACACTCCCCAGTGCCTTGGCGACGATGCGCGAGCGGGGCTATCGCCACATGCCGGTCACCGATCATGGACACCCAGTTGGCGTTGTGTCACTGCGCGATCTGATGCGCGTCGCGTCCATCGGGCCAGCGGAGGTGCCCCGCGGATTGAAGGGGGTCGTCGTTGCCGACACCGAGGTAGGCGACGTACGCGGCAATGAGGGCTTCTACCACTACCGCCAGTATTCCGCCGTTGAACTGGCCGAACGGCGCACACTCGAAGACGTCTGGCAGCTCATGATCGACGGATCGCTGGCTGCGACAGAAATCGAACGGCAACGGTTCCTCACCGAGACGATCCCACTGCGGACGATCACGCTGGCGATCCACGAACTCCTCCCAGCGATTGCATCGGTGAGCGAACCGCTCGAGGGTCTCCGCACAGCGCTTTCACTCGCTGCGGCCGAACGCAAACTCCGCCCCGTGATCGACATCCACACGTCTCAGCGTCGCGCCGACGCGCTGTTCTTGTGTGCCGTCACGCCGACCATCCTGTGCGCGCTGCACCGTCTGCGCCGCCGACTCCCGGTGGTGCCGCCGCGCGCTGACCTCGGATATGCGGCCAACTATCTGTGGATGCTGCACGGTACGGACCCGTCTGCGGCGAATGCCCGTGCGTTGGAGAGCTACCTCATCTCCACAGCCGATCACGGGTTCAACGCGTCCACGTTCACGGCGCGGGTGGTGGCCTCAACCGGTGCCGACATGGGTGCATGTGTCGTGGCCGCCATCGGGGCGCTCAGTGGACCTCTACACGGCGGCGCACCCAGCCGGGCCCTTGCACTGTTGGACGAGATTGGTTCCACTGAGCACATCGACGAGGTGGTGGCCCCGATGATCGAACGCGGCGACAAGATCATGGGATTCGGCCACCCCGTGTACAAGACCGATGATCCTCGGTCGGTGATGCTGCGCGGCATCGCCAGACGACTCGCCGACGATGAAGATTCCCGTCGGTTCGTCGCCTTCGCCGAAGCAACCGAAGCAGGTGTGATCAACCTGCTCCTGCGTATGAAGCCCGGACGTCAGCTTCGCACCAATGTCGAGTTCTATGCCGGTGTCGTGATGCAACTGTGCGGAATCCCGCCTGAGATGTTCACGCCCACCTTCGCCTCAAGCCGGGTCATCGGCTGGTGCGCGAACATGCTCGAGCAAGCGGCGGACAACAAGATCATCCGACCGAGCGCGCGATACATCGGCCCGCCGCCACCCCAACCAATCCCCCACGTGGCATAACGCAGATGACCTGTCTCGAGGCGGACCGAACTCGGTCGGTGACCTGACAGCTCGCCGCTTCCACTCGGCAATCGATGATCTGCTGGCACTCCCGCTGGTGCTAGTTCCGACCAGCCCTCTGATGCCGCGGCCCCGGGCATTCGGTGCACCGTCGAGGTCGCCTCCTCAGCTGACCTTGACGAGTAATTTGCCGGTGTTGCCGCCGTTGAACATGAACTGGAGTGCTTCCGGGTAACGCTCGATCCCGTCGAGGACATGTTCGGTTGACGTGAGTGATCCGTCGCGGACCCCTTCTGCCAACTCGATGGTCGCGGGACCGATGCTGTCGGGGAAGTGGAAGTACGCGAAGCCTTCCATTCGTGACTGGCGTTCGGCCAGTCGCAAGTACAGCGACGGACCGGTGATGTTGTCCATGTCGTCGTAGTGGGAAATGGCCCCGCAGATCACCACCCTTGCGTGCATCGCAAGGTTGTCGAGAACGGCATCGAGGATCGGCCCACCGACGTTGTCGAAGAACACGTTGACGCCGTCGGGGCACAACTCGCGCAAGCGCGCGTGCACATCTTCGTTCTTGTAATCGATGGCGGCATCGAAGCCCAGAGTGTCGACGACGTACGCCTTTTTGTCCGGTCCGCCGGCGATGCCGATCACCCGGGCACCGTCGAACTTGGCGATCTGACCGGCGATCGAACCAACTGCGCCGGCAGCTGCGGAGACCACGAACGTCTCTCCAGGTTGAGGTTTGCCGATGTTGCGGACACCGATCCAGGCCGTTGCCCCTGTCGAGGCCGACAGCGCTCCGAGATGCAGGCTGAGTGGCCCAGTTGCACTGTCGATCGGGCGAACTGCCGACGACATGACCGTGGCAATGGTCTGAACTCCTAGCCCGCCCTTGACCGCCTGGCCGATCTCCCACCCGTCGGCTGCGGTCTCGATGATGCGTCCGACGCCGCTCGCCAGGATGGTCTCGCCAAGGCCAACCTGCTGATGAAAACCCTCGCCGCGCAGCATCGTGCGGGTCCCGGCATCGACGGAGACATACTCGACCGCGACTCGCACCTGACCAGGTTCGAGCTCCCGTAGGGGAGTCTCTTCGACCGAGAAGCAGTCAGGTGTCGCCTGACCTTGCGGACGACGGACGAGCACGACACGGCGGTTGATAGCGACCATCGACTGATGGTTGCAGAACATCCGATGACCGGTGCTATCGGACACTGGAGCTACTGAAGCTCAGCGGTCCCGACGCTTCAAGCACAAGGTCAAGGGGCGAGGGCGCGCGGTCCGATGTCGGGGTGGCGGGCGGTGAAGGTGGCCCAGGCGGCCAGATCAGTGGTGAAGCCGTCGCCTGTGTACTGCGGGAACAGCGACCATCCCCAAGCACCCGCGTAACCCTTCGCGTACCACTGCTCCAGGTGGGCGACGTTGAAATCGGTGGTGCCATGGTTTTCTTCGAACTCACCGATGATGATCGGTCTCGACATGGAATGCCTTGTCCGCAGTTCACCGGCGGTGGTGCACAGCGCGCAGATGCTCGTCGGCGAAGTGTGCTGGTCGTACCAGTGCGGCGAATCGAAGTCGAGATCCACATCGGCCCACATCGACATGCCCGGTTGTGACGAGTTGTAGCCATCGACCAAGGCCGAACCGACCGTGACCAACGTGTTCGGAGCGTTCGCTCTAATCGAGGCAATCACGGCCGATGCCATCGCCTTCACATCATCTGCGCGCACGACCGGGGCGTTCCAGATCTTCCATTCGGGCTCATTGAAGATCTCCCACGCCAGAACCTGCGGGTTGTCCTTGTAGCGAGCGAACAGTGGGCCGAGCACGACACCGATTTGCGTTCGTTGCGCCGGATCGGTGCGCCACGAGGCGGGGTAGTCGTCGCCGCTGCCGAACAGCACGAAATCGATGTACAGGTCGTACTGATCGGCCAATGCCACGGCAGCATCGAAGTCGGCATAGACAACCGGGTTCAGCGACGTCGGCCGGCCGTTGGAATCGCGAGTCACCGGCCAGGCGTTCTGCTCGAACGTCCACCAGCGGATGAGATGAACACCCGCGGCCTGCACCTGAGCGAACGCTGCAGCAAGCTCATCATGGCGGGAGACGACACCGTCGACAGCGCCACCCCCGAAGTCGCCATGACCAGCCTCCCACGGCCACGTCAACCACGCGATGTTGACGCCCGACACGAACCAGTCACCACCGAGCCAGCGCAGTCGATCCGAGCGCGTCGCAGCGGGAGCCGACGGCGCCGGCGCAGCCGATGGTGCAGTCATGGCCGATGGTGCAGTCCTGGCCGACGGGGACGTTGGCGGGTACAGGCGCGTTGGCGGGTACAGGCGCGGTTGGGGGCAATGGTGCGGTCGTGGGTGATGGTGCGGTCGGCGGGGTCAGGGCATCATCGAGCCTGTGCGCGTCGGCGTCGGCACGTGCGGGCGCGTCGCGCTCAATCGATGTGATGGAGCTTGCGTCCGCTGTCGCAGCCAGCGTGACTACGCAGAGAATCGCAAGAAGGCCAACCCCCTGAGCGTGACCCATCGTGCCGAACACACCACCAACCGTGGCGGACAGGTTCCGGCCGCCCTTGACGATGCCGGGATCTCCCTGGGAACTACGTTGTTTGCCGTGAGATCGTGGTGGTTCGACCGGGTGGCGGTGGTGAAGTTGGTGACGTGGGCAGCGGTGGTGATTGGCGCCGCCGCCGCATCATTCGGGCTCGCCGGATGCGGATCGTCGACCGCCACGGTGACCGACGGCGAGGTGGTCGCCACTGAGTACCGGACGCTTCCGCCACCGACCACCACGATTCCGCCGACCACTACGCTGCCGCCCGAACCGGGATCGATACTTCTCGGCGAGGCAACCTATGTCGTCGTGGAGGGCGATTACCCGTTTGTCGTGGCCGACCGGTTCGGCGTGAACTTCGATGAGTTCGTTGCGTTGAACGGTTGGACGACGGACAAGGGTGTCGTGCCCGAGTGGCCGGTGCCCGGCACGACGATCCGTATCCCTGCTGGTGCGAGGGTGCCTGAAGGACCATCGGTACTCGTGCCCGTGCCGACCACGGCGCCGGATCCTGCCATCTCCGTCGCTGTTGGTGCCGGCGACCCGGCCAGTGGCGACCCGGCCACGGGCACTTCGATCGCCACTTCGGCCGCTGCCGGCAACGGTGCCGGGTGCGGCACGTACACCGTTGCGGCGGGGGATTTTCCCACCCGCGTCGCCACCAAGTTGAACACCACTGTCGAGGCGTTGGCTTCCGCCAACCGCAAGACCGCCGGCTACGACGCGTTCTACGTCGGGCTCAAGATCAACGTTCCATGCTGATGGCATCGATACCGTGTTCCATCTCGGTCAGACTGGGGCAGTGGTGCACGGCCCGTTGACGGACGAAGAGCGTTACACGTTTGACGTGCGTGGCTACGTGGTGCGGCGAAACGTGCTGAGCGAGGGCGAGTTGCGACGTCTACAGATTGAGGTTGATGCCTTGCGGTTGCCGCCGGCGGGTACATCGATCCAGTCCCAGCGGTTCGATCGCATCGTCGATGCTGGGGGTCTGATGCGCGACCTCATCGATGATCCTGCGATCCTTGATGTGATCCGCGAATTGTGTGGTGCGCAGGTTCGACTCGACCATGCCTACGGGATCGTGATGGCACCCGGTACGAGTGGGCTGACACTCCACGGCGGTGGCACCCCGTTCGACCCGTCGCAGTACTACCTCGTCAAGCAGGGCCACATTCGTACGGGCCTGATGGTGGTGCAGTGGGCGCTCGTCGACCACCCAGTAGGTGGTGGCGGGTTCTGTTGCGTCCCCGGATCGCATACAGGGAACTTTCCACTCCCCGCCGGCATCGGTCTCGACCATGAACTGGTCACCGAGGTACCGATGATGGCCGGTGATCTCGTGGTGTTCTGCGAGGCACTGACGCACGGCACCCTGCCGTGGGCTGGAGCACACGAGCGTCGATCGTTGCTCTACAAATACGCACCCGGTCCGGTGTCGTGGGGCCGTGAGCCGCCATGCCGTCCTGAGACGATCGCTGAGATGACCGACCAGCAGCGTCGGCTCTGTCAGAAACCTTCGGTCGCCAACCACGAAGCCGTCTGATTCGGCAACGACGGCCGACTGTCGGCAGTGCTTCGGCTCAGACGTTGAAGAAGTCGGCGCGTGGCGTCATCGTGTTGTCGTATACGGGCTCCGCGTGGTCGCAGCGGAACTTCCTCGTGTCGGCGCCCTTCAGGCCCGAACCGCGTAACAAGGCACCCATGTTGATGTAGTTCGGATGCTTGAAGTGGGCGGCGAGCGACTGCTCGTCGGTCCACAGTTCGTACACCTGGATCCGGCCTTCGACCACGGGGTCGGCTGCGAAGCAGTACGCCTCACAGCCTGGCTCTTCGTTGCGCGGGGCCGCTTGCAAGGGCATCGAGGCGGCCAGCACCTCGTCGCGCATGGACGGGTCGGCCAGATCGATGGTGCCGGCGATGATGATCATGTCTGTCTCCTTGGACGGTTTAGGGGGAAGCTACCCGGCGGCCCGGTTGCGGCTGCGGCTGGACGGGTTCGTGACGGCGGATGCTGACCGGTATCGCGCTCTGGACAGCCATCCCATTGAGCGGGTCGTAGCCGCTGTCGACGGTACACAGCCGATTGGTCGGGCTGCCATGTTCGCGAACGTGCTCGTCGGTGACCGAGCCGCCCCACGAGTGGGCCATCGACACGACGTTGCGTTTGATCGTGTCGCTCGACTCTGCGACCCCGATGATTGACCCGGATGGTGAGGAGATCTCGATCAGGTCACCGGTCTCCACGCCAATCACAGCCATGTCATGGGGGTGCATGTAGGCGGCGTTGGTGGTGCCCACGCGGGCGAGGCCCGGAAGTTCACGACCGAGTGAGTTGAGCACGTGCTTCAACCGGCGGCTGATGAGCCGGAATGGGAACGAATCGGGATCGAACCCGTCGATCACCTCGGCACCGGTTTGTTCGGTGGAGACAACCGAGAGCTCAGCGATCACATCGGGTGGTGCGACGGCGAATCTGGCGTGTGGACCGGGGGTGGCGGCCATCACCGTGATTGCCAGGTGTTCTTGGATGGTGCTGCGCTTGGACCGGATCTCAGCCATCGGCATTCGGGAATTTCCGTAAGCGAGATCGAGCATCATCTCATCGTTGGCAGTGCCGTCGAGTGGAAGATCTCCGCCCGCCAGCGGCATTTTTGTGCCGAGTCGGGCCGCGATCCCGGCGAAGACTTCCCACTCCGACAGTAGGTCGCCCTCGGGCACCAGCACCGCCGGCGTGTAGCTCACATAGGGCGCAGCGAATCGACGGTCCATCACCGTTGGCACATCGGCGCGCTCGAGTTCGAGGCGCGGTGGCAGCACATACTGGGCCAGTTCGGCCGTGGCGGTCATCCGGTGGTCGATCACCACCAGCAGCTCGAGATCGCGCATCGCGGCGATGGTCTTGTGCTGATCCGGAAAGGCGACCACGGGGTTACCGCCGCACACGATGAGACACCGGACCCTGCCCTCGCCGGGCTCCATGATCTCTTCGGCCAGCACGTTGGTGAGCATCTCGCCGGGCATTCCCTTGAGGCCCTTCACCCGGTGCGGGGTTCCCGGTGCCGGATCGCTGGGTGCACTCACCTGGGCACGGCGGGTATCGCCAGGGTTGAGGAAGCTGCCGCTCTCCAGACGGTCACCCTCACGGTTGACGCGTCCGCAGATTGCGTTGAGCGTGAGCGCGAGGTGTTCCATCAAGGTGCTGTGTGGAGCCATGTTGGGCCCGGTGCCCGTCCCGGCTGTACCGCGAGGGCCGGCCGCAAACAGACGCGCCGCTTCGACAACCAGGTCGGCATCGACCTCGCAGCGCGCCGACACGACCTCGGGTGTGAACGACGCGACCGCAGCGGTGAGCTCACCCAGTTGAGCGACCCATTCGTTGCAGAAGTCGATGTCGTGGAGACGCTCGGAGAGGATCACGTTGATGAGACCGGCCAACAGCGTCGGGTCTTCACCAGGTTTCACTTGCAGCCAGACATCGGCCGATGTGGCCAGTTCGCTGCGCCGTGGATCGATCACGATCAGCTTCATTCCGCGAGCCTTGGCGCGTCGGAGGGTGACGAACGGGTTCGTGCCCTGCAGCCCGCCGGACGGCGCATACGACGACACGAGCGGGTTGTACCCGATCGCCATCAGTACGTCGGCGTCACGGAAGTTCTGCCACCCTGCTTCCCATGCCCCCATTCGCAGGCGGGCGGTGAGGTGTGCGGGTTGGTCGATCGTGATCGACGTGTAGAACGACGGTGAGTCGATGCCGGCGTGGAATGCAACGGTGGCCGGCATGGAGATCGAGTTCTGAAACGCTCCCGTACCGGTATAGCTCGCCACGGCGCGCGGCCCGTAGCGGGCGATGATTTCGCCGATGCGCGTGGCGATGTCATCGAGGGCGTCGCCTGACGTAGTCGGTTGGAACGTGCCATGGCTGTCCCGGCGCAGTGGCGCGCGCAGTCGATCCGGTGCGTGATGTTGATCCGCGAGTTGGCGCCCCTTGATGCACGTGTACCCCTCGAACAGCGGGTCGTCGGGGATGCCGCGCACGGCGACCGCTGTTTCAACGCGAGCGCCTGCGCCTGCGCCAGCGCCTGTGACCGCACCAGCGTTGAACTCGACGTCGACCTCGATCGGACAGGCTGCGTGGCAGAATCGGCAGAACGTCTCACGTGTTTCGATCATGGTTACTTGACGCCCCCTCGGACCCGAATCATCTCACCGGTGATCCACTTCGCTGCCGGCGAGCACAAGAACAGTACGGCGGCGCCCATGTCGAGCGGTGTACCGAAGCGCCCCATCGGAATGTTCCAGGCAGTCTCCGCTGCGGCAAGATCGTCGTCGTCTTCGAGCCCGAGTGCCTTCATGAAGATCTCGGTTGGTACGGCGCCGGGCGCGATGCCGTTGACGCGGATCCGCGGCGCGAGTTCGGCCGACGCGGTCTGGGTGAGCGAATTGACTGCGGCCTTTGCTGCTGCGTAATGGCCGCTGCCTGGCACCGGACCGAAGCCCGCACCGGACGACACGTTGATGATCGATCCGGTCTCCATGTACTTCGCCGCAGTAGTGATGCCGACCCATACAGCGGTCTGGTTGAGCGCGATGCAGTCGTCCCACTGTTGGCGGCTGAGTTGGGTCATCGGCATCCGCGCTGCGGAACCGCCAGCGTTATTCACCCAGATCGACACCTTGCCGAACGCTGCGATCGCAGCTTGCGCGAGTTGGTCAACCGCGTCGTCGTCGGTGACATCGGTGGCAACGGCGATGGCCTCGCCGCCGTCCTCGCGGATCCTGGCTGCAACCGCCTCGACTTCATCGACGCGACGTGCGGCCACAACTACCTGTGCGCCGGCACTGGCAAGGGTGCGGGCAATGCCTTCGCCGATGCCGCGCCCGCCTCCGGTGACCACAGCGACGTCGCCGCGCAGGCTGAACAACTCGCTCGGCGCGGGATAGTCGGCTTGTATTTCAGGGCTGGTCGCGAGATTCATGTCGGGTTTCCTGTCTGGATGATGGTGATGGTGCCGGCGGTGCCATCGACGTGGATGAGCGCACCATCGGGAATCCGCCGGGTGCCGTCGGTGACCGACACCACGCAGGGCAGACCCAGTTCGCGGCTGACGATCACCGCATGGCTGATCTGTCCGCCGACATCGACCACGACTGCGCTGGCCGACATGAACAGCGGCGTCCAACTCGGGTCGGTACACGGAGCGACGAGAACGTCGCCAGGCTGCAGATCGCGTGGGTCGCCCGGATCGAGCACGACACGGGCGATACCGCGGGCGCTGCCCGGTGAACCCGACACACCCGACAGTACGTCACCCACGATGGCCGCGACGACGACATGATCGGCGGCAGCAGCATCTCGGCGAAGCCATTGCCCGAGCGGCGGCACGCTGGCGTTGGCGATGATGAACGGTGGTTGCAGATCGAACAGTTCGAGCCATTCGCCACGTCGGGCAGTGAGGGGCTGTGTGAACGAACCAGGGTCGGCCACGTACGCATCGAGCTCGCTGTCGAGCAACTGGAAAACCAACTGCACATCCCCGTGTCGCCTGCTCACTTCGCGAAATGCCATCCGCGCCTCGTGCAGCACTCGCACGATCGTGGTCTTCGTGCGTTCACGGTGAGCCATCATCGCGCTCGCAGTGAGGCCGGCTTCGAGGAGGCCCAGCACCTCGGGGTTGCCCGCAAGACGTAGCCGAGCGCTCGTGATCAACGCGTCTCGTGCATCGGCCCGAGCGGCGTTGCGCAGCCGGGGGGATTCGGAGTCGGCCTGCAATCGCACTCGGTCGAGCGCGCCAAGCGCGAGCCGAGGGTGCGTCTCCCAGGTCGGTGAGCCAAGGTCCCATTCATCTCTGCCGCGTGAGCCGAACTCGTAGATGAACCCGTCCCACGCCGCAAGGAACTGTGGTGATGTGCAGCGAGCGAGCACGTCGTCGAGCCCCGCGTCGAATGCGGCGGTGAGAGCCCGATCGTCGCGAACGATGCGCGAGACATCCCACAGCGCGTAGTTCGCGTCGGCAGAGTCGACAGCGCCGATGCTTGACAGCAAGGTCATCGGCAAGCCCGGTTCGTCGAGCGCGACTGCGACTACGCCCAACAGGCCTGGCGCCACGGCGGCGCTGGTACCCGAAACCACGTGTTGTGAGAACAGGTGGGGCAACTGCGCTTGCACGGTGCGCGCCCGTGCAACAAGTTCGACATCGGTGAGTCGGCCGAGATCTCCACGGCTCTGTCGCAAGGCCTCGGCCGCAGCCTTGTCGTCGGCGAGTTCGGGCCAGCCGGTGCCGCCGAGCACCCATGCGGTATGAGCCGCGATCGCTGGAAGCAGGTGCGGCTTGTCGTCGTTCGGGTGGGCCACGTATGGCGGGACATCAGGGTGGTCGCCGAAGAATGCTGTGTCGAGGATCTCGACCGTGGCAGCAGGGTTACGCGCACCCTGCATCCGGATTGCCGACAGGTTGATGTACAGGTAGCCACCGAAGCACGCCACCGATTCGGGGTGGTCAGCGTCGAAGTCGCTGTCTTCGTACGCGCCACAGCGAATCAGTCCGGCTTTGTATCCCGCGATGATGCCGCCGTCCCAGCCGAACGACCAGCCGAGTGGGCTGACTGGGTCGGCCAACACCTCGCCGGCGTTGGCCCGCGTGTAGTGCGGAAACCGTTGGCTGGTCGGCCAGTCCGTGATCCAGCGGTCCTTCATCAGCGGCCGCCTGCCGGGATGACCCGCTCCCCGAATTCGCTGAGGCGGTCGAGTCCGCCCGGTCCGGCAAAGAAGAACGCTGGGATCATCGCCCGCCCGACACCGAGCTCGCGCAGTTGCTCCGCTCCGGCGATGGGATCGGCCATCTGTGCCCCGAACATCGCGTTGATCTCGATCTCATCGGGATTGCGTCCGAACTGTTCCGATGCGATGCGCAGCTCGGAGATGAGGCTCCCGAGGCGAGTGGCGTCACCCTCGCCGGGGAAGTAGCCGTCGGCAATTCGCACGGCTCTGCGTAGCGCTGCCGGGGTATCGCCGCCGACGAGGATCGGGATGCTTGCCTGCACCGGGCGAGGGCTGCAGGTAACGGGCGCGAAGTCGACGTAGTCGCCGTGAAACTCTGCGTGGGGTCCGGCCCACAGTGCGCGCATCGCGGCGACGTATTCGTCGTTGCGCGCGCCACGGTGTTCCCACGGAACGCCGAGCGCATCGAACTCTTCGCGCATCCAGCCGACACCGAGGCCGAGTTCGACGCGTCCGCCCGACAGGCGGTCGAGCGTCGCGAGCTCCTTGGCCAACACCAACGGATTGCGCTGGGGCACGATGAGGATGCACGTGCCGAGTCGCAGTGTCGGCGCTGCAGCGGCGACGAACGCCAACCAGATCAACGGGTCGGGGATCGGCGTGTCGGGTGCGGCCGGAATCTTGCCATCGGCGGTGTACGGGTACGGGGACTCGATCGTCGTTGGCAGTACAACGTGCTCACCACCCCATACCGACTCGAAACCAACGGCCTCGGCGCGGCGACAGATGTCGAGTGCTTCGTCGCCTTCGATACCGATGCTGCTCGCAAATGCCAAACCGAATTTCATGCCGGGTCTTCCTCCATCGTGGGTTCATTCGTGGGTTCATTCGTGGGTGCATGCGTGGGTGCATTCGTGGGTGCATGCCAGGTGGATCGTCTATCGATCGATACCAAAGTTACGGTGGGTAAGTATTGCTCACCGTCGGGCTTGGGTGAGAGTTGGCCGACCGGATCCACCGGCGACCGGACGGGACCTGACTGTCAATGGTTGCATCACTCCTGACGGCAGGCACACTCATCGGGTGACTGTTGTCGTTGGTCGTCGTCCCGGTCGTCCGTCGGGGGGACGGCGCGTGGTCGACCGCGGACTGGTGCTCGACGCGGCCGAACGGGTCATCCGCCGCGACGGCGCAGGGGTCTCACTCGATGCAATTGCACTCGAAGCCGGGGTGACGAAACCGATCGTCTATGCCCGCGTCGGCGGGCGGACCGATCTCGCCGACGCGCTCTCGCGTCGGCTTGCCGCCCGGTTGGTCATAGCAGCGGGTGCCGCAATAGGAGACCTTGCCTACGGGCGGGCGATGTTGACCGCGTTCGTGGAAGCGAACCTGTCCACGTTGGCCGAGCATCGCGACCTGTTCCTCTATGTCACCGGTGGCACCGCCGCCGACACTCCAAGGCGCACGCTGTACCTTGCAGAGCGTTCCACCACGCCGATGGCCCAGCAGCTAGCGGCGTGGCGAACCAACCAAGGCCTTGATCCAGCGGTCGCGGTACCATGGGCGTACGCGGTGATCGGGATGTTGCACCTCGTCTCGCTGTGGTGGATCACCGAGATGGATCGGCCGGCAGAGCTACTCGCCGAACAGGTCGCCGAGTTGTTGTGGTCGGGCCTCGCCGGGCCCTAATTGCGTCCGACCGTCGATCCGGCTTTGC
Source organism: Actinomycetes bacterium (assembly GCA_025359865.1). GTDB lineage: Bacteria > Actinomycetota > Acidimicrobiia > Acidimicrobiales > Ilumatobacteraceae > VFMC01. The sequence continues at coordinate 13,974 of JANYDH010000018.1, read as the reverse complement.
GTCGCAAGTATGGTCGCGCCGATGAGCGAGACTCCGCGAATGTTGGATGAAGTCACTGTCGACTGGTTGGCCGAGGTGTTGGGCGTTCCGATCGACGCCATCGAGGTCAACCCGATTGCCGCCGGCGAGGGGTTCATGGGGTTGTTGGCACGGGTGACGTTGACGTCTCCTGACCCATCCGCGCCCGCTTCGGTCATCGTCAAACTGCCGACCGCTGATCCCGGCGGGCAGTTCATCGGCCAGACGATGCGGGTCTGGGAACGTGAGCATTGCTTCTACCGAGATGTGGCGCCGCTACTCAACATTCGGGTGCCTCGGGCGTTCGTCAACATCGCTGAGCCCCCGTGTCTGGTGCTGGAAGACCTGGCGCCGGCAAAGCCGGGCGACCACGTTGCCGGCGCTACGCTCGACCAAGCCGAGCGATCGATCGACGTGATCGCACGTCATCATGCCGCGTGGTTCGAGCACCCGAACCTGCGTGAATGGGACTGGCTGCCGGGTCTCGACGATCCGTCGCTCCTGTCGCTCGGTGACACCTTTGCGATTGGTTGGCCGCTGTTCCTCGAGCGGTACGGCAACGAACTCCCCGAGCGTTGCCTGCGGTGGTGCGAGCAGTTCGTCGAAGGCATCCCCGAGTGGATCGCAGGGCACTTCGACGAGCCTGTCACGATCACCCACGGCGACTTCCGGCTCGACAACTTGTTCTTCCTCGATGATGGCAGCGTGGCGGTGATCGATTGGCAGATGTCGATGCGTGCTCCTGGTCAGGCCGACCTCGTCTACTTCTGCGCCAACAACCTCACCACCGAGATGCGGCGCGAGCATGAGGATGCATTGATCGAGCGATACGTCACCGGGTTGCACGCCGCCGGAGTCCCCGCCGACGCTGTCACGCTCGACACCGTTCGGCGCGGCTATGTGGAGGGTCTAATGTTCTACGCCGTGTCGTTCGGGGCAAGTCTGCTCACGATCAACCCGGCAAACGAGCGCGGCGCGGCGTTGTTCGACGCACTGGTGCGTCGCACGTTCACTGCGGTCGACGACCTCAACGCCGGCAGCGCAATGGGTCTCGACCCCGTCACCTGAGCAGAAATTTACCGGTAGTAGATTTTGTAGGGGCGACGTGCTACCTTCCGTTCATGGCCGATGACTACGAGGATCTCACCGAGTGCGCGCTCACTGCCGAACTCGAGCAACAACTGGTCGACACCCAACGCGAGTGCGTGTTCATGTGGACCAACGTTGCCGGGGAAGCATTCGGTGTGGTCATGTCGTACCTGCCAAAGAACGGAAAGTTCTGGCTGACTGCGGCCGAGCGTCGGGCCCGGATTTCGGCCATCCGCCGCTTCCCGAGAGCCTCGCTGTGTATCAACAGCACCGGCTCACGGATGGGCGGCGGCAAGACCGTCACCTACAAAGGTTCGTGCATAGTTCACGACGACCGTGCCACCAAAGACTGGTTCTACCCGGAGTTCTCGCATGCGCTGCGACCAGACGATGCCAAGGCCGCAGCCACGTTTCAGTCCTTTCTCGATTCGCCCCACCGGGTGGTCATCGAGTTCGTTCCCGACTACACGCTCAGCTTCGACGCCGGGTTGATGTGGGCCCGGTCACCGGGTGCCGTGTCGTAGGCCAGCACGCCATCCTCAGCAAGTGCAAGCGGTGAGTTGGGGCTCGCCGAACGAATACGGTCGGTCCAGTTCTTTTGGGGCAGCCGGTCAGCGATAGACAGTGTCTGGGGTACAGGTAGGTAGTGGGGTACAGGTAGGTAGTAGGTCACAGTCACGCAAGTGTGAGAAAATGATCCATAGGGGAATGACTTCGGCACCGCCGACGTCACGACAAGGGGGAAACCATGCACCATTCCGTCAGTAGTTCATCACGTCGTACACGACGCCGCGCATCGTGGTTCGCAGGCCTTGCTGCTGCGGGGCTCATTGCCGCCTCGTGCAGCAGCGACAAGGCCGCAGCACCCGCAACCACCGCCGCCACTACGGCTGCGCCGGCCGGCACTGAAGCGCCCTCCACCGAGCCCGCTGCCACTGAGCCGCCCGCCTCCGCCCCGGCCGACACGGCAACCGCCGACACGGCAACCGCCGACACGGCAGCGGTCGACACAACGCCAGCCGACACGGCCGCAGCCGACACCACACCCGCCGATACCACGCCGGCTAACTTAGGACAAGCGTTCCCTGATCTCGGCCCCGCCACTGGCGATCCGATCGTGATCGGTCTCGTCAACTCCGAGGGTACGCCGGGCTTGGACTTCCCCGACATCCGCATCTACGCCCAGGCTTCGGCCGACTACCTCAATGAGCACGGCGGTTACGGTGGGCGGGTCGTCAAGTTCGAGAACTGCACGGTGAAGGGCTCGCCCGAGACATCGCAGGCGTGCGCCCAGGAACTGGCCGGTAAGGGTGTCGAGTTGGTCATGCTCGGCCTCGATCTGTTCCCCGATTACGCCACCTATGAAGCTGCGAACATCCCGGTCATCGGCGTGCTCCCGATCCTGCCCGGTGACTACACCGCAAAGGCGTTGTTCCTCACCGGTGGTAACGCCACCACCACGGCGGCCATGACAGCGGTCATCAAGGACCACTTCAAAGCCAAGACCGTTGGCATTGTCAGTAGCGACAACCCGGGTGCCAACGGCACCGAAGCAGCGCTTACTGCTGCGTTGGACGTGGCCGGTATCGCTCACGTCACCGTCAAGGGCGGCGACAACGAGACCGACGCCGGGTACCAGGGCCTCATGCGTGAGGCCGCCAAGGACAACCCGGACATCTTGGTGTCGTTGTACTCCGACGCTGGCTGCATCGGCACCATCCGCGGGCGGGCAGCATTGGGAATCACCATCCCGGTCATCACCACGAGCATTTGCGCCGACAAGGACGTGATCGCTCAGGTCGGCGACGACGCACTCGGCTGGAACTTCGTCGGTATCCAGACCCAGAAGGACACGCCAGAACTGCACATTCTGCAGACGATCCTGGCGCCAACCCTTGGTGTTGCACCGGAAGAAGTGGATTCCACGGCGTTGGGTCTTGGCGGTCTCGGTCTCATCGAGACGATGTCGCTCGCGCTGTATGCGGACATCATGGCGGCTGACGGCACCGAGGTGACCGGGCAATCGCTGTACGACTTCCTCGGTAGCGCGAAGGGTCTCACACTGTGGCCAGGCCAGGCAGCGATCAACTGCGGTGACTCTGCGAAGTACCCGACCATCTGCTCGTTCACCTTCCCCGTCGCTGAATATGTGGCCGGCGGAAGCGTGCAGACCGTCGAGGGTCAAGAAGCCGTCTCAGCCTTGCCGTACCTACCGTGACCACAGTGGTCGTTGGATACCTGTTCGGATGATTGATTACCTCTTCTACCTGCTGCTTGGCAGCGGGGCTGGAGCGATCATTGCGGCGCTCGGGCTCGGGTTGGTTGTTGCCTACCAGGGCTCGGGCGTCGTGAACTTCGCTTGCGGCGCGATGGCGATGTGGTCGGCGTTCGTCTACGCCGATCTACGTAACGGGGCATATCCATTCCCGATTCCTGGCCTGCCAGGTAGGTATCACTTCGGCCACGATGTCGGTTTCCGGTGGGCAATGCTGTTGGCATTGCTCACCACGGCGCTCGTTGGGCTCACCGTCTATCTCTTGGTGTTCCGGCCGCTTCGAAAGGCTCCGGCGCTCGCCAAGGTGGTGGCAAGCATCGGGTTGGTGATCGTGTTCTTGTCGCTCGTCGACCGCCGGTTCGAAGACAAGACATCAATTCGGGTCGGCCCGATCCTGCCCCGCAACTCGGTCACCATCACGCGGGACCTCACGGTCCCGCGTGATGGGCTGTGGCTTGCGTTGATCGTCATCGTCATCGGTGCGGTGCTCTGGGCATTATCGCGTTACACCCGGGTGGGCCTCGTCACCCGCGCTGCTGCGGAAAATGAAAAAGGGGCAGTGTTATTGGGGTTCTCCCCCGACTTTCTTGCAGGGCTCAGTTTCGTCATTGCTTCCCTGGTTACCGGGCTGATCGCAATTCTCGCGACGCCGATGATCCAGTTGAGTTCCGGAGTGTTCACGTTCGGATTCCTGATCCCTGCCCTCGGAGCAGCCTTGATCGGCAAGTTCCGCTACGTGTGGCCAACTGTCTTCACCGGACTGGCAATCGGCATGGTCCAGTCCACCTTCACCAAGGTGCAAGGCGACGTCAGTTGGTTTCCGAAGTACGGTGCCCGCGAAGGCTTGCCGTTCCTGGTGATCATCATCGCGATGGTCGTGCTCGGCGAACGACTGCCCGATCGAGGCGCTGTCGACAACTGGAAATTGCCAGCCGTACCCCAAGCCAAGGTCACGCCGCTCACGGTGCTGTTGCCCGTTCTCCTCGCCGTCGCCGGTCTGTTGTTCCTCGGGCCACTGTGGCGGGGGGCGATCATGACCACGGTCATCTCGTCAGTGCTGGCGCTGTCGCTGGTCGTACTCACCGGCTTCGGAGGGCAGACATCGCTGGCGCAAATGGCCTTTGCGGGTATTGCCGGATTTGCGCTCTCGAAATTGGCGACGCAGTGGCACGTGCCGTTTCCGTTCGCGCCGATTCTTGCCGTGTGCTTGGCAACGCTGTTCGGGTTACTCCTCGGTCTCCCCGCGCTGCGTGTGCGAGGTACCAACCTCGCCATCGTCACACTCGCCGGAAGCGTCGCCATCTCCGAATTCCTCTTCAAGAATCCGATATTCGTCGGCGACGCATCAACAGCGGGTGCAAAGGTCCCGAATCCGAAGCTCGGACCCTGGGACATGGGACTCGTGCTCGGCTCGAAGTCCTCGAGGCCGATCTTCGGTATCTTTCTCGTTGCCGTAGCCTTCTTGCTTGGGCTACTCGTCGTCAATATCAGGCGCAGTGCTACGGGCAGGCGGATGCTGGCGATCCGCTCCAACGAACGTGCAGCCAGCGCGATCGGTATCAACGTTGCGTCCGGCAAGATGCTGGTGTTCACACTGTCGTCGTTCATCGCCGGCGTCGGCGGCTGCCTCATCGCCTACCGATTCGGCACTGTTTCCGACGTTTCGTATGGAACGTTCGCGTCGTTGACCGCGCTCGCGGTGGCGTACCTCGGTGGCATCACGAGCGTCAGCGGGGCCGTCACCGCTGGGATCACGGGTGCGTCGGGCGTGGCCTTCTTCGCCACCAGCAGGCTGATCCACTCCCTTGGTGCTTGGGAAGCCCTCATCGGAGGCGTGTTGCTGATCTTCACGGCGATCAAGAACCCCGAGGGAATCGCTGGTGCATTTCGCACACAGGCCGCAGAGGCAAAACTCAAAAAGGCACGCAAAGCTGCCGAGGCGGCGGGGTCCTCTGCGGCCCGGCCGGCACTTGTCGTTGCAGGCGACCGCTAAACGCTGCTCCCAGATCCAAACCATGCTTTGTTCGTGAGATGTTGCTGAGCAACATCTCACGACCAAAGCTGGCGGGCCCGGCCACCCCTCGCGACGGTTGGTTGGTACGATCGGGCTTGTGAAGCTGTTGCGGCGAGCCATGTTTGCCATCTCGCTGGCCAGTGTGGTCACCGGCGTGCTGCGGTTGCGCGGCCGCGGCGGTGTCCCTCCGCAAGAGGGTGGGTGGCAAGAGATGCGGGTTCCACCCCCGTCATGAGCGAGAACGCCGCTCAACGCGGTGCCGAATCGGATCTCATCGTCGGCGTTGTCGGGGCTGGTGTAACCGGCGCGGCAGTTGGACGCGCCTTGACGAGGCGGGGCCTGCGGGTTGCATGGTTCGACAGCCAGCTCGGAGTTGCGGTCCGTGCTGCCCGCCGCATCGGCGGGGTCGCCGTCGACGACCTCGACGATCTCAAGGTGTGCGATGCGGTCGTGCTCGCCGGACCTGCACCGCACGCGGTTGTCGCCGGCGAGCTCGTCTCGGCCGGAGTTCACGTCATTTGTATTAGTGATGATCGTCAGGATGTCGACGAGTTGATTTCGCTCGGTCCTGCTGCCCAGACCGCCGGGATCGTCCTGGTGGTGGGAGCGGCACTCAGTCCCGGACTCACGGGGCTGCTGGCGAGGAGGCTGACAGGGCAGCTGGTCGTAGCCGACGAGATCCATGTGGCGATGCATGGCACGGGTGGGCCGCAGTGCGCGCGCCAACATCACGACGTGCTGGGCGCTCGGTCGGTGGCCTGGCACGACGGTGAGTGGGTCGAGCGTCCCGGGGGCAGCGGTCGCGAGTTGTGCTGGTTCCCCGAGCCGGTCGGTGCAGTCGACTGCTACCGAGCATCACTGGCCGAGCCGGTGTTATTACACCTTGCGTTCCCCGAGGCGGTACGTATCTCGGCGCGAGTATCCGCGACGCGCCGTGATCGCCTTACCGCCCGACTGCCGATGTTGACGCCGCCGCGACGAGATGGCGACATTGGAGCGATCCGAGTGGAGGTGCGCGGTGCCCTTGCTGGCGGTGAGAGGATGACACACATTGCCGGTGCGGCCGGCAGGGCTGGCAGCCTTGCTGGCACAGTTGCCGGGCTGTTTGCCGAAGCATGCGCTACCGGACGGATCGCCCCGGGGCTACAAGTTGCCGGGGCCGATACCGACTCGGCGATCACCGACTGGGTGCTTTCCCGGGCGGTCGGTCTCGGCCTGGCGCTGCATGAGTTCACCGGCGTTGCCCGGGCGGGCACGTGGTGAACACAGACAACAGGCGCCGCACAAGTTGACCGAGATGACGATGCCTTGGGTACCGCCCGGCCAGACCGTGGTGCTGCCCGGGCGCGGCGAGATGTTCGTCCGCCGGCACCAGCACCCCGACCCCGCAGCGCCGACGCTGTTGCTGCTGCACGGTTGGACAGCAAGCGCCGATTTGCAGTTCTTCACTGCATATCAGGCGCTTGCTGCGCACTACTCGTTTGTCGCTATCGATCACCGTGGGCATGGACGAGGCCTTCGCTCGGCCCAACCGTTCTCGCTCGAAGAGGTGGCCGACGATGCGGCAGCAACCGTGCGAGCGTTAGGCATCGATCGCGTAGTCACCGTCGGCTACTCGATGGGTGGCCCGATCAGTATGCATCTTGCCCATCGCCACCCGGGCCTCGTATCGGGGTTGGTGGTTCAGGCCACAGCACTCGAATGGAAGTCGACGTGGACCGAGCGCCTTCGGTGGAGGGCAGTACGGCTGCTCGGTCCGATCATCCGCTCGTGGGTGTATCCACGATGGCTGCATTTCGGCATGGCGCGCGTCCTCGAGGCGGATCACTCGTTGCTGCCCTACGTGGCGTGGATCGAGGCCGAGGTCTGCCGCGGTGACGCCCGCTCCATCGTTCAGGCTGGTCATGCGCTCAGCCGCCACGATGCTCGGCCGTGGGCGACACGACTCGGCGTGCCGGCGGCATCGCTCATCACGACCGCCGACCGGTTGGTACTGCCAGGCAAGCAACGCGCGCTGGCCACCGCATTGAGCGCGTACGTCATCGAATTGCACGGCGACCATGTGTCGATGTGGCAGCATCCCGAGCAGTTCAGCGATGCAACACTTGCCTTGGTCGACCATGTCACCGGCCGAACCGGCGCGCAGCCAGGTGCCCGATCGGGTGATCAAGCGTCGTAGCGGGGCTGATCGAGTGGGTCGTGCGGAGCGCCATGCACCTCGAGTTCGCCCAAACGGACACTGATCCGCTCGATCGCGTCGACCAACCGGTCGATGTGATCGGCAACGTCGGTGCCAGTGGCGACATCGCCGAGTGACAGGCGGATGCTCGCGATCTCGCGTGCAAGGAACTCGGTATCGGCCTGCGTGCGTTCAGCGACGTGCCGATCGTTGTCGGTTTGAACCCGGTCGCGTTGCTCCTGTCGATTTTGGGCAAGCAGGATCAGCGGCGCTGCGTAGGCGGCCTGCGTCGAGAAGAACAGGTTCAACAAAATGAACGGATACTTGTCCCACCGCAGCACGGCCGACGCCACGTTGAGAATGATCCAAACCACGACAAAGGCGGTCTGCCACACGAGGAACCGCGCGGTGCCAAGGGTGCGGGCGATGGTTTCGCTGAACTGGCCGAACGCTTCAGGGTCGTAGTGAACGCCGATGCGTCGCGCCTGGCGAGGAGTGGTGAGGTCGTTGTGCCGCGTCATCGGGATTGACCTCCCGACTCCGCAGTAGACGGCCGTGTTGCTTGGCCCCGAACCCTGGCTGTTGCCGCGGCGGGCGCACCGGAACGACGCCGTTGGCGCCACCCGGCAGGCAGCGCGCGGTCGAGCACATCGTCGACGGTGATGGCCCCGAGCAGATGGCCTACCTCGTCGCAGACGCCGACCGACAACATGTTGTAACTCGCCAGCCGTTCGGCCACCTCGCGCTCGGCAATGTCCGGCGTGATGGTCGGTTCCTGTTCGGTACACCGCCCGAGTTCGGTACTGGGCATCTCACGCAGCAATCGCTGAAAGTGCACGACCCCAAGGTACGTACCGGTCGGCGGTTTGAACGGGGGCTGCACCACGAATACCTGTGCGGCGATCGACACCAGCCAGTCCGGGTCGCGGATCTCGGCCAACGCCTCGGCCACGGTGGCCGTCGGCCCCAGAATGATGATGTCGGGGGTCATCAACGCCCCAGCAGTGCCGTCGGGGTAGGCCAACAACCGTCGCATCACATCGGCGTCTTCGTCGTCCATCGCGTCGAGAATTCGCGTCCGTTGCTCGCCCGGCATCTCGGCCAAAAGGTCAGCCAGGTCGTCGTACTCCATTTCCTCGAGCACGCTGATGAGGCGCTCTGTGTCGAGACCTTCGATGATCCGCAACTGTTCGGCCTCGGGCAGTTCCTCGAGCAGGTCGGCGAGCCGCTCGTCATCCATTGCTTCGGCAAGCTGCTTGCGATGCGCGAGCGGCAGCGATCGCACCACGCCGGCAACATCGCTCGGGTGCATATCGCGTAGACGAGCTGCCTCGACCGCCATCTCGCCGCCGGCGTGCATGCTGAACAGGCTCGGAACCTCGTCGTAATCGAGCAGGCGGTAGCTCGGCCGACGCCGAAGCGCGGAACGCTGGGCCAACCTGACCTTCGACACTTCCCACCACGTCTGGCGGCCGTCGCCGGCAGCGCGTAGCGCCACGTCGCTGACGGTTTCGTCGTCGACCTTACGATCGATGAGGTCGCGCCCGATGAGCACCTCGCCGCGGCGTGGCTTGAACGGGTTGAGATCCACATCCCAGCTACGTAGTCGGGCACCTTCGTTGTCGAGCGACCCAATTCGGGCAGCATTGACGAAGATCCGGCGGCGCTGGCTCATGGCGACGAAACCCAGCACGCGTGGGGCCTCACCGACACGGCCAGGAATGACGACGATGTCTTCCAGACGTCCGATGGCGGCGCCGCCCGCATCGAGGAGCGGCAGGCGCATCACCCGAAATGCATAGATCACGTCGCCGGCCATGTGGCAAGGCTAGTCGGCTGCGACTCCTCGCAGGCTGTCAAATCGTCCTGTGATCAGGTCGTTTCAATGGCGACGAGGGTATCGCTGAAGGCAACGCCTCCGCCCCAGTCGGTCAGTGTGTCGTTCGTCAGCGAGTTTGCGGCGCGACCATCGATGTGTTGGTGCTGCCACCATCCCCACGGAATCGCGACGACCCCAGGCCGGAGTCGCGTGCTGATTCGTACCGGCAGCCGCAGCAATGCGCGGTCGTTGCGCACTTGCACGCAGTCGCCATCGGTGACGCCGAGGATGACCGCGTCGGATGGGCAGATCTCGACGAACGGCCCATCCTCCAACGGTCCGTGCTTTGGGAGATGTGAATAGCTGGAATTGAGGAACCTCGTGTGGCGCTTCGGGGTCAGGAGTTGGAACGGGAACCGATGAGCCAGTTCGTGATCGCCACCCAACGACTCGTGCGGAGGTACGAAGGTCGGTAGCGCCGGTTGGCCGAGCGAAACCAACGTCTCGCTGATGAACTCGACCCTGCCCGACCGTGTGGGAAACACGCCGTCACCGAATGGGCGACCGTCGTGCGGGTAGGGCACGCGCATGAACCCGTCGCGTCGGAGCGCATCGAGATCTACTGTGGGCAGCGCAGCTTTGAGCACGGCGAGATCGTCCTCGAAGAGTTCCGGTTCGGTAAAGCCCATCGCCGACGCAAGCCGACGATGGAGTTCGCTGTTACTGACGCACTGGCCAACGGGCGCGATCGCCGCCTCGTTCCATCCGAGGTAGAGGTGGCCCCACGAGGTGACCACGTCGGTGGCTTCGATCTGAGTGGTTGCTGGCAGCACGATGTCGGCGTAGCGGGCCGTGTCGGTGATGAACTGCTCATGGACGACGGTGAACAGATCGTCTCGTTCGAGTCCACGGCGGATCAGTTCGGCATTGGGCGTGACGACCATCGGGTTGGCACCCCACACGATCAGGGCCTGTACAGGCGGATCAAGTGTGGGGTCGGTGAGCGCCTCGCCGAGCCGGCTCATGTTGAGCCACCGTGGTGACCGGTCGCCCAGCAGCTGTGGTTGGGTGAGGGCGCCATAGTCGATGAGTTCCTCCGACCACACCCCGATGCTGCGGGCCAGGCCGCCACCGCGGTCTTGCCACGCGCCGACCAGTGCCGGCAGGCATGCCATGGTGCGGAAGAACATCGCGCCGTTTTCGTGATGCTCGGCACCGATGAGCGTTCGGATCGCGACTGGGCGGGTGGTGCCGTAAGCGCGAGCAAGTTGGGTGATGACCGAGGCGTCGACACCGGTGATCTGGGAGGCACGTTCTGGAGTCCACTCGGCGACGTGAGCGGCGAGTTCTTCGAAGCCGAGCGTGTGTGCGGCGACCCATGCGTGATCGATCAGGTCTTCAGCGATCAACACGTTCATCATCGCCAACATCAGCGCGATGTCGGTGCCCGGAAGAGGCTGGATGAACTCGTCGGCATAGTCGGCCGTGATGGTGCGGATCGGGTCGATGACGATCAGGCGTGCTCCATCGGCCATGGCGGCTTCGATGGTCGGCCAGAGATGACGGTTGGTCAGCCGAGTGTTGGTGGCCCACAGAATGATCAGCTTGGAGTGCCGCAACTCCTGTGGATCGAGGCCACGGGTGGTGCCGTTGGTCATCTGCACCCCAGCACCGACCGTCGTGCCGCACAACGCGCGTACCAACCGCGTGCCCCCCAACCGGTTCCAGAATCGCTCCGAGTACATCAGCGCGAGCACACTCTGATTACCGGCATTGCTGTATGGCATGATCGCCTCGGGCCCGCTGGTGTCGATCACCGTCTGCAGCCGGCTCGCGATGGTGGCGAGTGCTTCGTCCCACGTAATCGGCTCGAACTGCCCCTCGCCTTTGGCCCCGACTCGGCGCATCGGTGTGGTGACCCGCTCAGGGCTGTACACACGGTCGAGGAACCTGTTCACCTTGGGGCACAACTCGCCAGCGCTGTACGGATGAGCTGGGTTGCCCCGCAGCTGCACAGCAACACTGCCGCTCGCAGTGTCGTCGCGTTCGCTGTCGTCTTGGTCGCTGTCGTCGCGTTCTTCGACGGTGACGAGCCAGCCACAACTGTCTGGGCAATCGTGGTGACAGCTCCCGTGCACGATCCGCGTGGTCGGTAGGTCGTCGAGGGCGGTCATCTCGCAATGCTACGACCGCTACGACCGCTACGTTCCAAGCACCGGGCGCAGCACCTCGCCGGCGAGCGCGACAGCTTCGAGGTCGTGAGCATCGGGCATGTTGAACACCAGGCCGTCGAGACCGGTGTCGAGCAACTCCTGCACCTGCTGTTGTACCGCGGGCGCATCGCCCATGATGAACATCGCCTGTACGCGTGCGCGCATGTCGGCGGGAAGGTCGTCGATGCTCATTCCACCGAAGCGCCCTGCGATCTTTGCGTGCGCCTCTTCCATGGTGCGACCGACGACGAGCGAGGCGAGTCGGGTGCGACAGATCGTCTTCGGATCACGGCCCAAGCGGTCACAATGGCCGTCGAGCACTTCCATCAGATGGCGGACAGCGCTGGGCTCACCGAACACGTTGCATGCGTCGGCGTACTGAGCCACCATCCGCAGCGTCTTCTTCTCGCCGCTGCCGCCGATGAGCACCGGGGGGCCGCCTGCTTGTACCGGCTTGGGCACGTTCATCGCATCGGTCACATGGAACCACTTGCCGTCGAACGTAGTGGTGTCGTTGACGAACATGCTCTTCACGATCTGTAAGCCCTCTTCGAGCTTTTCGAATCGGTCGGTGAACGTACCGAACTCGTATCCGTATGCGTCGTGCTCCATCTCGAACCAGCCGGCGCCGATGCCCCAAATCGCTCGGCCACCAGAGATCACATCGAGGCCGGTGACGGTCTTTGCAAGGAAGGCCGGATTACGGTAGGTCATACCGCCGACCATGGCGCCGAGCCGAACGGTGGAGGTGCGTGCTGCGATTGCGGTGAGCAGCGAGTAGGCCTCGAACATCTCCTGGTTCGGCTCGCCGAGCATGGGCAACTGGTAGAAGTGGTCCATCACCCAGACGCTGTCGAACCCGCTCGCTTCGGCCGTGGTTGCGATAGCGGCGATTCGTTCGAACAAGTCCCCAGCGCTCACCCCGGGATAGGTGAAGTTGGGGATCTGCAGACCTTGTCGAATCAGTGTTGACGTCATGGCCAGACTCTACGTCAGGGTGTGCTGGTCGTGCCGAGGCCTACGGCGTGGTCGATCGAGATCTCACCGGCACCGCCGGTGCGCTCTCCGCGGCCGTTGTGAGGTTGGATGCAGGCTGGGTGCTACGTCGCCGTCGCCCGTCAGCACTGCCTGCGCGTTCGCGCGCAAACCTGATCAGTGATGGACGTTGGGTGAGAACGTCGACTCCGCCGCCTGTGAGCTCGGAGTCAATGAGGTGGCGGCCGGCGATTGCGACGAGAATGTCTTCGATCGGTCCGGTCACGTGTGGGCCAGCGCCGACCGACCACTCGATATCGGTGGCGACGAATCAGAGTCCCTCCGATCGGCATGCGGTCCTCGACGGCCACGTCATCATCGTGAGGCACTCGGCCACTCGCGTGAGATTCTGCTTGTCTCCTGGGTAGTGAAGCCCCATCGGGCGACGAATGTCGAGACCGTGGATGACGTTGTCGCACCAGAGAATCTCGGGCGTCACCTTGGGTGGCTTGTAGCCAGACTCGACCGCCTTGCGGTCGCGCTGCAGCAGCACGCGATCGTCGGTTTGCGCGCGTTGCTGCGCGAAGAGGGTGAAAGCGCGATCGATGTCCTTGCGGTGACGCAGCCAAGTTGGGAGGCCGAGCAATGTGTTGGACCAGCTGTAGGTCAGATGCGCGACCACATCGCGGACCCGCCAACCCTCGCAGAGCGTCGAGTCGTTCCACTGGTCGGCGGTCAATGGACTCTGTTGCGTTGTTCGATCTCTGGTCGCGTTGGTGACTAGATCCGATGCCGATTCGTTCAGATCATCGACGCGAGTTCGTCGAACGCGGCAGCACAGCGAAGACGACTTGCTCGGGCGTCGACGCCGAGTTCGTAGTGTCCGCGGCGAAGGTTCTGAATGAACGCGTGACCTTGGATGATCACCGTCGCGGTACGATCGGTCTTCAACCCGCGCATCGGCCGCAACCGTGCTTTCAACCGCCCGTGGTCGCACTCGACGCGGTTGTTCGCATACTTGACCGTGTTGTGCAACGCCTGCGGCAACAACTCCTCGATCACGTTCGCCAACGCCGCGGCCCGGTCGGTGATGACCTCTTCCGGTTGGCCATGACCGGCGATTGCGGTGGTGAAAAACCGTCGCGCCGCAGCAATGTCACGACGGGGCGAGACGTACACGTCGATGACCTGGCCGTATCCGTCGACAGCGCGATACACGTACCGCCACACGCCGGCAACCTTGACGGAGGTCTCATCGACGAACCAGCGTCGCCCGACAGCACGGCGACAGGTCGCGCCGCGTCGATCAGTACCGGTGTGAACCGTTGGACCCAGCGGTGCAGCGTGACATGGTCGACCTTGACACCGCGCTTCGCGAGCAGCTCCTCGAGG
>JANYDH010000217.1 GCA_025359865.1 Actinomycetes bacterium | reverse complement strand
CGAGCGTGGGCGCCTCGGTGTACTCGCCCATCCATGTGTCTTGGATTTTGGCAAGCTCGCCGCTGGCGGTGAGCTCACCGATTGCCAGGTTGGCGCACTCGGTCAGCGCACTGTCTTTTGCGAGCAGCAACCCCCATGAATCGCCAGCACCGCCGGCACCGATCGGGAATTGGCCGAATACCTTGGTGCCTTCGATCTCGACGGCGCTGATGTACAGCCCTGTCGGCAGGTCGGTGATGATCGCGTCGATCTGCTTGTTGTCGAGTGCAGTCTTTGCATCGGCATTGGAGTTGAACGCGAATGGTTCGGTACTCGGCTTGATCACCTCGGTGATGAACTGCAAGCTGGTAGTTCCCGCGGCGGCGCCGAGCTTGAGTGTTTTCAGGTCGGTGAGCGACTTCACGTTCTTGCCCGGCCCATCGGCGTAGCCGAGTACCGCCTGGTTGGAAATGTAATACGGGTCGCTGAACGACACGACCTTCAACCGATCGGGATTGATCGAGAACTGCTGCAGGTTGAAGTCGAAGTCCTTGGTGCCGGCAGCGATGGCTCCGTCGAACGATGTGCGAATCCACGACACGGCCGTTCCTTCGAAGCCCAAGCTCTTGGCCACTGCCAGCCCGACGGCGGCCTCGAAGCCCTTGCCGGCTTCCGGCTTGTCATCGATCACGTAGGGCGGGAAGGCCGGATCGCCGGTTGCAATGACGAGCTTGCCATCACCGATGGTCTTTCCCTTGGCGCAGTCGGCAGCGGTCTGGGTGGTTGCGGGTGTGGTCGTGCCTGCTGTCGTGCCAGCCGGGGTTGCGGTCGTGCTCTTCGCATTGGACCCGCACGCTGCAAGCAGCAACGCGCCCCCGACAAGACCGGCAACGAAGGTTGTTGCTCTCATGGATGTCTCCTCCAGTTGTTCACACTGAGCCACCGATGGTATCGGCCGGATAGGAGTCGGGTGAACAACTGGCTCACCCTTGACAGTGAGACGCAATATGTCTTATCGTCTCACTTGTGACATCTCCGGAAACACGCGTGCTCGATGCCGCCAAGGCGTGCTGCGAGCGATGGGGTATCGAAAAGGTCACCGTCGACGACATCGCAGCTGCAGCGGGCGTGTCCAGGGCCACCCTGTACCGACTGTTCCCCGGCGGCAAAGACGTGTTGTTCGATGCGCTCCGTGTGCGTGACATCGAAGAGTTCTTCACCAGGCTCACCGCTGGTGTGGCCGGAGCCGACACGTTGTCGGAACTACTCGTACGAACCGTCGTGGTTGCCACGACCGACCTGCGCGGCGACGATCATCTCGCGATCATGTTGGCCTCAGAGCCGGGCGACACGCTCGGCCAACTCACCGTGCAGGGTTTGCCGCGAATCATCCGCATGGCGTCGTTGTTCTTGGCCCCGCTCGTCGAGCCATACGTCGGGCGCGGCGATTCCTCTCGTCTTGTCGAGTTGCTCTCGCGTCTCGTGATTTCGTACTTCCTTGCCCCTAGCGACCATGTTGATCTTGGCGACGCCGAGTCCGCTAGGCAGTTCATTTCCACCTACATCCTTCCCGCGTTCGAGTTCACGTCGGGAACCAGCCTCATAGCAGCATCACCCACAGGAGCACTTTGATGACCACCATTCACAACGACGATCAGACGATTCTCGGCCGCGCCGAGATCAACGACATCGATGCCATCCTGGCCATCCCCAGTACCGACCCGGCCGAAGTGGTGCACGTTGTGCAGAACAACGCCGACTCGATCTTCACCTGGGACTACTCGCTTGCCCGCCCTGCGTTGCGCAAGCTCTACGAAAAGGCCAAGACCGGTCAATGGAACGCCACGACCGACCTGCCGTGGGACACCCAGGTCGACATCGAAAAGACCGTCATCGAAGATCAAGAATTGCTCGGAACCGGTATCGATGCTTCTGTCTACGTGGGGACCCCGGTCCAGAAGTGGGGCGACAAGGAGTGGCTGCAGTTCGGCATCGAGAGCCGCAACTGGAGCCTCAGCCAGTTCCTCCATGGCGAGCAGGGTGCGCTCATCTGCACCGCCAAGATCGTCGAGACCGTGCCGTGGTACGACGCCAAGCTGTACGCCTCGACCCAAGTGGTCGACGAAGCCCGTCACGTCGAAGTATTCGCCCGGTATCTCGACGAGAAGCTCGGCGGGAGTTTCCAGGTCAATGCTCACTTGCGAATGCTGCTCGATGACATCATCAACGACAGCCGGTGGGACATGACCTACCTCGGCATGCAGGTCATGGTCGAAGGCCTCGCTCTTGCCGCGTTCGGCTTTCTCCATCAGACGACTCGTGAGCCGTTGTTGAAGCAACTGCTGCGTTACGTGATGAGCGACGAAGCCCGCCATGTGGCGTTCGGCGTGCTCAGCCTGAAAGAGGTGTACGAAGGGATGACCGACCTTGAGATGAAGGACCGTCAAGAGTTCGCGTTCGAGGCCGCCGTACGGATGCGTGATCGGTTCATGTCGCAAGAAGTGTGGGAACGGATGGGCGTCAACGTGCGCGACATCGTTCCGCTGGTGCTTGCCGACCCGACTCGCGCGGTTTTCCAGTCGATGTTGTTCAGCAAGATCGTCCCGAACTGCAAGAAGCTGGGACTGCTCGATCGCAACGACAAGTGGCTTCGCCACCGGTTCGAAGAGATGGGCGTCATCCAGTTCGAGGATTGGGCCGATACCGGCGAAGAGTACGCAGCATTCGGACTCGACAACGACGCGATGCCCGGCCTTGCGACGTCCTGACCTGCGATCAAGTCACCCAACCCACGAACTTTGGTCGTGAGATGTCGCTGTGCGACATGTCACGACCAAAGCGCTCAATCAGCCCGTAGCGGGCCGACCACGATCATCTGCGCGACGAATGCCTTGGCGGCGCGCAACAGGCTGTCGACCGGCCGGTCGCGTACCAGTCGGCTTGATCGAGTGGTACGTCTTTTCCGCCCCGTCGACGGTGGCGGTGGCGGTTCGGGTGATGCCATCACCGAACGACTTGGTGAGCCAGATGTTGTTGGCTGTCGACTCGCTGAACAGCAGCACCAAGTACCGATGACGATCACCGCTACCAGCCCGAGCGACCCCCTTTCAGGCCATTGTCGGCTGCTGCTCGATCGTGGTCATGGTTCCCCTCGCGAAACGTCCGATGCCCGGCGGATCAAGGCCAAGACTGCCACATCCGATGGTTGGTACTGGATAAGGGGCGGGGCGTGATGCGCGCAGGTCTGTCGATTACGCTGACGTTTGTTATGTCGCTGCACTCCGATCCGTTCTTTCGTACGTTCCATGCTCTGCGTATCAAGGGCTTTGCCAAGGCCGATGTCGTCGCCGAGGTGGCCGACCTGCCGTTGTCCATCGTCGATCAGCACCTGGCGGATCTCCAGGGCCGCGAGTGGGCCATGTTCCGCGAGGCGCGCGAACTCTGGCAACTCACGCCTGTTGGTCGCGAGGAGCACCGCATCGCCCTCGCAGAAGATGTCGGCCATGTCCGCATCGCCGAGCAGCTTCACGACGCCTATTCGGCGTTCCTCGGTGTCAACGAACGGTTCAAGACGCTGTGCGGCGACTGGCAGCTCCGCGACAGCGCGCCGAACGACCACAGCGACGCCGCGTATGATGCCACTGTCGTAGAGCACCTCGTTGCACTCAACGGTGATGTACTCCCGCTCGTCGTCGTGATGGGAGACGTGCTGGCCAGGCTCGCTCCCTATGCGCCTCGTTTGGTATCGACGTGCCAGCGGGTGGTCGCGGGTGAAACGAAAATGTTCACCGGTGTGATGTGTGGCAGCTACCACGATGTGTGGATGGAACTCCACGAAGACCTCATCCTCACCCAAGGCATCGACCGCTCCGCAGAAGGCTCGTTCTGATGGCCCGGTTCGGCAGAGTGCTCACCGCAATGGTCACCCCGTTCGACGCTGATGGAACGCTGAACCTCGACACGGCTCGTACGTTGGCGCGCTACCTGCAAGATCATGGCAACGACGGGCTGGTCATCGCGGGCACCACTGGTGAGGCGCCGGTGCTCAGTGATGATGAGCGGCTGTCGCTGTTTGCCGCTGTGGTCGAAGCGGTCACCATCCCAGTGATCGCCGGAACCGGAACCAACGACACTGCACATTCGGTGCATCTCACCCGTGAAGCGAAACTGTTGGGTGTCGCCGGCGTTCTGGCCGTGTGTCCGTATTACAACCGGCCCTCGCAGGCGGGCATCGGGGCGCACATCACAGCAATGGCCGAGGCCAGCGATCTGCCGGTGATGATCTACGACATTCCGGTGCGTACCGGGCGCAAGATCGCCACGGCGACGCTGTTGAATTTGTTCCACAACGTGTCCAATATCGTGGCGCTGAAAGATGCAGCTGGCAATCCCGGCGAAACAGCCGCGCTCATCAGTTCGGCGCCGGATGGGGTCGAGGTGTACAGCGGAGACGACAGTTGTACCTTGCCGCTCTTGGCCTGCGGCATCGTTGGCACGGTGGGCGTGGCTACGCACTGGACCGGTGACGACCACCAGCAGATGTTCGATCTGTGGGACAAGGGCGACACCACTCGAGCGCGGCTGGTCAACGCCCGGATGCTCGAGAGCTTCGCGTTCGAGACCGGCGACGATGCCCCGAACCCGATTCCGACCAAGGCAATGATGCGCCATCTCGGTATTTCTGTCGGGCAAGCTCGTCTTCCGATGGGCGATGCACCGGCGTTCGTCGAGGCGCGTGCCCCCGAAGTGTGGTCGAACCTGCAACGCTGGCGAGATGCGTTCCCTCTGTGTCCTACCCCGTGAACCTGATCGAGAAGATGTCCAACGATGAGTGAGCCGTCCAACGTCCGCATTGTTTTTCTGGGTGGTCTCGGCGAGATCGGTCGCAACTGCATGGCGATCGAGCACGACAGCCAGGTTCTGCTGATCGACTGCGGGCTGATGTTTCCCGATGCCGATATGCACGGCATCGACTTGGTGTTGCCTGACTTCACCTGGCTCCGCCAGAACGCCGACCGGATTGTTGGCTGCGTGGCTACTCACGGCCACGAAGACCACGTCGGCGCTCTGCAGTATCTGCTTCGCGAGCTCAGTTTCCCTGTCTATGGGTCAGCGGTCACGCTCGGTCTGGCCCGTAACCGCATCGAAGAAGCGGGGCTGATGGGCAAGACCGAACTGATCGTCGTACGTGACGGTGAGCGGCGGATGATCGGCCCGTTCGACGTCGAGTTCATTCCGGTCACCCATTCGGTTCCGCACGCCCACGCCATCGCGCTGCACACTCCGCAAGGAGTCATCTTGCATACCGGCGACTTTAAGCTCGACCTCACGCCGGTCGACGGGCGTCGCACCGATCTCGGTCGCATCGGTGCTCTCGCTTCTACCGAGGGAATCCGCCTGCTGCTTGCGGACTCCACCAACGCCGAGGAGCATGGGCACGCGCCGAGCGAAACATCGGTCGGCAAAGTGCTGCGGCAGATCTTCCACGAGCAAGACGGGCGCCGGATCATTACGGCGAGCTTCGCCAGTCACCTGCACCGCATCCAACAGATCGCAGACGCGGCCGTGGCCACGGGCAGGGTCGTGGCCACGCTCGGGCTCAGCATGAAGAAAAACGTACGCATGGGGCGAGACCTCGGCGTGGTGACCATCCCGGATGCTTCCCTCGTCGACATCGACGACATCGACAAGTATCCGCCCGGCAAGGTCTGCATCATCTCCACCGGTTCGCAGGGCGAGCCGATGTCGGCGCTGTCGCTTCTCGCTCGTGGCGAGAGCAGGTTCGTCAAGATCGGCGAGCACGACACCGTGATCCTGTCCAGCCATGCAATCCCCGGTAATGAGGGCAACGTCAACCGAGTAATCGATGGACTGCTGCGGTCGGGTTGCGAGGTCATCCACAGCGGCGTCGCCGATGTGCACGCCACCGGCCATGCGCAGGCCGATGAGCTGAAGACGTATCTGTCGATCACTCGCCCGCAATTTTACGTGCCGATTCACGGTGAGTACCGGCACATGGTCGCAAATGCCAAGCTCGGCGAACTGATGGGTGTTCCGCACGACCACGTGCACGTCTGCGAAGACGGTGACGTGATCGAACTGAGCGCCGACGGCGTCAGCAAGGTCGGCCGTGTACCGGCCGGCTACCTCTACGTCGACGGCATTGTCGGCGATGTTGGCCAAGGGGTCTTGCGGGACCGAAAGGTTTTGGCCGAAGAGGGCGTGGTAGTCGTCGTGGTCACCGTCGACATCGAAAGTGGCAAGGTGCTCACGGGCCCCGAGATCATCACCCGCGGTTGGGTTTACGCGCCCGAAGCCGAAGATCTGCTCGACGAGGCATGTGACACTGTCGCTGCCGCTGTAGAAAAAGCGCTTGCCGCGGGCGTGCGCGATGTCGACGCATTAGAGCGTGATGTGCGCCGCACGGCTGGAAAGTTCGTCCACGACCGAACGAAGCGTCGTCCGATGATCGTGCCGGTCGTGATGGAGGCGTGAGGCTGGTTCGCGCCGACTCGGTGGCTGTTGCGCTGTGGTTGGGTTGCGGGGCTCTCGGTCTTGCTGGCTGCTCGAGCGACGACGTCGCGACGGCGCCGGTTCCTACCGCCCAGAACACTGTCTTGGCGGTGGCGGCGTCCAGCCCGCTCCGCGTTGATCTGATCGCGCCGGCGATCAACGCCGTCGAGTTGCGTCTTGGTGGTCCGCAGCGGTATTTCGAGATCAGCGCCACCTCCGTCCTCGTGAATCTGTACGTCGCCACGGACAATTCGACGACAGCCACAGGCTTCGTGTTCGTCAATGGTTCGCTCGACTCTGAACCAGCGCAGGAAGCAAAAGGCAACACGTTTTCGTCCGACGCTGTGGATTTCGACCCGCTCACGGTGACCGATGTCGTGACCGCTGAGCTGGCCACCTCGACGCAGGACGCCTTCGTGATCGAAGGTGGGCCGGAGGGGACGGTGCAGTACTCGATCATCGCCAGCTCAGTCGTGGGAGGTCAACTGGTCGTGGTAGTCGGCAAGGACGGCGTCATCCGAAGTGTCGATCCCGTCTGAGTGCCCCAACGTGATCACACCCCGTTGGTAGGTTGTGGCTCTATGACGACCTACGGGGCGAAGGGGCGACGCACCTCGAAGACCACTTCCGGCTCCTCTTCGAACCCGGCGTCGAAGCCCGGGTCGCAACGCGCGCCCACGCGCAACATGTCGGGCAGTAACTCGCGCGTCACAACCAGGACGTCTTCGTCGTCTCGCGCTTCTGGCGGCACCAACCGTCGCGGGCAGGCATCTGCAGAGATGCGCACCGCAATCGAGGGTCGCGAGAACGAGTTCATCGGTATTGGTCTCATTGCTGGCGGCGTGCTGCTGGCGCTGGCGATCTATGTCAAGTTGGCTGGCCCCCTCGGTCGCGGCGTCGAGACGCTGATTGGGTGGTTCACCGGACTGGGCAGGTTCGTGGTACCCGTGGCGCTCATCGGTATCGGGGCCAGCCTTGTGCACCGAGGTCGCAGTGAGAACCGTTGGCGGCTGATCATCGGGTGGGGCGCGGCAACGCTCGCGGTGCTCGGTCTGCTCCACGTCATCCATGGGCCGAATCGAATCATGGGCGATCTCGATGGGCTCGGTGCCGCCGGCGGGTGGTTCGGAGCGTTGGTCGGTGAACCCCTGCAGTCGCTCATCGCTCCGGCCGGAGCCATCGTGGTGTTCGTTGCGGTATTTGTCGGCGGGGTCCTGGTTATCACCGGGTCGAGCGTCAAGAAACTGTTCTCGCAGACCGGGCGCGGGGCCGTAGCTGTCTCTGGACCGATTGGTAAGGCAGCGCGGCGGGCGCGCACGGCGTTCGGTGATATGGCCACGCTCAAGAGCGAGCGTGAAACCGGTGAGCAGACCGTGCCAGCCCCCCAATTGTACGACGCAGCTGCCGACGACGAGTGGGGGCCGCCGCTGCCAAAGCGCCGTGCTCGAACCTCAAAGCCGTCAACAGCATCGACCGAATCGATGCCGGCGTTGTACGACGGCCTGGCCGGAGACCAGGCTGAGCTCGAACTCGGCCCAGGAGCAAAGCGCGGGCCATGGGTGTTGCCGCCGGCCAGCTTCCTCACCCGCAGCACGGCGCAGACCATCAACAAAGCCGAGGTCGAAGCCCGTGGACGTACATTGGTCGAGTCCTTGCTCTCGCACGGTGTCGAGACGCGCCTGCTTGGCCAAACGGTCGGGCCAACGGTCACCCGCTACGAGTTGGAACTCGGTTCGGGTGTCAAGGTCGCACGAATCACGAGCCTCAACCGCGACATCGCCTACGCCATGGCGGCCACCGATGTTCGCATCTTGGCGCCGATTCCCGGTCGGTCGGCCATTGGTGTCGAGGTGCCCAACCATACTCGCCAACTCGTCGCACTCGGCGACATCATGACCTCGGCCGAGGCCAAGATCGCCACGCATCCGCTCGATGTTGCTGTCGGCAAAGACATCGCCGGCCGCTCGGTGTTTCTCAACCTGGCGACCACGCCGCACCTGCTCATCGCCGGCGCCACCGGTGCCGGCAAGTCGAGCGGCATCAACTGCATCATCACGTCGCTGCTCATGCGGTCTACCCCCGAGCAGGTGAAGCTGATCTTGATCGACCCTAAGCAGGTCGAGATGGGTCAGTACAACCGTTTGCCGCACCTGCTCACCCAGCCGGTCACCAACCCGAAGAAGGCCGCCAACGCACTCGGCTGGGCGGTCAAAGAGATGGAGCGTCGCTACGACGTGCTGTTCGAGGTCGGCTTTCGTGACATTGCGGGATACAACGCAGCGTTTGATCGGGGAGAGTTACACCCCGGAGCCGATCGCGACGGCGAGCCGGGGATGGCGCCCGAGGTTCCGCTCGGCGAGAGTCGCGAATTCGAGCGGTTGCCGTACATCGTGGTGGTCGTCGACGAATTGAACGACTTGATGATGGTCGCGGCTCGTGATGTCGAAGAGAGCATCACCCGCATCGCGCAGAAGGCCCGCGCAGTAGGCATCCATCTCATCATCGCTACGCAGCGGCCCAGCGTCAACGTCATCACGGGTGTGATCAAGGCCAACATCCCGGCCCGCATGGCGTTCGCGGTGTCATCGCTCACCGATAGCAGGGTCATCCTCGATCAGCCGGGTGCTGAAAAGCTGGTCGGTAAGGGCGACATGCTGCTGCTCCCGGGCAACTCCAATGTTGCACAGCGCATTCAGGGATCGTTCGTCAGCGAAGAAGAAGTGCGCAAGATCGCTGCCCATTGGCGCCGGCAGGGGCCAGAGCCGCAGTACATCAGTGGCGTCGAGGGCGATGACGACAGCGGCGGCGGCAGCAACAGCAGCAGTCTGTTCGGCGGCCCGTCGTCGGCTGGCGACGACGACGACGAGGCACTCATGCGCCAAGCTGTCGAACTCGTGGTGCGCAGCCAACTTGGGTCCACGTCGATGTTGCAACGCAAGCTCAAGGTTGGCTTCGCCCGTGCGGGTCGACTGATGGACCTGCTCGAGCAGCGCGGTATCGTCGGCCCAAGCGAGGGTTCGAAAGCCCGAGCGGTGCTGATGACCGTCGAGGAGTACGAACTGCTCCGAGACGCCGACGACCGATAGCGAGGGGTGCACCATGGTTGAGTTCACCGAGATCACGTCCGGACTCAGATTTCCGGAAGGCCCGATCGCGATGCCCGACGGGTCGGTGATCGTGGTCGAGATGTTCGGTCCTCGTATCACGCGTGTGCACTAGTGCATCCCCGCATTAGTTGAGTGAAGGTGGTTGGCTTGTCTTCTGTTTCTGTTGGGGAGGGTGATGATGTCGGTTGTAAAGCTTTTGACGTTGGGTGTGGATGAGCGGGCCGAGTTGGAGTCGCGGGTGCGGGCGCAGACGACGGCGT
>JANYDH010000192.1 GCA_025359865.1 Actinomycetes bacterium | reverse complement strand
CCCGCCGACGAACACCCCGCCGCGGAAAATCCCGCCGCGGAACACCCCGCCGACGAACACCCCGCCGCGGAAAATCCTCTGCGCCATGGTAGTGGTCGACGCTTCGCTGTTTCCCGGCTCAGTCTTGCTGTGGCCGTCTTTGTGCTTGTCCTTGATCAAGCGACGAAGTACTGGGCACTTCACACGCTGATCGATCACGATGAGCAACACGTCATCTGGACCCTGCAGTGGAACCTCACATACAACAGTGGTATGGCATTTTCACGAGGACGCGGCCTCGGCCCGGTCATCGGTGTGGTAGCGATGGCGGTCGTCGTCGTGTTGGTGTTCGGTTCCGCCAAGTTGGAACGACGGTTGGCCCGGGTAGCAGCTGGGATGCTGCTCGGGGGAGCGGTCGGCAACCTGTGTGACCGCCTGTTTCGAGGTACCGGCTTGTTGAACGGGGCAGTCATCGACTTCATCGACGTGCAATGGTGGCCGATCTTCAATGTCGCCGACGTTGGTGTCACTGTCGGCGGTGCCTTGTTCGTGCTCGCCTCACTGCGGTCTCCTCGAACTGGGGTCGGCCACGGCGTGCAGCCGGTAGGTTCGCAAGGCGGCGTTTCATGATCGATGAGCAGATTCCGGCGGCGCTGGCCGGCGAGCGACTCGACCGGATCGTGGCCCTGATCACTGGCTCGAGTCGATCCGATGCTGCGGCGCTCATCGTGGCCGGAGGTGCTTCGGTCGACGATCATCTGCAACTGAGTGGAAAGGTCCGGCTTACCGAGGGGCAACGGCTTGTCGTCGACCTGGCACTGATGCCCACCGTACCGGCGCCGGCAGCTGAGCCGAGTGTGCAGTTCGACGTGGTCTACTCCGACGACCAGGTGATCGTCGTCGACAAGCCCGCCGGTCTGGTCGTGCATCCAGGTGCCGGGAATCCCAATGGCACGTTGGTCAACGGCCTGCTTGCCCGTTTCCCCGACATCGCCGACGTCGGCCAGGACGGTCGCCCTGGCATCGTGCATCGCCTCGATATCGGCACCTCAGGTCTACTTGTCGTCGCCCGCACCGCTGTGGCCTACGACATGTTGGTCGGCGCGTTGTCCGCTCGTGATGTCGGGCGAACGTATCAAGCGCTGGTGTGGGGGTATCCGGCGAACTCCAGTGGAGTGATCGACGCGCCCATTGGTCGTGACCATCGTGATCCGATGCGGATGGCGGTGGTGGTCGATGGCAAGCCAGCGCGTACTCACTACCGAGTGGTGCACACTTTTCGTGATGTGGCCGCGGTAGCCGAATTGGAATGCCGCCTCGAGACGGGCCGCACCCATCAGATTCGCGTGCACCTGGCGGCAGTGGGCCACCCTGTGGTCGGTGATGGCACCTACGGCGGCGGCCGTCCTGCTGTGGCGACACCCCGGCCGGTGCTGCATGCGGCAGCGTTGTCGTTCGCGCACCCCACCACCGGTGAAACGATGAGCTTCACCTCGCCGCTTCCGCCAGATCTGGTGGCGGTGTTGGCTTCGCTTGGCGAACCTTCCGACATACACTGACTGACCGGATCCAGTTTCGTCGGCTCACATCGGCAACATCAGCCGAGGTTTGGCGTTTGGTTGTCATTGGCAGGCTGTCGCAAAACGTGGGTGGGGTTGGCGGTACCCGATCCCGATCCCGATCCCGGCCCCGGCCGTGCAGTCGCGCTGCAGCGTGAACGTTCGTTGCATGACAGGCGGGCGTGGTGGAAGTCTGATTCAGCGACCACGACGGCTGTGCGGGCAGGATCGCGTCGACTTACATGTCGCCAGCGCCGATAACTCGACGCGACTCCTCCCGGAAAGGCGTAGCGGGCAGGATCGCGTCGACTTACATGTCACCAGCGCCGATAACTCGACGCGACTCTGCATCGCAACAACGGGTAGGCCCGGCGGGCGGGCTGTCAGTCGCCGATGTTGAGCCGACTGCTGTGGCACAACCACGAGTTCAGCAACAACCATGACACCGTTGCCGATAACACGACCAGACGGCCAACCTCACCCGCCACACCACCACACAGCACGGTGCGACAGCCTGTTGACAACAACCCAACGCCAAAGGTCAGCCGTGAGACGTAGGTCAGCCGGCTGATAGTGAATCGATGACCGTCGAGGAAACGGGCATCTGCTCGGGCCAAGGGGCTTCACCGTTGGCCACCTCGGCCACCGACGCAAGTGTGAAGCCGTCGAGCAATTGGCGCATGTGAGCGCCCGCCAACTTCCAGACGGCGTGCAACACGCATTGGCCTTCATGGTTACACGAGCCGTCTTCGTGCGGCTCGCCAAAATCGCCGAGCGTGATCGGCCCATCTACCGCAGCGAGGATCTCGCTGAGATGAATATCGGCTGGAGAACGGGCCAGCACGTATCCTCCGCCGACGCCGCGCTTGGATCGCACCAAGCCGGCACCCTTGAGGGCGAGAAGAATCTGTTCGAGGTAGGGCTGGGGAATCGCTGTGCGCTCCGCGATGTCACGCACACTCGTGGGGCCAGGCGCGCCAGCGTGCAGGGTCAACGACAACAACGCTCGGCACGCATAGTCACCTTTGCTGGACACTCGCACAGCAGGCATCGTAGGCGCGATGGCGGAAACTGTTGGCTTCGCGGTCTGGATGATCGCGCCCAAGGTTGGCAAACGATCGTTGTGAGTGGTGAACTGTCGGTCTCGTGAACCCGGTCCCCGTTCTTCCCCAGTACCACGGACCCAATGTCAGGGGTCTGATCCCGGCGCTGCTCGGTCCGCGCGGCGTGCCGATGCCCGACTGGATGCCGAACGATGTCGGTGGAGCGCAGCAACTCGTACTGCTCGTGATCGACGGCCTCGGTTGGCAGCAGTTGGCCACTCGTGCCGCGATTGCCCCAGTCCTACATGGCATGGCCGGCGGGCCGATCACGACGGTTGCCCCGTCCACCACGGCAACTGCGTTGACGTCGATCACCACGGGGTTGACGCCCGGCGAACACGGTCTCATCGGCTACCGAATCGACATCGGTGGCGATGTACTGAACGTGCTTCGGTGGCGAGCCGATCGTGCGGGCGACGTGCGGCGTTTCCGCGAGCCGCGGAGTATGCAACCGTTTCAACCGTTCATGGGCGAGTCAGTACCGATCGTCAGCAAGAGTGAGCTCGAAGGAAGTGGCTTCAGTTCGGCGCACCTGCGCGGCGGTCGGCCAACCGGCTGGCGTCTCGCGTCGAGCATTCCGGTAGTGGTCGGTGAACTGCTGCGCTCGGGTGAGAGGTTTGTCTATGCCTACTACGACGGTGTCGACAAGATCGCCCACGAGCGTGGCTTCGGCCCGTACTACGACGCCGAACTGGCTGCCGTCGATGCGCTCGTTGGCCGTCTGCTCAGCGCCGTACCCTCGGGCACCACCGTATTGGTCACCGCTGATCACGGCCAGGTCCACGTCGGCGACAACACGGTCAAACCTTCAGCCGAGATCGCACGTCTCACGCACCACACATCGGGCGAGGGACGGTTTCGTTGGCTCCACGCCCGTAGCGGTGCCGCCGCCGACCTGAAGAGCGCTGCCACCGAGGCATACTCCGATGTCGCGTGGGTCGTGTCGAGAGAGCAAACCGTCGACGAGGGCTGGTTCGGTCCGGTGGTCAGCCCGCCGGTACAGTCGCGCCTCGGAGATGTGGCACTCGTGGCGCGAGCCCCGATCAGCTTCGACGACCCCTCCGATACTGGGCAGTATCCGCTCGTATGTCGGCATGGGTCACTTACAGCCGACGAAATGCTCGTCCCGTTACTGGCCGCAGCATGCTGACACCATCACAGAGACCAGATCATTTACGAGGAGACCCACATGAGTGACCCGCAGCGGACCGCAACAATCGCATCCAAGGAAGTAGAGGCACCTGACGCGATTGAGCATGGTGAACTGGTGCAGCCGCCCGATTCCGCCTCCTCGGTTGCTCCCGTCGAGGCAGAACAGCAAGTCGAGATGGTGTCCGAGCCCGCCAAAGTGATGCGGATCGGCTCGATGGTCAAGCAATTGCTTGATGAGGTGCGCAGCGCGCCGCTCGACGAGGCAAGCCGCGAGCGTCTCGCCGAGATCTACGAACGATCCATCGTCGAGTTGGCCGAGGCACTGTCACCCGACTTGCAACAGGAGTTGCGGATGCTTGCGCTTCCGTTCCCGGATGGAGTGATTCCGTCGGATTCCGAGCTGCGTATCGCCCAGGCACAGTTGGTCGGCTGGCTCGAAGGCCTGTTCCACGGAATTCAGGCCACGTTGTTCGCGCAGCAACTAGCCGCTCGCCAGCAGCTCGAGCAGATGCGCCAACTGCCACCTGGCGCCGTACCGGACGGAGGTGCCTCCGGCGACCGCCCAGGAACCTATTTGTGATGCAACGCATCCCCGCAGCCGACGCGATCCGCACTCATCGCGGCTAGGGTCGACCGAATCCCATCGGTGTAGTCCGCCGACGGCAATCGTTCACCATCCGGGCACTGCGGTGCCATTCCAACCGTTCGAGGAGGTCGTCCAGTGGGGGAGTCGTTCACCCACCTCCACGTCCACACCGAGTTCTCCATGCTCGACGGCGCCGCCCGTCTCGATGAGTTGGTGGCCAAGGCTGTGGCCGACGGGCAGCCAGCGATCGGCATCACCGATCACGGCAACATGTACGGCGTGCTCGACTTCTACAAGGAATGCCGTAAGCAGGGCCTCAAGCCGGTCATCGGCACCGAGGCGTACATGGCCTACGAGAGCAGATCAGAGCGGCCATCGCGGCGTGGACGCCTCGACGATTCTGGTGGTGACACCGAGGGCGGCAAGAAGCTCTACTACCACCTGACGTTGCTCGCCGAAACCGACCAGGGGTACCGCAACCTCATCCAACTGGCCAGCCTTGCCTTTCTCGAGGGCTACTACTACAAGCCCAAGATCGATTGGGAGCTACTCGAAAAGTACCACGATGGCCTGATCGCCACCACCGGGTGCCTGGGCGGGCATGTGTTGCAATCCCTGCTGCAAGGCGACGAAAAGGGCGCACTTGCCAAAGCGGGCCGATTGCAGGAGATTTTCGGCAAGGACAACCTGTTCGTCGAACTCCAAGATCATGGGCTTCCGGCACAGCATGAGACCAACCCGAAATTGATCGAGATTGCCCGCAAGATCGGTGCGCCACTACTCGCCACCAACGATTCGCACTACACCCACCGTGAAGATCATGAGTCGCACGATGCGCTGTTGTGCGTGCAAACCAACGCACTGCTCAGCGATCCCAAACGGTTCAAGTTCGAAGGTACCGAGCACTATCTCAAGACTGCCGACGAGATGCGTTACCTGTTCCGTGAGGTTCCCGAGGCATGTGACAACACGTTGTGGATCGCCGAGCGGGCCGATGTCACGATCGAGTTCGGTAAGCCGCAGTTGCCCAACTTCACGTTGCCAGAAGGCTTCGCGGATGATGCTGCGTATCTCGACCACCTCACCTGGTCGGGCGCGGCGCAGCGCTGGGGCGACCAACTGCCCAGCTCTGTCGTCGAGCGGCTGGCCTACGAGCTGCAGACCATCAAGAACATGGGGTTCGCCAGTTACTTCTTGATTGTGTGGGACCTCATCAAGCACGCGAAAGACAGCGGTATCCGCGTTGGTCCGGGCCGCGGTTCTGCTGCAGGTTGTGCGGTCGCCTACTGCTTGCGCATCACCGAGCTCGACCCGATCAAGTACGACCTGCTGTTCGAACGGTTCCTCAACCCCAGTCGCATCTCCATGCCTGACATCGACATGGACTTCGACTCACGGTACCGCGACGAGATGATCCGCTATGCCGCCGAGCGCTATGGCCGAGATCATGTGGCGCAGATCATCACGTTTGGCACGATCAAGGCTCGCAACGCCGTCCGCGATGCTGCCCGAGTGCTCGGATTGCCCTACGGGCTCGGCGACAAGGTCGCCAAGGCCATGCCACCACTGGTGATGGGTCGCGATACACCGCTTCGGTACTGCTTCGAAGAGCACCCGAACTACACAGATGGCTACAACGCTGCGGCCGACCTACGTGCGATGTACGACACCGATCCCGACATCAAGCGCGTCGTCGATGTTGCCAAAGGACTCGAAGGACTAAAGCGCAGCGACGGCATTCATGCCGCCGCAGTGGTGATCACCAAGGATCCGCTCACCACCTACCTGCCCATCCAGCGCAAGCCCGAGGCAGGCATCGCTCCTGAACTCGCGCCGGTGGTCACCCAATACGAAATGCACGGCGTCGAAGAACTCGGACTGTTGAAGATGGACTTCCTCGGTCTGCGCAACCTCGATGTCATCACCGACACGGTGGCGATGGTTCGTGCCGACCGTGACCCGCTGTTCGATATCGACACCGTTCCGCTCGACGATGCTGGCGTTTTCGCCCTGCTCGGGCGCGGCGACACGATGGGTGTGTTCCAACTCGAGTCACCACCCATGCGGGCGCTGCTGCGGTCGCTGGCACCCACCTCGTTCGAAGACGTCTCCGCTGTGCTTGCGCTGTACCGGCCCGGGCCGATGAGCGTGAATATGCACTACGACTATGCCGACCGGAAGAACGGCCGTCAACCGGTCGAATACTTCCATGAAGACGCGCGCGAGGTGCTTGGCGACACCTATGGGCTGATGATCTACCAAGAGAGCGTCATGCGCGTGGCGCAGAAGTTTGCCGGGTACTCGCTCGCCGAGGCAGACAACCTGCGCAAGGCGATGGGCAAGAAGTCCCGCGAGGTGATGGCCAAAGAGCGCAGTAGCTTCGAGAATGGTTGCGAGGCTTGCGGGTATGGCCGACTACTCGGTGAACGACTGTTCGACGTCATCGCCAAGTTTGCCGACTACGCGTTCAACAAGAGTCATACCTTCGGCTATGGGTTGGTCACCTACCAGACCGCGTACCTCAAGGTCCACTATCCGGTCGAGTACCTTGCGTCGCTACTCACCAGCGTCAAGAGCAACCTTGACAAGGCGGCGATGTACCTGTCCGATGCGCGGGCGATGGGTGTCAAGGTGCTCACGCCCGACGTCAATCATTCGGTCACCGACTTTGCGGCGCTCGCGCCGCACGAGGTGCCCGACGATGTGCAGCTTCCCCTTGGCAGCCCTGGCGCCATCACGTTCGGGTTGTCGGCCATCCGCAACGTCGGAGAGGGCCTCGTCGCCCAACTTGTCGCCGACCGCGACCTCGGCGGGCCTTACAGTTCGTTTCATGACTTCGCCGAACGGGTGCCCGAGCCGGTTCTCAACAAGCGCACAGTTGAATCGCTGATCAAAGCGGGTGCATTCGACTCACTCGGCCATGCGCGGCGCGGGTTGCTGATGGTGTTTGAGCAGATCATCGACACCACGTTGGTGCGCCGGCGTGAGCGCGACCAAGGTGTGATGAGCCTGTTCGGTGAACTCGACGCGGTTGCGGGTGGAGCATTCGACGAACGGACCCCGGTGACCGACACCGAGTTCGACAAGGCCGACCGGTTGAAGTTCGAAAAGGAGATGCTCGGCCTGTACGTCAGCGACCATCCGCTACTCGGTATGGAAGCGGCATTGAGGCGCAAAGTCGATTGTCCGGTTTCGGAAGCCGCCGAACGAGAGGACGGATCGATCGTCGTGCTGGGCGGGATCATCACCGGGCTGGCCCGCAAGTACACCAAGAAGGGCGACCAGATGGCCGTGTTTGTGCTCGAAGATCTCGACAGCAGCATCGAGGTCACGGTGTTTCCGCGGGTGCTGATGGAGCAGGGTCACAAGCTCTCCAACGACGCGATCGTCACTGTGAGAGGTCGTATCGATCGCCGCGATGACAACCGTCTCGGATTCATGGCCCAAGACATCACGGTACTCGAAGCACTCGACACCTCGACCATGGCACCATTGCACCTGCGGGTTCCGGCCATCGCGCTCAGCGAGTTGAAGATCCATCAACTCCGTCGCATTCTTCGCGACCACCCTGGAGATTCGACGGTCTACTTGCATATCGGCCAAGGGAAAATCTTGCGGCTGGCCGACGATTTTTGTGTCGATCTCGACCGCGTGGTGCCCGAGTTGCGAGTGGCGTTCGGCCACGATGCCGTCATGCTGTGAGGAACTTGCCCGGACGCGGCTTGGGATGAACCCCTGGGTCGTGGCAGAATAGAGGACTCACGTCCGTACGCCTCGGGTGTTCGTCTTCGACAGGAGCTTCAGGGCAATGCCAATCCAGGTAGACACCAGGGACTGCGGCACCATCGCCGACACCGATCTCGACGAGATGGCCTCGATGGGTGGAGCATTCGACATCGGCGTGTTATCGAAGGCCAAAGAAGATTGGGTACTCTGCGGTTCAGCGCGTTCCGACGACAAGTTGGTCGGCTTCAGTTTTGCCACCCTCGAGCGCATCGGCGGCACACCATGTGTTTTGCTCGGGCTTGTCAGTGTAAAGCGCACTCCGAAGCGTGATCAGGTCTTGAAGAGCCTGCTCCGTGAGGCGTTCCACCGCGCGCTCATGGCTTTCCCCGACGAAGACGTAGTTGTCGGCTCCAGGTTCGTCAAGGCCGATGCTCTCGAGGCGTTCAAGCAACTCGACGAGGTCATCCCGCGGGCCGGGCACCGCGCCGTGGGTGAAGAGCGGGCGTGGGGTCGTCGGCTCGCGAAGCGGTTCGGTGTCGACGGCAACTACGACGAACAGTCTTTTGTTGTCAAGGTCAACGGACAGAGTGGCTTCATCGATCACGAGTCGCTCAAAGCCGACAAGATCGACGCTGCGGTCACCGACTTGTTCTCCAATGTTCAGGTCCGTAAGGGCGGTTCGCTCATCGCTCACGGCTGGACTATGGCCGAAGACCTGGTGAAACTCGGTGCTCGGCCGCTCACGTGAGCGAGTTCGGCGCAGTCGTTCGGCGCCGCAGAATGACCCGGTCGTTCACCAATCAAACGGTGCCTGCAGCGCTGCTCGATGACATCGTCGACCTTGCCAGTCGGTCGCCGAGCGCAGGAAAGACCCAGGGCTGGCACCTGATCGTCTTGGAAGGCGACCAGACCGATCGGTTCTGGCGGCATGCGTTCCCGATCACCGGCCGTGACGGGTTCAGCTGGCCAGGGTTGTTCACAGCGCCCGTCATCGCCCTTGCCTTTGCCGATCCGACGGCCTATGTCGATCGGTACGGCGAACCCGACAAGATCAGTACCGGCCTCGGTACCAGTGTCGAAGCGTGGCCGACACCGTACTGGACCATCGACGCCTCGATGGCGCTGATGACGTTGCTGCTCGGTGCCGAAGATGCTGGTCTCGGGGCATTGCTGTTCGCGGTGTTCCGAGGTGAACAGGAAGTTCGCGCCGAACTCGGGGTTCCGGCTGGATTGCAGCTACTCGGTGCGATCGCGCTCGGCTGGCCGGATCGCGCGCCGTTGCAGGCGGGTACGAGTGCTGGGCGTTCACGACGGACGCCTGCGGGTATCATCCACCATGGCCGGTGGTGACAGCAGCGCTTGATCAGGAGCCGATGGCATTTGGAGCCGACATCCCACCTTCGGGTGTGTCGCCAAGTTGCCAGCTCAACTGCTGCGAACTATCGGCCGGACGCTCGCACATGAACTGATGGCAAACATACGCCATTCCAGGTGTGCGGTCACGCCACAGCGGTGAGACATATGGCTCCCCCCACGCGAACACCGCGTTTGGCCGCCACTGGGAGCGCACCATGTGTACGAGATCGGCTCGATCACCGACCACGGCGATCTCGGTGATCCCCGCCCGGCGCATATCGACCGCAGCGAGCGCGTGGGAAAATGCGGTCGGTGCAGTAGACATCATGCTGCCGAGCAGTTGCAGGATCTGATCGGCGTGGTGGGCATATCGCTGTTCACCGGTGAGAGCGGAGAGCCGGATCAGTGCCACGGCAGCGATGGAATTGGCTGACGGCGTGGCGTTGTCCATCAGATCCTTCTGTCGAACGATGAGTGCCTCAGCGTCGTCGGCGGTGGTGAACAACCCACCGTGGGCGGGGTCCCAGAAATGGTCGAGCATCGTGTCGGCGACGGCGACGGCCTCGAGGATCCACCGCGCCTGGCCAGACGCCTCACCCAGTCGCGTGAACGCGTCGATGAGAGCGGCGTGGTCGGCAGCGAGAGCAGCGTGGCGCGCCGGTGGAGTTCCGTCTGCTTGCCACGAACGATGCCACCGGCCGTCGGGGCGGCGAAGTTCCGCGATCAGAAACTCGCCATTGTGGAGCGCTGCTTGCATCCAGTCGGTCCGGCCGAATGCTGCCGCAGCCTCGGCGAGCGTGGCCAACATCAGCCCGTTCCACTCGGTGAGGATCTTGTCGTCGAGACCCGGTCGACGTCGTCCATCGCGAACCGCGAGCAACCGACCCCTGGCATCTTCGACATCAGTCGGCCGGATCAGGTCGCCGCGGTGGGCGAGGCGGGTGGGAATGATCCGGCCGTCGAAGTTGCCGCCCTTGCGCTCGGCCTCGGCGAACTCATACCAGTCGAGCGCGACGTCGGCGTGGTCACCGAGAACCGCACGAACCTCATCGGTAGTCCAGGTGTAGAACAAGCCTTCGTGGCCATGGCCGTATTCATCGGGTGAATCGGCATCCTCGGCCGAGTAGAACCCGCCGTACGGATGACACAGGTCGCGCAAGACGTACTCGATGGTCTCGGTGGCCACCTGATGCCAACGCGGCTCGGTGAAGACCTGGGCAGCATGCACGTACACCCGAGTCAAGAGCGCCTGGTCGTACAGCATCTTTTCGAAGTGCGGTACTAGCCACTTCTCGTCGACGGAGTATCGGGCGAAACCGCCGCCGATGTGGTCGTACATACCACCAGACGCCATGGCGTCAAGCGACGTGGTGATCATCGCCGCAGCCTGTGGCGAGTCATGCTCAGCGAAGACCCGCAGTACGAGGTCGAGACTCATCGTTGACGGGAACTTCGGCGCTGCTCCGAAGCCTCCCCAAGCATGATCGAACGAACCGGCCAGCGCGTCGATACTGCGATCGACTTGGTCGGCACCGGGCAGGTCCGACGCTGGTTGCACAGCGGCAGTGCGCCCGATCGCCTCGACGAGGGCGGCCACGTTCTGGCGAACATCCGCTGGCCGATTGTGCCAGACGTCGGTGATTGCTTCCATCAGCTTGAGAAACTGCGGCTTCGGGAAGTAGGTGCCGCCGTAGAACGGCTCTGCATCGGGAGAGAGAAACACCGTCATCGGCCAACCGCCGCGCCCGGTCATCGCCTGAACAGCATCCATGTAGATCGAATCGACGTCGGGGCGTTCCTCGCGATCGACCTTCACGCTGACGAACTGCGCGTTCATCGCCGCTGCCACCTCGTTATCCTCGAAGCATTCGTGGGCCATCACATGGCACCAGTGGCAGGCCGAGTAACCGACCGACAGCAGGATCGGCACGTTCCGTTCCTTCGCGGCGGCGAACGCCTCCGGCCCCCACGCGTACCAATCGACCGGATTGTCAGCGTGTTGGCGCAGGTAGGGGCTGGTTTCCCGAGCAAGCCGGTTGGACGTCATGCCTCCACAGTATCGCTGCGCCTCGCGCCTCGACATCGGCTGCGTCTCAAGCCTCGACATCGGCTGCGTTTGGTAGGTCAAGCCCCCAGGAGGGGGCCGAACCTACCAAACGCAGCGGGCCGAGCCAATTGTGGCGGGGCCGACGGGCGGACGTCGACTACGACTTGCGTTTGCGGGTGGCAACGAAGATGCCGATGCCCGCCATAAGTACGACAAGCGCGATCACGCCGATCACGACCGGTGCACTCGATGATTCATCGCTCTTGGCGGGTGCTGTTGTCACCGTCGTGTCGGCTGCGGCGGTCGTGGTTGTTTCCGATTCGATCGCACCGGTTGCGTCGGCACCCGCGGCTTCGTTGACAACTGTGTCGTTGACAACTGTGTCGTTGACGGCGGTGTCGTTGACGGCGGTCCCCGTTGGTGCTTCGCCAGCGGCGAACACTTCGATGTCGGTCGAGCCGGTGTCGGCCAGATTCGTGCCAGCGCCTGAACCCGGGTTGATCTGGTCGAGATAGGCCTCGAAGCTGAGGAGCGGTCCTGCGGCCTCCGTCGAGACCGAGGCATCGAGCGACAACAAATACGTGACCGTCAATGTCGACCCGGCCTCCAGCGTCGTGCCACCCGGGTCGCCGAGGGTGCCTTCGATTCCGCCGTCTTGCACCGTCGACCCGCTCAAAACAACGGGCGTAAATGGACCATCGGGACCGTCGGTCGAAAATGACAGCGCGACTTGCTCTGCAGTCACGTTGCTGGTTGCGTTCTCACCCGGAAAGATCGAGAAATCGATCTGGGCGTTGACGATCGACTTCGTACCCGGGTTCGTGAAGACTGTGGTGAACTTCGTCGGCTCGGCCCCGGCTGCGAGTGAAGTCGGGAACGTGTCCTGGGCGGTTGGGGCGACGTCCTGGGCGGCACCTTGGTACACCGTGCCAATGGACGACTGGCCACCTTGAGCATCGGTCGCGACGACCGCACAGATGATGTCGTCGGTGGAGGCGGTGTAGGTGACAGTGGCGTAGCCATCGGCGCCTGTCGTGGCCAATTCGGCG
>JANYDH010000149.1 GCA_025359865.1 Actinomycetes bacterium | reverse complement strand
CTGTCCAGTGACGACCTTGGCGACGGTGATGTCATCGTGCGCGTCGAATACTCGGGCATCAACTTCAAGGACGGCTTGTCGAGCACCGAGAACGGACGCGTCGCCCGTATCGACCCGCTGGTTCCAGGAATCGACCTCGCCGGCGAGGTCACCGAATCGTCCGACCCGTCCGTTGTGGTCGGAAGCAAGGTGCTCGCCCACGGCTACGACATCGGCGTCGCCCATCACGGTGGCTTCGCCGAAATCGCTCGCATTCCGGCCGCGTGGCTCGTGCCCATGCCGGCCGGGCTCGATGCCCGTCGGGCGATGATGGTGGGCACCGCGGGATACACCGCTGCACTCTCGGTCGATGCGCTCGAACGCGCCGGTCTCGTCGCAGGCACAGGGCCTGTTCTGGTGACGGGTGCCACCGGCGGTGTCGGTTCCATGGCCGTCGGCATGCTCGCCGCCAGGGGACACGAGGTGGTCGCCAGCACCGGTAAAGCAGACGAAACCGAGTGGCTGCTATCCCTCGGCGCCTCGGAAGTACTCCCCCGCAGCGAGACCTCGCTCGAGTCGACGCGCCCACTCGAACGCGAACGCTGGGCAGGTGCCATCGATTGTGTCGGGGGTTCGACACTCGGGTACGTGTTGCGTACGCTCCGCTACGGAGCGTCGGTGGCGGCGAGTGGGCTCACTGGCGGCACCGACCTGCCGACGAGCGTGCACCCCTTCATCTTGCGTGGTGTCAACCTGCTCGGGATCGACAGCGTGCAGACCCCGATCGGACCCCGGCGGGCAATGTGGAATCGCATCGCTGCCGATTTTCGTCCCGCCTGGCTCGACACCGAACAGGCCGAGGTCGTCGGTCTCGACGGACTCGTTGTCGAACTCGACCGAATCCTCGCTGGCGGGATGCGTGGCCGCGTACTGGTCGACCCCCGGCGATGACCGTGCCCCACTCTTCGCGCGGTTACGGGGTTGTCACCGAACCAGCGCGCCAGGTCGACGTAATCCACGAGACCGACGTTCTCGTCGTCGGGTCTGGCCCGGCGGGTCTGGCCGCGGCGCTCGCTGCGGCCCGCGCGGGGGTCGAGGTCACCCTCGTCGAGCGGTTCGGTTGCATCGGCGGCAGCATCACTACCGTCGGGGTGGAGGGGATGGCCTGGTATCGCCACGAAGCCACAGTCGAAGCCAACGGCATCGGTCGCGAATTCGAGACCTGCGCCAATGCGATGGATGCCGCTGTACCCGAGAGCCAGTCCATGTCGTACGAACTCGATGCTGAGGGGTTCAAGGTCGTCGCCGATGTGCTGGTCGAAGAAGCGGGCATCCACCCGATGCTCCATCGCAGCTTCGTGGCACCGATCATGGACGGCGACGCTGTCGTCGGTATCTTCACCGAGTCGAAGGCAGGCCGGGAGGCCATCCTCGGACGCAGGGTGATTGATGCAACCGGCGATGCCGACATCGCCCATCGAGCGGGTGCCCCCACACACCTCACCCCGAAAGAGCAGATGCTCGCGGCCTCGGTGATGTTTCGCCTCGCCGGGGTCGACAAGCGATCGTTCATGGACGGCATCACTGCGGACCCCCAGACCTACAAGGACTGGGCGGGCAACGGTGAGTGGAACATCGAGACCACAGGCAACGAGGACGACATGTTCTCACCGTTCCTGCGCAACATGTCGTGCTGCGCCGTGCTCGGCCAGGGTGCTGGTATCGCCGCGGCACGCTCGCTACACGATGGCTGCGACCTCGGCGAAGTCGACATCACTGCAGTTCAGAAAGAACTCGGCCGGCAAGGCGTGCGGTTCCTCTAGTCGAGGGTCTCCGAGCGATCGGCCTCGTCCGGTGGATGAGTAGCATCCGGATCGACATGTCCACGAACACGATCGCCGGTACAAGCGTTGGCTCACCTCCCGACTCCTTACGCGAGCGCAAGAAGGCACGCACACGTGCGTGCCTGATTGCTGTCTCCCAACGGCGGTTCGTCGAGGTGGGCTATACCGAGACGACCCTTGAGGAGATCTGTGCCGAGGTCGAGGTGCGACCGCAGACCCTGCTGCGCTACTTCGACTCGAAGGCGCACCTCGCTTTGGCACCCTGGCTCGACGTGCTCGAACTGCTTCGCACCCAACTCGATGCACCCACTCGCACCGGTTCCACGATCGACATCTGGCGCGCGTTCGTGACGATGGAGTCACGAGAATCCACTACGCCGTCGTCGGAGATGGTGGGCCACATGATCTCGGGGCTTCGCGCGTTCCAAGCATGGGCCGACAAAGACCCGGTGCTCGTTGCCATGAACAGCAACCTCGAACGGCAGTATCAAGACCTACTGGCATCGAGGGTCGCCGCCGACCGTGGGCTCGGCCCGGACGACCTGCACTCCACACTCATTGCTGCGATGCTCGTAGTCGGACGTCGCGCTGTGTTCGAGCGATGGCTCGACCGCGGCGGCAAGGGCGCAGCGCTGGTCGACGACCAGATGGCGGTGATCGACTACGCAGTTCGCAGCCTGCCGCGCCGTTCGGCACGCCGACTGCTCACCATCGCGCACTGACCACTGACCACTGACCATCGCTGTCAGCACAATGCAGAACCGCCTAGCGGAACTCGATGCCGGCGAACTCGCCGGAGTTGCGCCAACGGTCGATGTAGCTCCAGTACGCGACCGGACCCTCCGGGTAGCCGCTGCCGTTCAGGCGCTCACGTCGGCCGATGGGCTTGCCCTCGTTGTTGTAATAGCCGGGCGTGCAATCGGGGTTACCGAGGAACGACCGCTCGCTACCTTCGAGGAGTCGAACCCAGGAATCCTCGGCAGCCTCGGTGACCTCCACCTCATCAGCACCGGTGTCGATCGCGTGACGGATGATTGTCGCAATCGTGGCACCGGCTTCTGTGAGGTTCTGCGTGATGTTCGAGATCAGGTTCGCGCCCTGACTCGGCCCGACCACGAACAGGTTCGGGAAGCCGTGCACATGGATGCCGTGGAGGCTGTGCATGCCTTCGGCCCAGTATTTCCCCAGGGTGAGGCCGTGCCGTCCCGTCGTCTCGAACCCCGAGCGCCGCGATGCCTCGGTACCGACCTCGAACCCCGAAGCGAAGATGATGCAGTCAAGGTCGTAGTGCATCCCGCGCGCCCACACGCCGGACTCGTCGATCCGCTCGACGCCCTTGCCATCGGTGTCGATCAGGTGAGTGCCGGGCTCGTTGTATGCCTGCAGGTACTCGTCGTGGAAACACGGCCGCTTGCATAGCTGGCGATACCAGGGCTTGAGCGCGTCAGCAGTTGCCGAGTCGTCGACGACAGTGTCGACGCGAGCCCTGATCTCGGTCATCTTGTCGTCGTCGCTGGCCTCGTACGCCTTGAGCATTGTCTCGGGCGTGAACTCAGCACCCGCTCCTAGATCGGCCACGACCCGGTCGCGGATCCGCTTCGAGATGTCGGTCCAGCCATCGTGAACCAGGTCTTCTTCGGTGAAGCCACCGGTCTGGAGCGTGGCGAAGTTCGTCAGCCACTGCTGCTGCCAGTCTGGTTCCAACGTTTCGAACCACTGGGGGTCGATGGCATGGTTGTTGCGCACGTCGATGGACGACGGTGTCCGCTGGAACACGAACAATTCGCCCGCATCGCGGGCGAGCCTTGGGATGCACTGCACCGCCGTAGCACCGGTCCCGATGATGCCGACGCGCTTGTGGACGAGGTTGACCATCGGTGCGCCGGCGGGATCGCCACCGGTGAAACCGTAGTCCCACCGGCTCGTGTGGAAGCTATGACCGGCGAACGTCTCGATACCGTCGATACCCGGCAACTTCGGACGGTGCAACGGGCCGGTCCCCATCGTGACGAACTTGGCGCGCATCCGGTCGCCACGGTTGGTGCTGATGATCCACTGCGATGCAGCTTCGTCCCAATCGAGGCTCGTGACCTGTGTGGACAGTGCGGCGTTTGCGTAGAGGCCGAAGTGAGTGGCGATCCGCTGCGCGTGAGCGAAGATCTCCGGCGCGAACACGTACTTCCGAGTGGGCATGTGGCCCGTCTCTTCGAGCAGCGGGAGATACACCATCGCCGCGGTATCACACATCGCCCCTGGATAGCGGTTCCAGTACCACGCTCCCCCGACGTCACCTCCGCCTTCGATGATTCGCACATCGTCGATGCCAGCCTGCTTCAACCGGGCAGCGGTGACAAGGCCAGAAAACCCACCGCCGATGACGGCCACGGCGACCTCGTCGAACAGCGGCTCACGCTCGACCCGGGCGACGTACGGGTCTTCGAGCAGATGCGCGAACCGACCCGTCGGTTGGATGTACTGGTCGTTTCCATCAGTGCGTAGACGCTTGTCGCGCTCCGTCCGATACTTCGCCCGAAGTGCGTCCGAGTCAATCAGTTCTGTCACATCCGAAGCATATGTGAGTGGTTCACAACATTCAGGATCGAAGCCCGCTGTTCAGCGTCACGGCTGACGTTTGGCGTTGGGCTGTTGTCAATGACAACCAAACGCCAAAAGTTCGACGGCTCGGCTCAACTGACGACGGTTCCACCGTCACACGTGATGACTTCGCCGACGGTAAAGGCCCCGGCGCGCGAGCAGAGAAAGATCGCGAGACCGGCGATGTCTTCGGGTGTCCCGACTCGACCTCGCGGATTACGTCGGCCGACCGCATCCCAGTCGGTGCCGTCGACATCGCCGCCCGTGCCTATACCCGTGCTCAACATCCATGTGGGGAACGGTCCGGGGGCAATCGCATTGACGATGACGTTTCGGCGAACGAGTTTTGCCGCGAGTTGACGCGTGAGCGCGTGAACCGCCGCCTTCGACGGCCCGTAGGACACAGTGTCAAAGACGGGCGTCTTGATGCCATCAATCGAGCCGATGTTGATCACCCGCGAGGGATCATCAGCCGATGCCGCTGCTTCGAGGAGCGGAAGCAACCGTTGGGTCAGGAAGAACACGGCCTTCACGTTGGTGTCCATCACCTTGTCCCAGCCCAGCTCGGGGAATTCGTCTATCGACGCCCCCCATGACACGCCGGCGTTGTTGACGAGGATATCGAGGTGCGATTCGCGCTCGCGGAGCATGGCCGCCAACCGGTCGACGCCATCGAGCTCGGACAGGTTCGCCGGCAACGAGATGCATTCACCGCCATACTGACCCACCAGGCGCGCAGCGGTTGCACCGCAGACATCAGCCTTTCGCGAGCTGATGTATACCTTGACGCCGTTGGCGAGGAAGCCAGCGGCGATCATTTCACCGATCCCTCGCGACCCGCCCGTGACAAGCGCGATCTTGCCATCGATGGAGAACAGCTCGTTGATCTTCATGTGGTCCTTTCCGAAGGTGAATGCACCAGAGGTGCAGATACTGCTGCGTCGGCGTGGAGTTGTAGCAGATGCGCCAAGTTGGCCGTCTGGGCCGAGGCCATTGCCTGCATCCCCTGCAACGCCGCTTGGCGTGGCGCAGGCTCGGTCGGCATCGGTGGAAAGAGGTTGCGAAACCAGTGCAGTCGCGCCCCTTCGAGCCAGCGTTGCAGCGCCGCATCCTCTGCCCACCGAAGACCGTTACGTTGGTTCTCGATCGTGGTGCGCAGCCAGTCGAGGTCACTGTCGGGGTGCGGTACCGGTAGGCAAATGTCGTTGCGTGTCGCATCGTCGTCGTACGCCGCCTCGACGTGAGCGATGAACGCTGCGCTGAACACCTGTTGGCAGGTACGCACTGGCTGCAGGGTGATCCGGCCGTCGTCGAACACCGGCACGGCGGGTCGGCGCTCGAGGCCGTCAGCCGAACAGTCGATGTACAACGTGTTGCGGGGCATCATCACAGTTGCGTTGTCGAGCTCGAGTGAGCCGGATTCGATGCGCTGCACCCGTCCCGCACGGATGACGTGAGCGATGCGGCGGAGTTGATCGAGTTCAGCGATCGTGACCGTCGCGCAGCGATACGCCGTTGGGCGCACATCGGCGTTCAGCCGCAGCAGCTGTCCACACGCCTCAAGCCGGTCGAACAGATCGTCCACCGAGGTCGCCTCGACGACCGCCTGCATCTGAGCGAACTGTCCGGTGA
The DNA here is from genome assembly GCA_025359865.1 of Actinomycetes bacterium. Taxonomy (GTDB): domain Bacteria; phylum Actinomycetota; class Acidimicrobiia; order Acidimicrobiales; family Ilumatobacteraceae; genus VFMC01. The sequence goes on along the minus strand of JANYDH010000149.1, from coordinate 8,802 downwards.
CGATGGCATCGATGAACTGCTGACCCGGTTGGACGCGGGCACGGTCGAGCATCCACGAATCTCGCGGCATGACCCACGAGACCTCGGCCGGCGCGACCCCTCGGCCCAGCAGCCACAAGCAGGCATCCATACCGGTCTTTCCGGCGCCCACCACCACGTAGTGCTCGTAGGGCTGACGGATCTTGGCCAGCTCGTTCGGCGGGACACACTCCACCCCCTCACCAACGTCGTAGCCGGGACGGCGCATCGACGGAACGGTCACGCGCATGTACGTGGCGTCAACCACACGCCGGCGCGTCGTGACGGTGAACTGCTCGCCGGTCACCGACGAATGAAACCGACCGTCGCCGTCGTGGTCACACATTGGGAAGTATGAAACGCGCCCACCCGGCAGGAGGGTCTGGTGCATGACCTGGTCGAAGTAGGCGCATACCTCGCCAGAGCTTGCCAACTCGAACAATCCAGAATTTCCACCGGCCTGATCGATGGAGCCGGTGCCGAGCTCTCGCGAGTTGACCCCATAGAACGACGACGGCTGATGCAACCGGACAAACGGATACGCCGTCGTCCAATGGCCACCCGGCTGGTGATAGCGATCGACAACCACGACGGTGGCGTCGGTTTCGGAGATGAGCGCGTCGGTGAACGCCATCCCCATCGCTCCGGCACCAATGACAAGATAGTCAGCCTCGAGGGCAGTGGACATGTGTCAGCCTCCCTGCTGGAACGCGCAGACGCTACCTCGTCGGTCGGCGGTGCGAATGACCCGGTACCAGTCGATGCATCATCCAACCGGCTCGAGTGCGCCATCTTCGCTTCCGGCCTGGGAACGGGGAGCACCGCCAAGCGGGAACAGTCGCCACGAGGCACCGGCTACCACCACATTGGCCACGGCGGCCGCCACTAACGCAGAGCGCACACCCAAGCCCGAGGCGAGTACGCCCCACAACACGGCACCAACCGAGGCGCCCAGCCAGACCATCAGCATCGCCACCGCCGACCCACGGCCGCGCATCCGGGTGTCCAGCCGAAGCGTATACGTGGCAAAGAGCATGGTCAGCGTTCCCACCGCGCCGGCGCCGGCGAGCAGTAGCGCGGCAAAGCCGACCCAGAGCCGTGTGCTCGTCGCAAACAGCACGGTACCGATCGACCACACGACCGCTGCCGCCAGTACGGCTCCGTCGGGTCGCAGCATCGAGCGCGCACGAGGCATCAGCCAGACCGCCGCCACCGCGCCGAGTCCCACACCTGCCGACAACATCCCGAACCCACCCGGCGAAACGTGCAGCCGACCTCGCGCCACGAGCGGCAGCATCGCCGTGAGTGCTGCCCCTACCGTTGACATCGCGGCGAGCCGCAACACCGGATGACGCAGGGAGACGTCGCCCGCAACGTAGCGCACGCCAAGCCGGATCGTCGTTCCGATTCCGCCTACCGCAGCGGTCGGTCGTGCACTGCTGTGGTAGCCGTTCACAACGGCGACGACTCCGACGAAGGAGGCGGCGTTGAGAAGGAAGACGCCACCGGGGCCGGCCGCCGCGATCACGCCCCCGGCGAGCGCCGGCCCCACCGCCTGAGCAGCGTTACGCGAAACCGCGTCGAGTCCCAATGCCTGCCCGAGGAGGTGCGGTCCGACCAACTCCGGGGTGAGTGCCATGAATGCCGGCGCCGCCAGCGTGAGCGCGACCGATTCGATGAATGTGCACGTCAACAACAACGCGATCGACATCTGGCCAGTGATCTGCACCACACCGAGCACGGCCGCAACGACCAGCGCTGCGACCTGCGAACCGATGATGAGCTTGCGCCGGTCAGCCATGTCGGCGAACGCTCCCGCGTGCATGGCCAGCAGAAATCCCGGCACGGCCCACATCGCCTGCACGAGGCTGACCAACGTCGGCGACCGGGACAACGTCGTCATCGTCCAACCCGCGGCCACGAGGTGCATAAACGTGCCGATGTTCGACACCAGTCCTGCGATCCACAACGATCGGTACAGCCGGATCCGCAGCGGCGAGGTGCGCTGTGGACTATCAGGGTCGAGAGCGCTGGTCACCATCGGTCACGATCGCCGGCGGATACCAGGGAGCGGCAAGTCTGCCGGATACGTGATCTCGATCTCGACGATCGACCTGGAGAAGCCCCTCGCATTGTTCGTCAGAAAGCGATCCGCTCCGGCGCCAACTGCTGTGGCGAGATGAATTGCATCCGCAGCGCGCAGTGCATACGTGGCGGCCAACGCAGTAGCAAGCTCCGCCGTTGCGAGGTCGACAGGACGCAAGCTGAGCCGACCCAGGAGCGCAGCGAGTTCGACGAGGTCGCCAGCGGCGTGATCTCTCATCGGCTTCGACAAGATCTCGGGCAGCAACATGACTGAACCGATTCCGGCCACGGCTCGCGTGCTGTCGACAGGGTCAGAAGGGAACAGGGCGCGCACTCGCCGACCGAGGTCGTGGCCGGGAACCGCAGCGTAGATCAGAACGTCGGCGTTGAAGGCGTCCATCGCGTGACTGTCATCCTCGCGACCGAGCCGCGCGCAGGTCGACCAGCAGGGCCTCGGCGCGTTCACCGCTCATCGTCGGTCGCGAGCGCAGACCCGATCGACGGCCCTGTTCGAGTAGCTCGTTCACACTCGCAGCGGCGATCAGCGCCTGGTCGGCCCGACGCACCCGGAGTGCATCGGGACTCACGACTACTGCAACTGCGATTCCATGGCGAGTCAGGGTCACCTCGTCACCTGCAAGCACGCGCTCAATGATCTCTGGCAAGGCGGATCGTGCCTCGCTCACGGTCACGGACGTCGACATGTACCGAAGTGTACACACATGTACATCGTTGTACAACGATGTACAACGCGGCGAGACTCGCGTATCAGCGGGTTGCTACAACGCCGGCGCGCACGCCTTCGACGTACCCGTCGGCACTGGTCCAGGTGAGTGCTCCGTTGACGATGACGGCGTCGATACCAACCGAGTGGCGGATCCAACGGGTTCCTCCACCGGGGAAGTCGCCCGACGCGATTTCCGGTCCACGGTCGATAGTCGCGGCGTCGAAGACCACCACATCGGCGGCGTAGCCCTCGCGCAACAGACCGCGACCCTCAAGGCCCCAGATGACGCAAGGATCGGAGGTGACCTTCTTGACCGCGTCTTCGATACGCAACGCACCAGTCGTACGGACGAACTGCGACATCAGGAATCCGATGTCGCCATAGGTCGAGAACGAACCAACGTGCGCACCGACGTCGCTTGCGCCGACGTGCACATGGGGATGGGCCAGCAGTGCTCCGACCGCAGCGGCATCGACGTGACCGATGTTGGGCCGCATGAACCAGGTGCCAAGGTCTTCCTCGACAGCGATATCGATCAATGCGTCTGGCGCAGAGGTGCCACGCTCGGCAGCGGCCTCGCCGACGGTACGGCCGACAAGGTGCCGGTTCTTGTCGAGCACGACCTCACGGATCACGAAGCTCGCCGAATTCATCGTCGAACCCGGCAAAGCAGCCAGTTGCTCGAGGCCGGCGATCAGCATCGCCCGCGTCTCTGGATCGGTGAGTGCTTCGAGTTTCTCCGCCTTCGTCGGAAGCGAGAGCACCGGCCACCAACCGGGAATCACCAAGAACATGATGCTGCGCTGATCCAAGGTCCAGCTGATGTCGATCGGACGCGTCTGCACTTGCGGCCACACACGAGCGCCGTTAGCAACCTCACGATTCACCGCAGCCATGACCAATTCGGTCGACTTCGGCGATGCAGCGCTATGGAACAGCGGCGACAGGGTGGTCGGGATGCCATGCCTGCGCGAGAGATCGCCGAGCATCTCGACACGCGACACGGTGAGTTCGGCATCGAAGAACTCGTGCACGATCTGCAGCATTCGACCACGTTCGCCGAGCACCGCGCACAGCGCTTCCAGTTCGCTGCTGTCGGCCCAACGACATGGCACCGGTCGCATGTCTTCTTCGATATCGACGAAACTGGTCGACAGACCGACCGCGCCGGCATCGAGGCAGACGCGCAGCGCGACGCACATCGCCTCCAACTCCAGGGCGGTGGCCGGACGGCGCGAGTCGTCGCCGAGTACGTACATCCGCAGAACAGAATGACCGACCAGCGGGGCGACGTTGACCGCAAGGTCGGAAGCGAGCGTGTCGAGCAGACCCTCGAACGATTCGCCCCATCGCCAGTCCACGCCAGAGTCGAAGGCTGCAGCCGGCATTTCCTCGATGAGCCGGAACATCCGCGAGAAGCGGTCACGATGTTCCGTGCGTACGGGTGCCATGCTGAGCGAACAGTTGCCGGTGACGACCGTCGTGATGCCGTGCTCGATGGTGGGGTATACAAACGGATCGAACAGCAGTTGCGCGTCGAGATGGGTGTGCGGGTCGACGAAGCCCGGCGCGACGATTCGGCCGGTGGCGTCGATGACGTGATCGCCATCGGTGGCAGCGAGCGGTCGGCCGACGCTGACGATGCGCCCGGCGTCGATCCCGATATCACCCCGGTAACCGGGCAGACCCGACCCGTCGACGATCGTGCCATTGCGAATGATGAGGTCCATCACGAAGCTCCTTCAAATCTGCGGTGTGAGTGGTGTGAGGTCTGGGGAGCGACCAGGATCGTCCATGGTCGTCCGATCAACTCGGCGAGGCTGGTGACCGACGATGCGTCCAACGCATCGGCGACCGCATCGTACGGAAGGGTCAGAGCGCGCGTCGCCCCGTTCGAGTAGCGGACTTCGACCGCAACCTCGGCAAGCCCGTCGTGGCCGGCCGCCACGCAAGCGGAGACGATGATCGGTTCCGTGTTCAAGGCAGCGGCGCCTCGACATAGACGATGTCGGTCCCGAGTAACTCGCCCGGGAGCTCGGTCGGACTGCGGCGATACAGGAGATGAAGGTTCCATGAAGAGAGCCGCTCGAGCGCATCATCCTCGCCGGGCATCAGGCGCGCGGCGATGTCTGCGAGTGTGTCACCGGGCATGGCAAAGACGTATCTGCGGGGCTCGTTGCTGATCCGCCGATGGTACCCGGTGGGTCGAAGTGGACCACGACCGGAGATTCTCCTCAGGCGACCAATCCGAGCAACATCACACGAAGGGGTGTTCGAAGTCACGCCTGCATGAACAACAGCGCCGGCGTTTCCATCAGTAGCCGGATCGTCTGGACGAATGCTGCCGCGTCGGCACCATCGACGACCCGGTGATCGAACGACGACGACAGGTTCATGATCTTGCGTGGCACCACGATCCGGTCGACGAACACGGCCCGTTCGACGATCTTGTTCACGCCGATGATGGCCACCTCGGGCGCGTTGATGACAGGCGTCGAGACGATGCCGCCGAGTGCGCCGAGGCTCGTGATCGTGATCGTCGACCCGGTGAGTTCGTCGAGCTTGATCCGACCGGTTCGCGCCGCCTCGGAAAGCCTGATGACCTCATCGGCACATCCCCATACGTCACGATCCGCCGCGTGTTTGACGACGGGGACCATCAACCCACGAGCCGTTTGAACAGCGACGCCGAGGTGCACCGCGCGATGTCGGTGGAGCACACCGGCTTCGTCGTCGAATAGGGAATTCATCTGAGGATGTTGTGCGACCGCAGCGATCAGCGCCCGCATTAGAAATGGCAGAATCGACAACTTCGGCTGCGCCTCGCAGCGATCATCATTGAGGACGGCACGTAACGCCTCGAGTTCGGTGACATCCACTTCTTCAACGTACGTGAAGTGCGGAATTCGGCGCTTCGAAGCCTGCATCCGCTGGGCAATGTTGCGTCGCAGTCCGGTGATCTTCACGGACTCGACCGCATCGGCCTCGCTGATCGACGTCGGTCGCGGTGCCAGGCCCTCGGTGATGAACGCGTCGAGGTCGCCATGACCGACACGACCGTCCGGCCCGCTACCGCTGACGGAATTGAGATCGATACCGAGTTGCGCGGCTCGAGCTCTCACCGCAGGGGCAGCCGTTGGCGATCCGGTGGATGGTCGAATGGCATCGATCACGGGAGACAGACCAAAAGACGGACCAGGAGACGGATCAGGAGACGGATCACGCAACGGATCATCGGCGACCACACCCGAATCTGGTGGTGGCGCTGCCGCGACAGTGTGCTCTGCGCCGGTATCGAGCTTGACGAGTGCAGCGCCCACGGAGATGACGTCGCCCACTGCACCGCCGAGCCAACTGACGACGCCCCCAACTGGTGACGGAAGATCGACGGTGGCCTTGTCGGTCATCACCTCGGCGATGACGTCGTCCTCTTCGATCGTGTCGCCGACACCGACATGCCACTCGACGATCTCGGCCTCGGCGATGCCCTCGCCGACGTCGGGCAGTTTGACCGTGTACTCACCCACGTCAGGCACCCACCACTCGCCGCAGTGCTGCGCCCACGCGTGCGGGGCCGGGGAAATAGTCCCACTCCTGGGCATGCGGGTACGGCGTATCCCATCCGGTGACTCGTTCGATCGGCGCCTCAAGCGAATAGAAGCAGAGCTCTTGCACCGTGGCAGCCAGCTCGGCACCGAACCCACTGGTTCGCGTCGCTTCGTGCACGATCACGCATCGGCCGGTCTTGCGGACCGATTGCTCGATGGTGTCGGTGTCGAGCGGCAACAACGTGCGCAGGTCGATGATCTCGGCATCGATACCGACCTCTGCCGCTGCCGTCTCGGCCACGTACACCATCGTGCCGTACGCCAACACCGTGACATCGCTGCCGGGACGGCGGATGGCCGCGGTTCCCAGCGGGATGGTGTAGTAGCCATCGGGCACGTCGCCGAGCGGGTGGGCCGACCACGGCACGACCGGGCGGTCATGATGGCCGTCGAAAGGACCGTTGTACAACCGTTTGGGCTCGAGGAAGACCACCGGATCGTCGTCTTCGATCGCCGCGATCAGCAGGCCCTTCGCCTCGTAGGGCGTGGATGGCATGACGGTCTTCAGCCCGCACACGTGGGTGAACAATGCTTCCGGACTCTGACTGTGCGTCTGGCCGCCGTGGATCCCGCCGCCGCAGGGCATCCGCACCGTGATCGGAGCCGTGAACTCTGCCGCCGACCGGTAGCGCAGGCGCGCCGCCTCGGAGATCAACTGGTCGAGCCCGGGGTACACGTAGTCCGCAAACTGGATCTCAGGGACCGGACGCAATCCGTACGCCCCCATGCCGACTGCCACGCCGATGATTCCGCCTTCGGCGATCGGAGTGTCGAACACTCGATGGCTGCCATATTTGGCCTGCAACCCCTCGGTGCATCGAAACACACCACCGAAAAATCCGACGTCTTCACCGAACACCACGACGTTGTCGTCCCGTCCAAGCATCACATCGAGCGCCGAGCGCACGGCGGCATTCATCGACATCGACGCCATGTCAGAGGCCGGCCTGTTCTCGTTGGCGCATCAGATGAGGTGGCATCTCTTTGAACACGTCTTCGAAGATGCTCTTGAAACCAGCCACACGTCCGTCGAGCAGGGTGCCGTAACTCTCCGCCTCCCGGGCTGCAGACATCACTTCGGCCTCCACCTCGGCCTGCAGTTCGGACTGCTGCAGTTCGGACAAGCTGCCGGTGCCGATCAGATGAGATGCGAGACGTTCGATCGGATCACCGAGCGGCCACGACTTCCATTCGTCAGCCGGTCGATACTTCGAGGGATCGTCAGACGTCGAATGGGCGCCGGCCCGATACGTCACCCACTCGATGAGCGTCGGGCCGTGGTTGGCCAGCGCTCGCTCACGAGCCCACCGGGTGGCCGCGAGCACGGCGAGGTTGTCGTTGCCATCGACCCGCAGAGCAGCAATGCCATGGCCGATTGCACGAGCGGCAAACGTCGCGCTCTCGCCCCCAGCAACGGCTTGCGAGGACGAGATCGCCCACTGGTTGTTCACTACGTTCAAGATGACGGGCGCCCGGTAGGCGGCCGCGAACGTGAGCGCATAGTGGAAATCGGCCTCGGCCGTGGTGCCCTCGCCCACCACTCCCGATGCGATGCAGGTGTCACCTTTGATGGCCGAGGCCATCGCCCATCCGACCGCCTGGACGTATTGCGTCCCGAGGTTTCCGGAGATGGAAACAAATCCAGCCGCCCTCGCCGAGTACATCACCGGCATCTGCCGACCATGGAGACGGTCCTTCTCGTTCGAAAAGATCTGACACATCATGTCGACGAGTGGCCAGTCGCGAGCGATCAGCCAGCCTTGCTGTCGATACGTGGGGAAGTACATGTCTCGCGGCCCGAGTTCGAGCGCGTGCCCGACAGCAATGGCCTCCTCTCCAGTACACCGCATGTAAAATGACGTCTTGCCCTGGCGCTGGGCCCGCTGCATTCGGTCGTCGTAGGCACGCGTCTTCATCATCGCCCGCAATCCACGGCGAAGGTCGTCGGGACTGGTCGGCGGACTCCACGGGCCGATGGCCCGTGCCTCGTCGTCGAGCACTCGGATCATCGTGTCGGCCAGATCCCGGATGTCGGTCGCCATGGCATCAATCGCCGGACGGCGGACAGCCCCCGCAGCCGGCACAGCGACGTAAGAGAAGTCAGGCGGCTCACCCGGACGCGCCGAGGGCGCCGGCACATGAAAGCGGAGTGGGTCGGTTGCGGTCATTCGTTTCGTCCTACAACAACCTTGGCACCGATTCCGGCCGGGCACAATGGCGACGTTTCAGTGCAAACTGGATTGCCCTGACGTTTCCGGACAGGTGGCCTCGTAGCCTCGAGATCCAGAGGAAGTGGTCATGCAACGTCAAAAGTATTCACAGGAATTCAAGGATCAAGCTGTGCGTCGGGTGATCGAGACGTCT
>JANYDH010000161.1 GCA_025359865.1 Actinomycetes bacterium | reverse complement strand
CCGAAGGCGCGGCAGCTGTCGCCGGCACCGCCGACATCGTGCTTGTCGTCGGCCCGGCCGGAACCGGCAAGACCACCGCCCTCGCACCAGCTGTCGCCCAACTACGTGCCGATGGGCGCGCCGTGTTCGGTGTCGCACCGTCGGCGACCGCGGCCGAAGTGCTGTCCGACGAGACTGGGCTGGTCGCTGACACGCTCGACAAGCTGCTCATCGAGCACCGCCTCAACCGCCCGCCCGATCACCGATACGACCTCCCCGTCGGCGCCACTGTCATCGTCGACGAAGCCGGGATGTTGCCGACCACCAAGCTCGCCGAACTCGCCGATCTCGCCGACGTGAAGGGTTGGCGGATCGCGCTGGTCGGGGACCCGTTGCAGTTCTCAGCCGTCGGTCGTGGCGGCATGTTCGATCTCCTCGTCGACACCTTCGGCGCGATCGAACTTGACCGCGTTCATCGCTTCGACAACGAATGGGAACGCGAAGCCAGCCTGCGCCTACGGCGCGGTGATGTCACTGTCGCCGAGGTCTATGAGCAGCACGGCCGACTTCACTCCGGCACCCTGAATCAGATGGAACGGGCCAGCGTCGCCGCGTGGTGGGAACGCCGCCAGGCCGGCAACAAGGGCCTGCTGATGGCGCCGACCAACGAAGCAACCGAACGACTCAACCAACGCTGCCAACAAACCCGCATCAACGCGGGCGAGATCGACTCCGACGGCCGGCAGCTCACCGTTGGCGTCTACCAGGTTCACGCGCGTGATGAGATCGCGACCCGTCAGAACGACCGGTGGCTCACCACCGATCGGGGTGAAATGGTCCGCAACCGTGCCGTGTGGACCGTCGGCCACATCCACCCCGACGGATCACTCACCGCGACCGGCAACAACGGCACTGTCCGGCTTCCCGCCAACTATGTGGCCGAGCATGTCGAGCTTGCCTACGCACGGACCGTGATGGGTGCTCAGGGGCGCAATGTCCAAGGCGGGGTCAGCTTCTACGAGAAGCCCACCGACGTCCGCAACCTCTACGTCGCGATGACCCGCGGTACCGGCATCAACGAAGCGTTCATGGTCGTCAACGGCGAACAAACCGCCGTCGACGTCTTCGCCCAATCCATCGCCACCGACTGGATCGACCTCCCCGCCCACGCACGACGAGCAGAACTCCGCGACGAGCAACCTCACCGCCCAGGCCTTCTCGACGGCAGCCAACTCCGCGAACTCCTCGAGCAGCGCTACGACGTCGCCGCCACGATCGAACAAGCCGAGAACACCCTCCAACGGCTACCCGCCGAACGCCAGCAGGCCGAGCGCACCAAAGCAACCGCCGAGAAGACGATCACCCAGATAACCGCTGCGTTCCACCTCGCCGAGGACGTCCTGGCGAACTACGACCGACCACTCCACCGCCGCAAACACGCCACCGAGATCACTGCGGCACGAGTCGACATCGAACGAACACCAACAGCCGTGAAGGCGGCTGAAAGCGAACTCAGCATCGCGGTCAGCACACTCGAACGCCTCCGACATGCGGAGGCGCAAGCGAAAGCGAATCTACGCCGACGCCCCGACCTCGAAACGAAGATTAACGCGATCGACGAGCGGCTGGACCACGACCTTCGAGTCCGGACCAGGATCACGCGTCTCGAACCCCCGGACGCGATCGTCAACACCATCGGCGACCGACCAGCACCCGGCCCGGCCGCTCGGCAATGGGATGCCGCCGCCGGTCGGCTCGCCCAACACCAAGCCGCCTTCGAAATCGCCGACGGACTCGGGCCGCATCCCAGAATCCTCGACAAGAGTGCCTACGTTGCAAGCCGCATCGAGGTAGATGGCTATGTCACCTCCGTTCGCCGCCCGATTGAGTCGCAGGCGATCACGGGGCGCGCAGCGCAAGGCATCGAGTTGTGATCACATGCCCGGCGCGCACGATTGGCAGTGCTACGCAGACCCGATCGACACCGGAGTCCGCTCCTCGCCAACTCTGTTCGACTGCGCCGCTTCGGGCGTCCGGGCAGCCTTGACGTCTATCTCAATGGGGCAGCGTCCATCCCGAGGCGTGTCCGAATGAGGTCGGGTAACGCACTGAGGAGTTCTCTGCATAGGTCCTGAACTGCGGCCGCTGCGCTCGAGGCGTCGTCTGTCCAAAATGGCGGCAGCGACTGATCGGCAAGGCGCCGCCGCTCGAGAGCAGCATCCCACGCGTCTGCGAGGACCATAGAGTGAGTCAACCGTCGCATAATGATCGTCACGTGGACGGAGGTCGAGTGTCCACTCTGCGCAAAATGTGGGCAGCCCCGCGGAAGGTACAGAACGTCGCCAACAGTGAGATCCCGCTCGAACATGGGGGGGCCTTTGTCCCCAAGCTCGACAGGGTCGCCCGTGGTCGGCACCTCTCCTGCCTGGGCGAAGACCTTCCAGTGCTTGGTTCCTGCACACTGCACGACCAGTTGATCGTTCGGGTCGAAATGCGGTGCAAAGCCTGGCGAGTCAGCTCCGCTGACTACAGCGAAAGCCTCGCAGCTGAGGGCAGTCTGCTCCGAGAGTGTCGCACAAAGCGTTCTCACTCGTGGCCAGTACTCGTGTAGCGAAGCGAGGAGAAGCGACGAGCCTCCGCTCACGGCCTGGAGGGCGACCACTGGGTCTAGAGCGTCGAAAACGTGCCGCCCGTCGGACAGCACGGGCACGGTGAATGGCTTGTGCGGAAGCGGCACCGAATCTCGGAGCACTCGGAACATTCCGGTCGGAACGCGAACGTTCGCAAGCAGTTCTCGTAGTTCCTTCAACCCGAAGAGATCGCCGAGTCGATCATCGTGGGCCGAGTGCGTTGTCCTTTCCCAGCCCTGATCTGACGCGAAGCTTCGAAGGGCACCCGAGATCGCAGAGGCGAGCAAGTCGTTGTCGCCGCTCATGTGGCGTCTCTCACTCGAGCAATCTCAAGCAGGCCCTCGTCGACGAGTTGTCCGACCGCGAGCCAGAACGCGCGTTGCACCTTGACGCTATCCTCGGAGTGAATTCTTGTCTGGAGCCCGACAAGCGCGTCGTCCAAAGTTCGGCCCTCGCAGGAGAGGAGCACAAGCAAGGAGTAGGGGGCGAGCAGTACCGCCCCCGGAGGGTTTGGCCTGAACACGAACGCCCCGGAGCGATCGACCAGGGGCACGATCTCGAGTCCCGCCGCGTGACTTGTGAAAGCGGACCCTTTCATTGGGACGATCCGCCGTCATTGGCTAGCACCATCATCCTGAACGGCCAGCCACTCGCTCCTCCGCCTTGGACCTCAGCAGATGAAAGCAGCTTCAATGTCCAGGGTGAACGCTCGATCAGGGGAATCAACGCCGAGGGGGTCCAGATCCGGTCCTCGCTCACACACATGTAGTGCTTCGACCGATCGCCAGCGACCGTAGATGTGTAGCAGGGTTGGCGCAGGATCGCTGAGGCCAAGTCAAAGCAAAGGGCCGTCCAGATGACCGATGTCTCCTCGCCCCGGCGAAGGACATGGGAGTAGATCTGTCCTGTCATCGTTCGCTCGAATCGCTGCAGGGCGGGATCGTCGAACACGGGGAGGAAGAGGTGACCGTTGCTCTCGACGATCGTGGAGGCACACCGGAGGAAGTGGGCGACCGCTTCCTCAGTGACGAAGCAGTTCAGTGTCCCGGCAGAGGTGAACGCTGCCGCCGCCCCCGCGATCGGCGGCGGACACTCAGACGTTAAACTGAAGGCTTCGACTACCAGCAGCTTGATGTTCTGTTCGCCGGCCGCGGCTTTGGCCGCTTGAAGTTGGTCCGTTGAGTTGTCGATCAAGGCGACGTTCCATCCGCGGTGCGCGAGCGCGAGAGAGGCGCCCGGAGCCACCGCCTAGATCGACGATGAGCGAATTGACGGGCTGAAGATGGTCTCGTAGATGTGTCTCAACGAGGTCGACGTCCCACGTCACGCCACGGTTGAGATCATCCACGTACTCACGAAACACACCCTCATAGAACCCGATCGAATCCAGTTCAGCGCCCAACTCATGGGCTATCCTCGAGAATTGCGGGAATGCTTCAAGTCTGGCGTCCGGGATCGTTGAGTTCATGTCATACCTTCCTGAGTTGAGGCGAGTGGCGGACAGCCGACACGAGGCGAACCAACGCAATCGTGGAACCGACGGCACCGCCGACGACGTAGGTCAAAGCTGGCCATCGGGCTGCGACGCCGCTTCCTAAGACGAAACCGACAAGTACGAATACGTTGGAGTGGCTACCTAGCTGACCGAAGGCCTCTCCTCGATGCTCCTCGTGGACGCTGTCGAAAATGAGCTGCCGAATAGCGATGTTGTGTAGCGAGTTCGCCGCACCGCCGAGGACCCACACCACGCCGACTAACGCAACGTTCGTAGTGAGACCGGCAAATGCTAACGACAGCCCAAGAACGACTGCCGCGAGGAGTGTCACCCGTTGTGGGGCAAGCGTTCCGGCGCCCCGTCGCGCTACCAAGGACGCGGCACCGAGCGCGCCAAGACCCCATGCGGCAGCGAGCAGACCGTATGTCAGTTCACCCTTTCCGAAGTGTTGCTCGACGAGAAAGACGAATGCAACGCTCGTCGCTGACGATGCGGCGATCGCGACGTACACCGCAGGCAGGGCAAGCCTCAGCGGCGCAAAGGCGTAAATGGAGACTCGATTTGCTTCGCTGCGTCGCTGCGGGTCGAGGGGATGAGCCTTTGCCAAAGGGGCCCGCTGTGGCAGCATCGCTCCTAGGACCGCGAACGCGACGAGAAAACTGAACCCGTCGATGAGGAAGACGGCGCGCCTTCCAGCGAGCTCGATTACGACACCGCCCAGCGCGGGTCCGAGCAGCAGGGAGGCGTTCGCAACGGCCTCGAGTAGCGCGTTCGTGCGAGCTAGTTGCTGAGGATTCGTCGCAATCTGACTTCCTAGCTTCAGTACGGCGGGCTGCGTGGCCGTACCGAGAACGGCAAGCGCTGCGATGCCGGACAGCAGAACCGCTGCGTTGTCTGGAGCCGCCACCAGCGCGCCCGCGGCGAGTGCCTCAAGAGGCAGAACAACACGTAGTACCCGCCAAGCGCCAACGCGATCAACAAGCCTGCCAAGTCGCCTGCCGAGAAGTATGCGCGGACCGATTTGGAGGAGGAGCATAAGGCCGACCATCAGGCCGGCGGCTCTTTGCTCGGCGAGCGAGAAGGTGGCTGCGATGACTGCGAACTCGTCACCCACGAGCGAGATCAATAGGGCAACAAGCAACGGCCACCGGTGGCGAGCCGAACTCTTACGATAGACCATGGTGTTGGTCATGTCAGCCGTCGGTGAGCAGCGACGCAAGTTCGCCCACTCGGCGACTCCCAGCCGATGCGTGCAGCATTTGAGTGTTGATCGCAAGCATCCATTGCAGGAACTCTTCGCCGTCGGCCCCAAGTTCGCCGCGATAGTAGGGCGAAGCTAACGCCTCCAGTAGGTAGGTGCTCCGAGCCGCACGCTGACCCAGTCGGATCTCCACATCTGCTCGACCTTCCAGGGCGAGGTCATCCCACAGCTCCAGCAGTCGAAGATGAAAGGCCGTTAGGTGCAGATACACGTGCGCCGCGGCGATGGCTCGCCCGGTTGTGAACGTTCGGAACTGTTGCGCGCCCCACGGAATGGGGATCGTTAAACCACTCCAATCGTCATATCCGGGTCGCAGGATCCGACGAACCAAGCGGATGAACAGCATTTTTTGATGCGTACATTCGTGAAAGAGCGAATCAGCCGCCAGCAGGGGATCAACGAGTCGGGTCCGATTGATGAAGACGAGGCCCGGTGTAGTCCAGAAGAAGGCAGACTCCACGTTGCCACCGAGCACAGCAACTCCACGGACAGTGCTGAGAGTTCCTGTTGCGAGTTCAGGAAGCACACGAATGAGGACGTCTCGCGATTGCTCGAGGGCATTCAGCTCATGACTGGAGGGCGTGAGCAGGTTGAGCTCCGGATGGCTGCCGTCGTCCTCGGAGATCGATCTCCAAGCGCGTTCAACGATCGTGTTCGTGAGGATGTCGTCGTGCGGTTGCAGTACCGCCCAACCCCCGACGGGTACCGACTTGACGGCTGTGGCTTGTTCGAGTTCATCGCGCACCTGCAGAGCGAACCGGCCGAGTTCGTCGGACTGGCCGGCTGTGACGAGTTTGAGGGCTTCCCCGAGGCAGCCCGAGAAGTAGATGTGGCCAGCCAGGCAATGGCGCGCCGGAGACTCAAAGGAACACTGGGCAATGGTCTGCAGGAGCCGCTCAAACCCAGCGTCGAAGCGCGACGAGTTCTCGACCAATGCCGCCGCATCACCATATGGTCCTGCCGTCAGCGCCTTGGAGGCGCGTTGTCCATCGGTCGTTGTCGAATCCATGATCGCAAAGCTTTGACGCCCGGTTGGGCGGGTAGAGCGCGGCGCGACCCACCCGCCCATGGGATCAGCTTGTCTCCCACTCCTCGGGCAGCGCGATTCCGGGGTACTGGGCCTGAGCTGTCTGCTCATAGCCCAACGCGATCCCGCTGACTTCCATCGGCTTACCCTCGTTCAGATCGTCGATCAGCTGATCGATCAGTCGTTCTTGCAGATCTAGCGGCATGACTTCTCCTTCGTGGTAGTTGCCAGTGTTCACCGGCGCTTCCGACCGTACCACCTTTTGAGGGGGTGAGATCGCAAAAAGTGGTCGCTTGACCACGTTGTGCTGTCTTGGTGGCACACCCTCCAGTGTTGGATAGCGCCCGGTGCTTGCCCTACTCGTCCCCAATGCCTAGGAAGGGCTGCGACCCAGTGCTCGTCGTCCACTCGCTGCCGTCCGCTCGAGCCGTTGGTCCTGGGATGGTGGTCACAGAATGGTCACGGAAAGGCCAACAGAAGTCGACACTGGTCGCAACAAGGCGGGCGGGTACGCTCCCTAAATTGCTTGCCTGAGCTGGACTGATTGACACAGGACGACAACGCCCGATACGGCACGCGCAAGGGTTCAAGACTCACCGCCGACACCGCGCAACCAGCTCGCCGTTCTTCCACCAATTGGCTTGTCTTTGCGGGGTCGACTTCGAGCCCGGCGGCACCCGTGTCGGTCTGAGAGTTCGAATGTCGAAGCGTTGCGGCCATCGAGTCCGCTACGCCAGCGGAGGTGCTGGTGCAGCGCCTCGACGAGCTCGGCCGTCATCGAGTTCAGCGACGGTGAGGATCACCACGCGTGCGACCGGATCGACGGCGATCGCGGCTGGACGAACGGCTGAACCAGCGTTTACGGCGGCGCAGGGGCGACTCGGACGAGGAGACCTTCGTGTCGCTCATCGCAGGAAGTATGACGGGCCATCCAACATTCCATCCAACAAACTCGCCGATACAGGGCGTCACGGGTCATCACCAGCCGGACTCATTGGCGGACGAACTGCTGGTAGACGGCACTACTTGGCATCAGATGGACGCCGGTACGCCGACTCATAATCCCTTGGTCGTGGGTTCGATACCCACCCGCCCCACGACGGAGTGATGAGGTCAGGGATTGAGGGGCAGGCTGCGGATTCTGATCCGGTCGTCGTCGAACACGACGACCGCGCCGGCGAGCAGGTCACCCTCGATCGCCGGAAGGTTTGCGAGCAACAACGCCGCGACCTCAGGCGCTCGACGCTGACCTTGCCGACGAAACAACAGTATTGACGGTGAGGAGGCATTCGACCGGGCGAGTAGCTCGCCGAAGTCGGTATCGCTGGAGACGAGGACGCGGCTCGACTCGACCGCGAATTCCACGACGATTTCGTCCGGTGCGGTTGCCAGACCGACATCGCGCACATGCGCAACGTCGTGACCGGACGCCTCGAGGAGCCCTACCAGCCGAGGCGACTGGTTCTGGTCGAGCAAGAACCTCACGCCGGTTGGCGCAGCGGGAGCTCCCGCTCCTGAAGGGCCAGCGCTGCGTAGCGAAGGCTCTCGGCAACGTCGTCCGCCTCGAGATCGGGGTGCTCCGCCAGGATCTCATCCACGGTCATCCCGTCGGCGATCATCGCCACGACCGATGCGACCGGGAACCGAAGGTCGCGCACACACGGCACACCACCCATGCGTGTCGCATCCACGGTGATCCGCGAGAAAGTCATGAGAGCAATGTACTACGGCGCGCCGTGGAGGCTCCGTTGCGGTCGCCTCGGGCGAGAGCCGTCGTCTCCGCCGATACAACATTTCATCCAACAAATTCGTCGGCGCACGGCACCACGGGGCAACAGCATCGGGATCGACGATCGAACAGCGCACTGGTGAACGACACTGCACGGCACCACTCGGACATAGCGACGCCGACTCATAGTCCCTTGGTCGTGGGTTCGATACCCACCCGCCCCACTATCACTGAGCTGGCATGATGCCGGATTTCGACGCGCAGCGTCTACCAAATCCACGCCTGCCTTTCGGCGATGTTCACGCAGGCCTGCCGTTGGGGGTGGCGAGCGTCGAGCCCGGCGCAGTGGGCCGATCCGCCGTCGATTCCGAACGTCGAGCCGGTGGTGCCGACGCCCGAGGAGGTGCGCGCGCTGATCGAGGAAGCCGAGCGGGGCAAGCGACCCGAGATGGCGCGGGCGATCCTCGTCGCTGCAACGACCGGGTTGCGACGCGCTGAACTGTGCGCGCTGCGGCGGCGGCGCGACGTCGACTTCGAGCGCAGCCTGATCCGAGTGTCGGCCTCGATCGTCAACCTGGCGAACCAGCCGCTCGGCGAGATCCCGACGAAGAACCGTCGCGTGCGCATTCTCGCGATCGACGACTTGACCGCAGCGATCCTGCGGGCACAGATCAACGACGTCGAGAAGCGCGCCCGGGTCGCCAAAGTCGATTTGATCGACGATCCGTACATCTTCACCGATTCCGCCGATGGTTCGGTGCCGTGGAAGCCTGACGCCGTGTCGCAGTACTTCGGGCGGATGCGCAAGCGGATTGGCCTCGACCACCTCGACTTCCACTACTTGCGCAAGTTCATGGAGACCTACGGCCAGGAGATGGGCTTCAGCATCACCCAGGTCGCGATGCGAGCCGGCCATGACCCGAGCATCGCCGCCAAGCACTACAGCGGACGAGTGACCGAAACCGACAGGGCGTTAGCGACCGCCGTCGCGTCGCTGATCGCACCACGCCCGGGCGCCGGCCAGGAGTAGTGTGGGGCTGTGAGCGCGAAGTCTGCGGCCCTTCGGACTGAAGTCCTGTCTCTTCCCACTGAGGAACGCGCCGTACTTGCGGTCGAACTGCTCGCCAGCCTCGATGACGACGTCTCTGAGGACGATCCTGCCGAGATTGTCCTCGCCTGGGGCGAGGAGATGGTTCGACGCTCTCGGCAGATCGCCTCAGGTGAAGCCAAGACCTTGACTTGGAGCGAGGTGCTCGAGCAGGTCGCTGCCAGCCGCAGCCCTCGGTGAGTTTCGGCGTCGAGTACCACCCGGTTGCAGCGGCTGAGTTCGTCGCTGCCCAGGCCTGGTACGAGCAGCAGAACGTGGGACTCGGCGACCGGTTCTCGGCGGCCTTCGAGGCGACGTTGAAGCGGATAAGCAGCGGGCCCCACGCCGGCACGCCGGTTGCTGTGGACGACGACGGAGCGGTAGTCAACAGGAAGACGCTGGTCGGTGGATTTCCCTGGGTGGTGGGCTACGAAGTCGCGGGTGACATCGTGATCGTCCTCGCCGTGTTCCACCAGCATCGCCGCCCGGACTACTGGACGACTCGCCAGCAGTAGACAAGGAGGCGGTCGATCAACCGAGGCCGACGAGGACGGGTTCGTCCTCATGCGGGGCACGCACGAAGGAGGCCTTGAGTCCGCGCGAGCGGACGATCCCGATGATCTCGATCATCGTGGCTGCGTCGGTGAGCACCTCGTCGGTCACGAAGTCGAGCGCGACGTACCGACCGGGGTACTGGCTGAGGTTCGGTCGGGACACTTCCATACGCACAGAGTACCGCCACGGTCGAGGCCGTGTG
The DNA here is from genome assembly GCA_025359865.1 of Actinomycetes bacterium. GTDB lineage: Bacteria > Actinomycetota > Acidimicrobiia > Acidimicrobiales > Ilumatobacteraceae > VFMC01. The sequence goes on along the minus strand of JANYDH010000161.1, from coordinate 49,156 downwards.
CCGAGCAGGTGCCCGCGGGCTCAGGTGGTCGGGCGCGCGTGACCTTTGTTTCGACCTGAATGCAGTCGATCCCGCGGGCACGAGCGGCGTGCATGCTGGCGCTCCCTGCAGAGTTCGATCGCGGTCCGGGCGTCCGGTGGGTGGTCGAGGGTCGACGCGAGCACCTCGACCAGCGCGACATCGACGCGATCCACACGCCCACCGACCTGGCGAGGTGTCGTCCGCGCCAACGCTGAACTTCGTGAGCAAGTCGGCATCGCCAGTGTTGTGGGTTGCGGACGCAGCGGCATCGACGGCGTCCGCCTACTTCGCTGGGGCCGGTCGATCCGATCACTGGTCGCGATCGCTGTGGTTCTCGAGGCTTGTCGTGCTCGCTGGCGAGCCGTGGAGATGCGTCAGCCCCGGCTTCAGATGTCCATCTGTGCACCGGGGCCTTCGACTTCCGCAGGGACTGCCCCCGGCTCCGCCATTTTGCGCTGATTGCCCGTCAGGCGCAACCGCGGGCATCGACAACTGATGACGCTGCGTCGCTGCGGACAGGTTGACACAGGGCGATACGCATCGACAGACGGTAGTACGTACTGCCCGATGCTTTCTCGGGAAGCTCGTTGCCCACAACCAATCGAACCACGACCAGTCAGACGCCCGAGCGAACGTCGGCGTTGCAGTTTGTTCGCCCGATGACAATGCAACCGACAGACGCGCAGTCCAACACGCTGCGACACGACGCAATACCGGCTCGTCAGTTTGCTCGGCGCTCTCAAGCTGCGCCACGTCGAAATTCTCCTCTAGTTGTCTGACGGTGTACGGTTGAGGGTGTGGCCGAGTGTGTCGCTCGCCGTACTTCTTGAGGTTCGTCTGGTCGTTGCCCGAGCTGCAGCGTCACGAAAGTGTTCCAACGCCCATCCCTCCGATATCGACGATCCGTGATATTTTCCTGTGGTGGAACTCGTCAGCACGGGAGCGATTCTGCGGGACGCGCGCCGTCGATCTCGTCTGTCACAGATGGAACTGGCCCGGCGCGCCGGCGTCGCCCAGTCGGTGATCAGCGCCTACGAATCCGACCACCGCGAACCCGGGATCCACATGCTTCGAAAGCTGGTCGAAGCGACCGGCAATCACCTTCGCGTGGAGCTCGTCGGGGCGATCAACCGTCCTCTCGGGCTTCCTGACACCCTCCTCGGACGGCGACTCCGCCGTCACCGTCGCGCCGTCATCTCCACCTGTGAACAACGCGGGCGAGCAACGTCCGGGTCTTCGGCAGCGTCGCGCGAGGCGAGGACCACGACACCAGCGACATCGATCTGCAGGTCGACCTCGACCTTGCCGTCGGTCTCGTCGGTCTCGCTGGGCTGACGCGGGAACTCCACGACCTGCTCGGTGTTGACATCGATGTTGTGCCCGCCAGCTCGCTCAAGCCAGCCGTCCGTGACGCCGCCCTCGCCGAGGCCATCGCCCTGTGACCCGGCGCGACGAGTAGTGGCTCAGCGACATCGTCGTCGCCGCTGACGCGATTCACGGTCACCTTGCCCGCGGTGGCCTCGACGACGGCCTCGTGTTCGACGCTGTCAGGGTCCGCCTCATCGAGATCGGCGAAGCCGTCAAGGCCATCAGCGTCGACGTGCTCGCACTGGAGCCCGACATCCCGTGGACCGACATCGCAGCGATGCGCAATCACCTCGCCCACCGCTACTTCGACACGGACCACGCCATCACCCGCGTCACCATCGTCCACGACCTGCCACCTCTCGCCGCAGCCGCGCGTCGCATGCTCCGACCCCCGACTGAGACGACGTTCGCCGTGTCCCCCGGGGTCTCTCGGCTCACTACAACCCGGATGTCGCATCACGTCGTCGGTCCCGAGATCGGGATGCTCGGCCAGAATCTCGTCGATGGTCATCCGGTCGGCGACACGACGACATGACCCACGGACAAACACCTGATAGATGGCATTAAGGTTGCAGCGGCTGAGTTCTTCGCTGCCCAGGCCTGGTAGGAGCAGCAGAACCTGGAACCCGGCGACCGGCTCTCGGCGGCCTTCGAGGCACGTCGAAGCGGATAAGCAGCTGGCCCCACGCCGGCACGCCGGTTGCTGTGGACGACGACGGAGTGGTCGTCCACAGCAAGACGCGGGGCGGCGGCTTCAGATGTCCATCTGTGCACCGGGGCCTTCGTAGTCGCCGGAGTCGGTGCAGTAGATCCCGACTCGCCTGTCACTCGCCACTGGGCGTTGTCGAAGAATCCGACAGAGAGAACGGATGCTGCTTCGCCGGGTGTCGAGTAGGGCGAGTGCCTGCCAGAGTCCCGTGGCCTCGACTTCGGTAAGTCGACCGCCTTTGCGGAGAGCGTCGGCGGCGTCGTGTACGTCGTTGGCGCATCGTGGCCCGATGGCGAGCGCTTCGAGCACACAAACCAACCCGGACGGTCCGGTTTCGAAGCGACTGGAGAACAAGGCCCGGAACTCCCTTTGGAGTACGTATACCCGTTGCCGTGGATGCGGCCGTCGCGGCGGAAGATCTCGTGTGCGATAGGGAAGTTCGCTGACAGGCCAGCCGGAAAGCAGAGTCCGTCGACCCGGATGGTCGCGCTCGGGTATCGTGGCGAGGTGCCGAGTAGGGACGCCTGTGCCCACTGACAAAGCCGCCGGGTCGAAACCGTGGTTGTCGCACAATTTGCGGGTGCTGTCGCTGGTGAGCCTGTTTCAGGACACTGCGTCGGAGTTGTTGTATCCGATCTTGCCGATCTTCCTGGTCGGTGTTCTCGGTGCCCCGGTTGCGGTGGTTGGTTTGGTCGAGGGTCTGGCTGACGGTGCAGCGGCGTTGACGAAGTTGGTGTCGGGTCGTTGGTCGGATCGGCGTAGCCGTCGTCCGGTGGTTGCCTTCGGTTACGGCCTTGCGGCCATGGCAAAGGTCATTGTTGCGTTGGCGGTGGTGTGGCCGATGGTGTTGGTCGCGCGTGTTGCTGACCGGATCGGCAAAGGGATCCGAGGGGCACCACGCGACGCGCTGATCGCGGACGGCACTGATGCCAAGCATCGTGGGCGAGCGTTCGGGTTGCATCGCAGCATCGACACCTTCGGCGCGGTGCTGGGTCCGTTGATCGGTCTCGGCCTGTACGAAGCGTTGAATCATCACATTCGCCCGGTGCTGTGGGTAGCCGCAATCCCGGCGCTGCTGAGTGTGAGCCTCGTGTCTCTGGTCCGCGAGAAACCGCGTGTCGCAGCGTCGCCCGCTGTCCGCGCAGTGTCGCCGGCGCAGTTGTCTGACCGTTTTTGGAGGCTGGTGGTGTTGCTCGGTGCGTTCGCGTTCGTCAACTTCTCTGACGCGTTGCTGCTGATCCGAGCCCAGCATCTGGGTCTAGGAGTGGGCAGCGTGATCGGGGTGTACTGCTTGTACAACCTCACATACGCCTTGGCGAGCTACCCAGCCGGTGTCATCTCGGACAAAATCCCGCGCCGGATTGTGGTCGGGTGTGGTCTTGTCATCTTTGCGTTGTCGTACATCGGGTTGGGTGTCATCTCGACGTCGACGTGGGTGTGGGTGCTGTTCCCCGTGTACGGGTTGTACACCGCGTTGACCGACGGAGTGACCAAGGCCTGGATCGTCGATCTCGCCCCCGCCGAGGCTCGTGGGCGCGCGATCGGTGTGCAGGGCGCGGTGGCCGGCGCGGGCGCAATTGTTGCCGGCATGTGGGCTGGGCTGGCGTGGTCGGGTACAGGCCAGGTCCCCCTCATTGTTGCCGGGTCGGTCGCGGCGATCGTCAGTGCGGTGATGCTGACGGCTGGCCGATCGCTTGACCCACCGAGCAGTACGGATCCGGCGATGCAGCCTGTGTGATGATGGGTTTGCCGATTGAGTTGGTGAGTTCGCGGGTGTAGTCGAGAAGCCAGCGTGGTTCGTCGATCGCGATGACGCCGACGAGTTGTTCGGCGCGGTGGTAGGTGGCGATGGTCCGGTGGCTGCGTGGGTCGCGTTCGGTGAGGGTCACCCGGTCGGCGAGGCGGGGCAACCCGAGTGATTGGATTTTGATGTCGTGTTGTTCGGGTTGAAATCGTGGGATCGGCGCGAATGGTTCGGCTTGTGATGGTCCGGCGAGGAGTGCGTCGGCGGCGGCTCGGGCGTGTTCGACGGCGTTGATCCAGTGCTCGACCCGGTCGCCAGCTGCGACGGCGTCATCGAGACCGATCACATGGCACGTCGGGCCGCAGAGCACACCGTCGCTGAGGTCGAGGCCCAGGCCGACGTGGAACTCGTTGCGTGGTCGGGTGCCGATGGCGTGACCGAGCAAAGTTGGGGAGATGTCGATGATGATGGTGGTGGTCAGGGCGCGGTGGCGGGCGCTGGTCGCGACCTCGCACCCGATGAAGCCCCCACCGATGATCGCGATGCTGTCGGCGCGTGTCATTTCCTGGTCGATGGCGCGGCAGTCAGCGAGGGTCCGCAATGTCTGCACGTTGGGCAGGTGGTTGGGTGCATCGGGGAGTGTCCGAGCCTCCACGCCAACTAGCTCAACGGAGCCGCCACCCGACGAGCAGGATTGCTCCTCATTAGTGCCTCGCCCCGCCTCGCCTCGCCCAACGGCGTGAGGTTGGAACGTCGACGTATCACCCCCGGGTTGCTGGCACAGGCGAGGAATGTCCGTGGCGGGCCCCGGTTACGCGACGGCATGCGGCTCGTCCCGAATGTCATGCCGCTCCGTCGTCCGCACAGCATTGGCCGGACACCCCTGAAGGTCTGCGCACCGTTGTCGTACTGGCCAGCATCAACCTGCGCGCCCCAATGGGCGACGACCGTGCCCGCACAGATCGACCGGTAGCGTCGGAGATCGTGGCAATTGCATCTATCGAGTACGTGATTGAGCGCATCATCACGCTCGACGGCCGGGCTGACGAAGTAGCCAGCTGGCTGGGAGATATCGATCGCCTCAAGCAATGGCTGGTCCGGGTAGACCGGATCGATATCTTGACATCCGGAGCGCCCGACGGTACTGGATGTGTATTCCGCCTCGCGTTTGTCGCAGGTGCTCGCGCAGGAGGCTCGGGAACATTCGACGGTGAGAACGTCCGAGTCGCACCTGATGCCGTCGACCGGGCGTACCAAGTTCCGGCGTCGCTCGATCCGAGTCGCGCCTACCAACGCAGCGTCAGCTATCGCATCAACGGAAACGGAAACGGAAACGGAAACGGTACGACGGTGCACTGCCGGATCGTCACCGCCATCGCTGGCATGAATCCCCGTGTCGCCAAGATGGCACGTCGCGCCGACGAAGCCTCAGTCGATCGAGCCTTGCGTCGTCTCGCTGAACTTGTCGACAATGGTAAGGTGGGCCTCGTCTCCCGCTGGAGGACGTCCGGCGACCCCGGCACACCGCTGTAGGGGGCCGAGTAGGGGTTCGTCGATGTACCGAACTCCGACGAACTGTTGGGAAATGAGCACCCGCCCGGATACGCGATACTCAGCCTCGCCGAGCGGGTGATCGTTGCCGGGCCGATTACACTAGTTGATGACTGTGACCCTTGAACTCCCAGCCGAGGCGCAGGCCCGCTTGGAAGCTGAGGCGACGCGTCGCGGAATCACCGTCGACCAGCTTGTCACGGAACTTGCTGCCGGTCTTCCGGCCGAGCACGAGCGTGCAGCGGGGACACTCGATGAGTTCTTCGGTTCGGGTGACTCCGGTGACCCCTCGTGGGCCAGCAGAGACATTCACGGCCTACGCGCTGACGCTGCGCGACGTCGTCTCGGCGAATCTGTCTAAACCGCGTGCTGATCGTTGACACCAACATTTGGCTCTCGGCTTCTGATCGGCGTTCAGACCATCACAATGACTGCGTCGAGTTGGTCGCCGCTCATCGCGGACAACTGGCATCGCCCATGCCGGTGATTGCCGAGTCGTCCTTCGGGAGTACTCATCACGCGATTGTCCCAGGCTCGAATCGCCATCGACTACCGCTGAGCGTTGGCAACCCCGTCCTACGTTTCGAGTCGACGACGTAACTCGGCGAAGTCGATCTCTTCGATTGGCTCGGCCTCGTAATCGTCGGCCGACGTGGCGGTATCCGACAATGGCAGGTAGTACGCGTTGCCCTGCGCAGCCCAGTCGCCGACCATCTGGAAGAACGCCGGCCCGGCTGGGTCGATACCGCGAATTGGCATCGAGCCACGGCGGATCATGAAGTCGTGTGGAGCCAACTCGCCGGCGCGCACGAACCACTGCTCGGCTGCTTCGTCTCGTCCTTGTTGCGAGAGCCACCAGCCGAGTGCGAACGCGGCCCGTGCCTCTTGGTCGGCCTCGGTGGGCACCTTGGTGTCGGCACGTACGTCGCCCGGATAAGCCGGTGCCTCGCCTCGCACCCACGCGCGAAGCGCTGCAAGGGGTTTGCGGTTGTGGAACTTGGTGATGCTCGCGATCTCGTTCGACACGTAGTGAACGTCCTGTGGCCGAACGATGCGTCCGTCCTCATCGATCCACACAACCGTTGGCACGTTGACCATGTTGTAGAGGTCAGCGACGCGGTGCTCGGTGTCGATCAGGCTCGGATGGGTCGCGCCGGCCCGCTCGATGAACGGACGCGCGTCGTCGGTTGAACGGTCGATCGCGATGGTGAGAACGACCACGCCGTCGGGGCCAAGTTCTTCGTGGATCGCCTGCCACACGGGCAGGTCATAGCGGCAGCCTCACCAACTCGCGTAGGCGTACAGCACCACCTTCTTGCCGCGGAAGTCGGTGAGTGAATGGAGCAGACCGTTGACGTCGGGCAGTTCGAAGTCTGGAGCGGTGCCCGAGAGCAGCGCATTGGCGCGCTCAGCGGCGGGAGCCGCGAACGAGGCGACGTACTCCGCGGCATCGATCACAAGCGGCCGTTGGATGAGCCGCGCCAACATGGCGGCATCGATCGGACCCGGGGCCACGGTGTGCGGAATCGGTACGCATACTTCGTCACGACACAGCCCCTCGGGCTTGCGCTCCCAACCGAGCACGCTCGGGTCGATCGACAAGGTGTCTCCCGACTCCACCGTCTGCACTCGCTGTTCATCGATCACGGTCCAGGTCGTCATGTCCCGCACCTTACAGACGCGATCACGGGCAGCTTTGGTCGTGAGATCCTGCTCGGCGACATCTCACGACCAACGCTGCGATCTGGCGGATTCGTGTCGTCAGACGCCCTCAATGGCGATCAGGGTGCCGATGCTCGCCGCCTGGCGAATGGACAGCAGTTCCTGGTACTCGGGTGACTGGTAGAAGCCGCGCAGATGATCCATGTCGGGGAACTCGAGAATCACCTGCCGCGTCGCAGTGCTCTCTCCTTCGAGCACCTCGACGGATCCGCCGCGTACGAGATACCGCCCACCGTGGGCGGCGATCACTGCCGGAACACGCTGCCGATACTCCTCGTATCGAGCGGGATCCGTCACCGTGATCTGGCCGTGGATGTATGCAGACATGCGAACTCCTACTTGATCGTACCGAAGTGTCAATCCTGGCAGACGCTGCCCACTCGCATGAAAGGGCCAGCAGGCAAGATCCGGACTCGCATTCACGTCGAGTGCGAGCATCGGGTCGCCGTGGTTGAGTCAAGGCGTTGCCATCTCGTACAGTCGTGCAGGTGAACAACGCCATCTCGCGAATCGCTATCAGTACAGGGGGCGGCGATGCTCCAGGCTTGAACGCAGTCATCCGGGCGGTCACCTTGGCGGGTCGGTCACGCGGGTGGGACGTGGTCGGCATCCGTGACGGCTTCAACGGCATCTTGGCACCGGATGACTTCCCTCGCGGTGGGATCATCGATCTCACCCGGGACTCCGTTCGAGGCATCGTCCACCAAGGCGGCACCATCATTGGTACGACCAACCGCGGTAACCCAACCAGGTTTCCGGTGCAGCAACCAGACGGAGAGTGGATCGAGATCGACCGCACCGAGGAACTCATCGGACGATTCAACGCCCACGGCATCGATGCATTGATCAGCGTCGGTGGTGATGGGTCGCTCGCGATCGCCAACCACCTTCACCAGGCTGGACTGCGTGTCATCGGCGTTCCGAAGACGATCGACAACGACATCGAGGGAACTACCTCGACATTCGGTTTCGATACCGCCGTCAGCTTCGCCACCGAATGCATTGACCGGCTGTTCGCCACTGCTACGTCACACGGACGAGTGATCGTGGTCGAAGTTATGGGCCGATATGCCGGCTGGATCGCTCTGGATGCCGGTACCGCATCGGGGGCGCACGCGATTCTGATTCCCGAGATTCCCTACCAGCTCGACAACGTCGCCGAATTGATTCGCGAGCGGGAGCGCCGTGGTGCAAAGTTTTCGATCATCGTGGTTGCAGAAGGTGCTGCACCCGTCGGAGGGCATTTTTCGATCATCGGCCAAACGGTAGGGCAGGCAGAACGACTCGGGGGAGTAGGCGCTCAGGTCGCGGAGCAACTCGAAGCGCTCACCGGCAAGGAGTCACGCGTTGTCGTTCTTGGCCACCTACTCCGCGGTGGAACTCCGACATCGTTCGATCGACTTCTCGGTCTCCGGTTCGGTGCCGCCGCTGTACGCGCGCTGGACGAAGGATACGACGGCGTCATGGTCGCACTGAACCCGCCGACAGTCGACTACGTACCACTGTCCGAGGCAGCCGAGCGGACCAAGCGGGTATCACTCACGTGCGACACCATGCTCACTGCCCGAGACATGGCGATCAGTTTCGGCGACATCGGGCCCTGAACCGGCGCGGGTGAGCCGCGTCCGTGAACCGGCACCGAACCCATACCAGGTCAGTGTTTGTGGTCGTGTCCCTCATGGTCGTGACCCTCATGGTCGCCACCTTCGCCATCTTCGCCATCTTCGCCATCTTCGTCGTCTTCGCCATCTTCGTCTTCGACCGCGTCGAGAAACGCGTCGACGTCGTCTTCCTCGCCGCCGACGAGCCAGATCACGACTTCGTCACTGTCGTCGTCGGTCCACGGCAGCATGCCCTCGACGCTGTACCGGTCGACCGTGATGTCGTCGCCATCATCGTCGACAGGTGCAACCACGGCGAGCTCAACTTCGGCGTCGGGTGGTTGATCGCGGAGGATCTCGATCAATTCGCTCACTCGCATGGTTCGTGCCTTTCAGAGGGTGCGGCGGTACTGACTGGAGTCTGCCTCATTGACATGTCACTCACCCAGCCATTCGGGGGCTCGGTCAAGTAAATAGAGGCTGACGTCGCGGCAGCGCAGAAGCGTATCGCAGAAGGCCTCTTCGTTGCCGGTGTATACATCGGCCAGGTCGACGGCTATCCGAGCAACCATCGTCAGGCTACGTTCCGGCGCATCGGTGACGCTGGCAAACGAGTCGATCGCTGAGACATCGATTGGTAAATCGAGCCCGCCGACGCCAGCGATGTCGGTGGCGAGCACAAGTAGATCTGGCGCCTGAGGTAGTGGTGGGAGCGTCCAGGTGAACAGCAATGGAAACGAGAACCCAGTGGGCGGATCGTCGTCGGGGTCGTCCATCTCCAGCACTTTGTCTTCGAACGACAGCAGCGCTCGTGGATCGATCTCGAGCGACAGGTGTAGATCGATCGGCCCATTGCACGCTTCTTCTGGGTGGAGATCCACCTCCCAGAGTTGCCGCAAGGAGTAGGTCTCCACGAAATGTCGCTCGTCGTGAACGTGGAACCCGTGGTCGATCGCGTGGCTCTTCAGTTCGGCGACGAAGCCGGCGACGTCGATAACTGCCAACGAGGTTCCTTTCGACGACCGGCGTGCCCGGGATGACTTCCGTCGACACTACCGTGCAAGTCGATGCTGACCGATCGATTGTCGTTGTTGGGTGATGTGGCCGATGCTGTTGCTGCTGCGCTTCGGACGCAACGCGACTGGGGTATGTCGGGTGGTCGCGACGGCCAGTATGCTCTCGACCTCACCGCAGATGATGCTGCGCTGGCGGTGCTCAGGAGCGCCGGGGTCGGGGTGCTGTCCGAAGAAAGCGGGCTCGAAGACCACGGAACCGGCGAGATCGTGATCATCGATCCGGTCGATGGGTCGACGAACTGCAGCCGCGGGATCCCCTGGTACGCGACCTCGCTCTGTCTCGTCGACCGTGATGGACCGTCCGTTGCGTTGGTGGTCAATCAGGCCAGCGGCGTTCGGTTCTGGGCCGAGCGCGGTGGCGGGGCATTCTGCGACGGCGTGCCGCTACATCCCTCGGCGTGTTCGTCGATCGGCGACGCGATCGTTGGCCTCAACGGTCTACCGCCTGCCAACTTGGGCTATGCGCAGTCACGAGTGCTCGGCGCAGTTGCGCTAGATCTGTGCCTGGTGGCTGCCGGAGTGCTCGACGGTTATATCGATTGCATCAACGACGCTCATGGCGTGTGGGACTACGCGGGTGGTGCGCTGATCTGTGCCGAGGCGGGCGCGGTTGTCGTCGACGCGTGGGATCGGGAGTTGTACACCATTACCCATCAGGCCCGACGCACCCCGGTGGCCGCAGCGAGCGCGGGGTTGTTGGACCCGATGCTCGCCGCTCGCCGCATCATGAGCCGGCCTGAAGGGTGATAGGTCATCACGAGACGGCCGATAGGATTCAGCCTCCCGCCATGCGGGCGCATAGCTCAGTTGGTTAGAGCACTGCCCTTACAAGGCAGGTGTCGGGGGTTCGAGTCCCTCTGCGCCCACTCGTCGTTGTGGATTCGACAACGGTTGACGCTGGTTCACGCTCCAGGATCTGGAGTGGAGTCGTCAGAGGTGGAGTGTTCGGATGGGCAACGTCGGCGCGGCGGCGAGCCGGTGGTCTGCGGTGAGGAGCGGGCAGTCCAACGTTTCGGCCAGTGCGACGTAGCAGGCATCAGGGAACGTGATGTTGGGGCGTAGCTGCCACGCCCTGCTCGCAAGGCTTGCCACGGTCGCTCGCCGGAGCCGAAGGTTGGCGAGGCGCATCCGACTGGACTCGACCTCCGATTCGGAGAGGACGGCGTTGAGATCCCAACGACGCAGCACGGCGAGCACCTCGACGTCGAACAGTCCATCAGGCACCCAGAGCGTCGCGGCTGGCGGGATGAGTGCTGCGAGTTGCGTACCCGTCAAAGTTCTGGTGATCATCTCGATGCCCGCTGAGGCGTCGAGGACGAGCTCCGTCACAGATCGCCGTCGCGCCGTGCCGCGGCGAGTTCCTCTGCTGCCGACACCGGCAGTTCCAACGGCGCCGCGGCTTTCAGGTCGTCGAGCCACTCAGCGACTCGCGCGGCGATCTCTGCGTCGGTGAGGCCGTCGTCGACGATGTCGATCGGTGGCATCGAGTCGATGTGGGCTGGGCGAACCATGCCGCGAGACTACCCCGGGCGACACTCAGTGAGCAGGACGGCTTCCTGCTTCGGCGGCTCTGAGCCGCGATCGCTGGTTCGCTTCATGTGGGCAAGCACCGTCGTGCGGTGAATGCCGAACAGTCGGGCGAGGCCGTCGATAGTTGCCCAGCCATGGCGTGCGGCCACAAGGCATCGATCGCGGTGGTGGTCAACCGGCGCTGGGCCCGTCCAAGGCCGTGTACGTTTCGCCCATGGATGTACCCGCCGTCGCCGTTCACGGCACCGCCGAGCCCGGGTTCGAAGGTGTGCGTGCCGCGTTCGAGGACAACTTCGCGAACCATGGCGACCTGAGATGAAGAAACCTTTCAAGCCGATCAAACTATTGCCATCATCGTTAACAAACATAAAGGCAAAGCCGAGAGGGAGATGACGATGGCGAAGATCACGCTTCTGGACGGAGGAATGGGGCAAGAGCTGGTGGCGCGCTCGGGCGACGAGCCGACGTCGCTGTGGGCGACACGGGTGATGATCGACCATCCCGGGATGGTGCGGGCGATCCATGAGGATTACTTCGCCGCAGGCGCGACGGTGGCCACGACCAACACCTATGCCACCCACCGTGACCGGCTGGAGCGGTTCGATCTGGACCATCTGTTCCAGGCGCTTCACTTGCGGGCATTGGCTGAAGCGCATGAGGCGCGCGGCAAGCGGGTGGCGCGGATTGCGGGGTCGATCGGGCCGCTGAAGGCGAGCTATCGTCCCGATCTGGCCGAACCAGTAGAGGTCGCCGCGCCGAAGTATGCCGAGGTGGCGCGGATTCTGGGGCCGCATGTCGACATAATCCTGTGCGAGACGATGGCCTCACTGGCGATGGCCGAGGCTGTGGCGCAGGGGGCGCAGGCGTCGGGCAAGCCCGTCTGGCTGTCGGTTTCGGTTGATGATCAGGACGGAACAACACTGCGGTCCGGCGAGCCTGTGGCGGATCTGGCCGGGATCGTGGCGCGGTATCCCGTGGCGGCGGTGCTGGCCAATTGCTCGGTTCCCGAGGCGATGGCGGCGGCCCTGGAGGCGCTCAGCGGGCTGGGCCTGCCGTTCGGGGCCTACGCCAACGGGTTCACGCATATCAGCAGCAACTTCCTGAAGGACGCGCCGACGGTCAAGGAACTGACCCATCGCCAGGACCTGACGCCCGAGAAATATGGCGACTTCGCAATGGATTGGGTCGGGATGGGGGCGACGATCGTGGGTGGCTGCTGCGAGGTGGGTCCGGCCCATATTGCCCGTCTGGCCGGGCGGTTGCGCGCCACAGGACACGAGATTGTTTGATGTCGACTGACGGCCGCCGGAGGTGGCTCTGGCGGTGATCCATCAGGATGATCAGGTCACGGTCGTGGACAAACCGGCTGGACTTTTGTCGGTCCCGGGCAAGCTGGAGTGGCGGAGGGACTGTCTGGAGAGGGGCACTTGTTCCCCATCACACATTGGCGACAGATGCTCGCTGCGCTGGTCTGACGCTGCTCGCCGAACGAGGTACAGTTCGGGGCGTGGAGCAGAAGGTTTGGACCGCAGCAGAACTGGAGAGGCTCAGCCCCGGCCGAATGCCACGCCCTTTTTGATGCCAGCCTCGTGACCGATCTCGACCAGGCACTCCGGGGCTTGATCGAGCGGACCCGTTCGAGGATTCACGAGCGGATTGCTCAGTCCGAGGCTCAGCGAGGGTGAGTGGTGAACGTCGCGAGGTGCGCGCGACGCTTGAGTTCTTCCAGGACCTTGATCGCCAACTCCGCGGTGAACGCGGACCGAGCGGCGAGCCATCGACCAACGACTTCCAGACGTTCGAGTTGCTGGAGATCGTCGAACGCTTCGCGACCGGCTTCGATGATCTGGCCGAACTCATCCCTGGGAGGCGCGACTACCGCGTGCTCATCTCGACCGGCGTGCTTGTGCATGCCTACTCCGTCGTTGGCCAACTGGGACGAGACGTGGCGGTCGAGCTGGATTCGCTCGAGATCGACGTGGGGCACGACTGGACGTAGCCGACAAGGGCTCCGATGTCGACAATGAGAACCGGGGCGAGCTACTTGTCTCGGCGGGCTGAGGGTCTGCCGGGTCGGCGAAGCTGGATTCCGGTCTTGGTGAGTTCCCGGCGCAGGGTGGTCGGGTTGATGCCGAGATCGTCGCACAGCTTCGTCATCGGTTCGCCGGCCAGATACCGCCATGTGGCCGATGCGAGAAGCTCGTCGGTGAGCTTGCGAATGGACGCTCGGCTCGGGACATCTCGGCGTTGGAGGTGTCGCAAGGCTGTGTCCCGGTTGATCCCGAAGGCCGCTGCAAGTTGGCGAACGTCGATGCCGGTGGCGTACAGGTCGACGAGGTTGTCGACTTCGGAGCGGGTCAGTCGTCGCTGTCGTCGCAATGTGGCCGTCGCACAATTCGGGCGTATTGGCCTGGCGATGATGCCGGGCAGGATCTCCATGGCCCGACCGAAGTGGTGCGGGGGGTTCGAAAGCCGTCCCTGAAGGTCCACAGGACCGCTGTCAATTCGACAACGGTCTCCGTGTTCCGGTCACCAGGTGGCAGAATGACTCCATGTCTCGGGTCACGCTCGACGTAGTTGGAGAGTTCGCAGTTGACGCGACGCGTCTCGCGGATGTCTGCAAGCGGCACGGGATCGCCGAGCTCGCGGTCTTTGGATCCGTTGCTCGAGGAGTGGCAACTCCGACGAGTGACGTCGACCTGCTCTACGTGATGGCGCCAGGGTGTTCGCTTGGCTTTGCGATCAACCGGCTGGAGGATGAACTCGCTGAGGTCTTCGGTCGTCGAGTCGACCTTGTCGCCAAGCGCGCGGTCCACCGGATGCTGCGCGACAACGTGCTTGCGGAGGCTCGGACGTTGTATGCGGCGTGACGCCGTTCTGCTGGCCGAGATCGTCAACGCGGTCGGACGGATCCTCGAGCTCACCGTGGAATTGTCCGCGGCCGAGATCGAAGCTGCCCCCGACAGCCGCGACGCGCTCCTCTGGAACTTTACGGTGTTGGGCGAGGCGGTCAGCCAACTCTCCGCCGGCCTCAAAGCCGAACACCCGGCCGTCCCGTGGACAGACGCGAGTCGGATACGGAACCGCATCGTGCACGGCTACTGGTCGGTCGACTTTGAGGTCCTCAGTGCAACGGCGCGTGACGACCTGCCGTCCTTCCTCGCTGGCGTCGAGACTGTGCTGGTTTCCCTCGGCGACGACGCGGGGTAGGCGACGACGTCATCGTGTGGTGTTCCGATGGAGATGAGCGGTCACAGTCGTCCGATGTAGCCCGAACCGAGCAGCGAGTTCTTCGATCGTCGCCCCGGCCGAGCGCGCTTCGAGAAGTACCGCCACACTCGAGTGGTCGAGTCGACGCTGGAGTTGGCGCGTGACAAGCGGGCGCCGCTGCCTCCGAGGCCGCCGGAGGATGTCCCCCAGGCGCCGAGTGACCACGGCAAGCGCCTCTGGGGGGTTCGAAAGCCGTCCCTGATGGTCCACTCGTCGTTGTCGATTTCACAACGTTCTAGCAGTAGCGGGCGTGAGACGCCGGTTGGCTCGGCTGTGTCATGCTTGCCGGCATGATCAAGACCCTTGTGCTCCTGCTCAAACTCCCCGCGAGGCATTGATGGGTTGGCCGAGTTCGACGCCGATCGCCGATCACTTGGTCACCCTTGCTTGGCGACGGAAGGATCGTCTCGTATGCCGAATGGGGTCAGCCTGATGGTCGCTCCGTCGTGTTTGTGAATGGTTGTCCTGGCTCCCGGTTGATGTGCCCTGACCTGGAAGAGACCGTGGCGGCAGGGGTGCGTCTGTTCACGATCGATCGGCCTGGGTATGGATGGTCGAGCCCATTGCCGGGGAGGAGGGTCGTCGATTGGGTCGCTGACTTTGTTGAAAGGGCCGACCTCATCGGGTTGCCCCCGTGTCCTGTCGTCGGGTGGTCAATCGGTGGGCAGTTCGCTCTGGCCGTTGCTGTTTGTTGCCCGCTCGGGTCACGTCGGTGGGGGTTGCGGCCGGCCATGCTCCTCTGGACGAGTTGCACGATGGGTGGGGCTCGTTGTCGGATGAGACAAGGGCGTACGTCGAGTCGTTGCGCGGAGATCCGTTCGCGGGCGTCGAGGCGACTCGGGTTCGATGCGGTTGGTTCGAGGATTGGGAGTCGGACTTCGAGCCGAACTGGGCAACCGACGGCGAGCAGCCCGAGTCTGTCAACCCCGACGACCGGCTCAAGGAGCACGATGAAATCCTGCAACCACTGCGTGAACAGGTGCGAGAAGCAGCGCGTCAGGGCACAGCCGGTGCGGTCGCTGACTCGATCGCTTCTTGGCGGCCGTGGGGTTTCTCGTTGTCGGAGGTCGCGCGGCCGGTTCATCTGTGGTGGGGTGACGGCGATGCCCTCGTCCCGCGAGTTGACACGGAGTGCCTTGCAGACGGGATCGCGGGTTCGACGTTGACGATCCTGCCCGGTGAGGGGCACTTGTTCCCCGTCACACTTTGGCGACAGATACTCGCCGCGCTCGCCTGACGTCCGCCCCCGAGGCGGCGGGACAGGTTTCAACTGTCGAACGGCGTTGTATGCTGGCATACATGCAGAGGACGACCGTGAAACTGCCAGATGAACTCGATGCCCGCCTCCGCCACGAGGCCCAGCGGCGTGGAAGCACCGTGTCAGCACTCACACGCGAAGCCATCGAGAATCTGCTCGGAGTCCAACGCGGCAAACGGCGACTGCTCGCCGCTGGCGCGGGCGCAAGCGGTCGCGACGACATCTCCGAGCGAATCGAAGAGATCCTCGCCAACGAGGTCCAGCCATCGCACTGATCGTCGACGCCGGGCCCCTCTACGCCTACGTCGATCGCGACGACCGGCACCATGCCGCCAGCCTGGAACTCCTCGAGACGCACCCTGGGCCTCTCATCGTGCCGAAACTGGTCATCACCGAGGTCACCTACCTCCTCGGCACACGCCTCGGCGCGGACGCCGAAGTGCGTTTCCTCGGCGATCTCGCCGCAGGCACCCTGCTTGCGGAATCGGTCGCAGCCAGTGACTGGATGCGAATAGCTGAACTCGTTGCCACCTATCGCAACCTCCCGCTCGGAACGACCGACGCTTCGGTGATCGCGACAGCCGAACGACTCGGCATTCGAGACATCGCCACGCTCGATCGTCGACACTTCACCGTCGTGCGATCACGACTCGGCGATCTCACACTTCTGCCCTGAGCCGAGCCGTCAACCCACGTGGTAATCGCGCACAACCGCGAGTAAATGGGCGAGCGGTATCCGGCGAAGTGTTGGAGCCCCGCCTACAGAGGCCAGCGACTTCGTCATCGACAATGAGAGCCAGGGTGAGCTACACGTCTCGGAGGGTTGATGGTCTGCCGGGTCGGCGAAGCTGGATGCCGGTCTTGGTGAGTGCGCGGTGCATGGTGGTCGGGTTGATGCCAAACTCGCCGCAAAGCTGTGTCATCGGTTCGCCTACCAGATACCGCCGCGCGGCCGCTGCGAGCTGCTCGTCGGTGAGTTTGCGGACAGTCGCTCGACTCGGGACGTCTCGGCGTTGGAGGTGTCGCAGTGCTGTGTCCCGGTTGATTCCGAAGGCCGCGGCAAGTTGGCAAACGTTGATGCCGTGGCGTACAGGTCGACCAGACAGAATGACACCCCACCTCTGGCGCTGAGGGCGCGTCCCATACGTGCCGAACGGTCACGACTGCCGCGGACCCCATCGGCCACACAGCGCGGTGAAACGGCGCTCGAACGATCCACCGCCGGTATCCGCAGAACCGGTAGGGGGCAGTGCAGATCGGGTGATCTGCGCGCCACGGTGCCTTGCGCCGGAGCGCCATACCAGGGCAATCGGGGCGGCCTCTGACGTCGCTGCAATCCAGAAGACACCGGGTCCAAAACTCGTCGGCCGCATGGTCGAAGGTCGCATACCATGGCGCGTATGGACGAGAGCCGCTTGCATCCGGCGGTGGCCCGCTTGTCTGGCGAGCACACGGGCGAGGAACTGGTGGACCTTCTCGGCCGCCGACTGAGCGGATCCGAAGTCACCTCATTGATGCTCGAAGTCATGCAGCAACGTGTGTCGAAACTGACAGCGGCGCAGGTTCTCGATCAGTACGAGCGTGATCGGTTCGTGCAGCCCGCAAGCGCGGATCCACGTCGTCTTCTGGATCTGGAACGCATCGCCCTCGATACGGTCGCGACGCGGTTCGCGGTCGTCGTAACGTCGCCACTTGTTCCGCTCGGCACACATTCAGTGGTCGCCGGTGTGCATCAGAACCGTGTCGTGACCACGACTCGCGGCAGCGAGGTCGCTGCCGATCTGACGAACTCGCTCGCGCTGGAGGCCGCACTTCGCCGCCGCCGCTACCTGGTAACGGATAACCGATCCAGCACGATTGTCAACCTCGCGTCGGTCGATCGCGTCGTGCGAGCGCAGCAGTTCGAGGGATCGCGATCGTTCGCCCATTTCAGCTTGGTCGGCCTCGTGTCAGCAGGGCGCGACACCGGGAGCGGATCGTTCGAACGCGCACTATTGCGACAACACCTGGATGCGCTCGTGTTGGTGTGTCAGCGGTCGGGCTACGAACGGATCTCGATCCGGCTCACCGACTTCGGAGGTCAACACCACGACGTGATCGCACACCTTGTCGATGACCTGCGCGGCGGCAACGTCATCGTTGACGAATGGCCGGAGCGCACCGCGGCGAGGGGCTACTACCCGGGCTTGTGCTTCAAGTTGAGCGTCGGTCATCGTGATGCGGACGTGGAAGTCGCAGACGGTGGGCTCGTCATCTGGACTCGCGCTCTACTGTCGAACAACAAAGAGCGGCTGATGATCAGCGGGCTGAGCCTCGAACGACTCGCTGTCCTCGACGCTGAACCTTGACGCCCCAGCCGCTGTCGGGTAGCGCCGATCTGAACGGCGGACAGAGGCTTCAGGTCGCGCGCCGTGCGCTGTCATCAGCGAGAAGGGTAAATCAGGTCGCCGCGACCGCGAGCATCGAGGATGTAGGCCAAGATTTCTTCGGGCGATTGGTCTACGTTCTTGATGATGTACCGATCTGCGGGTGCCTGCCGAACGAAATGGTCGTGCATGTGTCTGGCCGCCGACTCACCCCTGAGCCCGTGGTTCTCCTGAGAGAGCACGCGCTTGATGTACGTCTCGACGGAAGGCAGGAGCACCTCGTAGTCCAACGACGACAACCCGGATGCGCTCAGGAACTCGTCGAGGAACCATGGATCGACGATGCCGTCGTACACGGTCTCATGGCCACCCCGCGCAAAACCTCCCGCAGCTCTGCCCGCGACTTGCGTGACTAGAGAGTTCTGATCGTGCGACTCGGGCAGCCAGGGTGCGATCGCACCGCTGCGCAGGAACCCGAAGAACGCGTCACCCTCGATGAGAACGCTCGGGTTCATCCGACCAGCGATCGCCTCGGCCAACGTCGACTTCCCAGCGCCAGGCGGTCCAGTGACTACCAGCAACGAGTTGGTGGATGAGTTCTTGGAGTTCGCGGCTGGGCGGTGTGGGCCGAACACGGTGCGGGCGTATGCGCATGATCTGAAGGCGTTCTTCGACGTCGTTGGCAAGGATCCTGGCGAGGTCAGGTCGCGGGACGTGCTCGCGTTCGTTGTCGCTCAGCAGCGACCTCGGCCTGGAGCGGAGAGACTGGTGCGGATCTCTGATGGTGGGGCGGGGTTGTCGGTGTCGACGATCAAGCGGCGGTTAGCTCCGACGGGATCATCGGAGCTAAACCTGAAGCTCCGATGATCACACCCCAGAACTCGTGGATCACCCGTATATCGTCGGCCTGGAGGCACTCGCGAGCTCGCGGCCCTGTTCGCCAGCAACCACGCTTCGCGGTCCCGTGTTGATCCGAGGAACCGTTGCCATGCGGCGCCTATGCCACGCGTCAGCGTTCATCTGACAACGACGGCTTGGGTTCTATCGAACGCCGCTTCGCAGCCGTTGTTATGCGCTCCCCACACCTGTCGGACAAATAGCGCCGAGCGGTCGCTCGGAGCGACCCGTCAAACTGGATGGCGCCGCTTCAGTCGTTCTGATTTAGCTACCTGGTTGACTGGGTGGCGTCTGCTGTCCGATCTGCTCGGCGATCCGCCTCGCACGAGCGCAGCGAACTGCTGGGGCTGTCACCAGCGCTATTCGGTGGTGCTCAGGCATCGCCGGGGGCGGTTACAGGCAAGGCCTCGGCAATGCCGTCTGTAGAGGCTCGTAGCGACTCGACCTCCATCCAGGACTGTCTATCTATTGGACTTTGTCTGGCAAGCATGTGGACTGATGTGCTGAAGCTGGTCGACACGAAGAAGGTACGCAAGATCCTCAAGGCCAGGGGATGCGTGAAGATCGATGCGAAGGGCTCGCACGAGATATGGACGACGCCCGGAGGTTTGTCGGACACCATCGTAGGCGGCGAGGCCGCGCAGAGCCCGGGTCTGCTACGCAACATTCAGAGCGTGTTCGAAGCAGAGTTCGGACCGAAGTGGTTGGAGAAGGAGTTACAGAAATGATCGCAACAGTGCAACACGACGGCCACAATTTGGTGGCGATTCCGGAATGCGGCGGAGCCACGTTCGCTAAGCGACTCGACCAGCTCACGGATCGCGTGAAGGAGGTCGTCGAACTCATGACGGGGCGTTCGATCGCCACGGGCGACATCGTGCTACAAGTCGAGGTCCCCGGCTCCGAGCTTGCCAAACAGGCGAAGGCAGCGAGGGCGGCAGCCGAACGTGCCGCCGCCGAGGCCGCCGTTTCAACGGCCCAGGCCGTCCAAGTCCTTCGCAGGAACGGGTTGAGTACCCGGGACGTCGCCGAGCTGGTGGGCATCTCTCACCAAAGGGTCAGTCAGCTCACGCACTGAGGATTACCTGCCTCCAATCCGCCCGCGACGGACACACGCGTCGGCGCTAGGAACCGACGCCGACGAACTCAACACTGCCGACCCGACCTCACCGGCGAACCCGAGCAATCCCTTGTTGTGACCAGGCCCACGGCGCTCGGTCCTTCTGGGTTTCTGTCGCGGTCAATGCCAAACTGATCTGAGTTCTTGTCGTGCACGTCCTTGATCGTTCTTTGCCTCCGCCACGCTGATCGCGTCACGGCCCCGGTGCAACAACCTCGCCTGCCTGACTGATCCGACCGATCCACCCGCAAACCCGCACCTCGGCGAACCTATCGGAGCGCGGCGCCGCAGGTCATGGTTCGCGTTGCCCCCTATCGATGCCGGTTACACGCGACGCGTGGGGGCGCCGAACCTCGGAATCCACCACGGTGAGTGTTCACTGCGACCGAGGGTCTGTTGGTCGCAGTGAACAGTTTCTGGCGGGCGCGGCCGGGCGGGCGGCATGCCGGACTGTGTCATCGATCCGTGCCCGGTGATGCGATGGCTGCGACCGCACGCGGTTGACGTCTCAACCACCGAGTGGTACCATATCTTGTACAGTTCCGAAGGGACCTACGATGGCCATCACTGCGAGCGAGGCACGCAAGAACCTGGTTCCCCTGATCGAGCAGGTCAACGAGGATCGCACGCCGGTCGAGATCACGTCCAGGCGTGGTGATGCGGTGCTCATCGGTATCGAGGACTACCGGGCTCTGGAGGAGACGGCCTACCTCTTGCGGTCGCCGGCCAACATTCGGCGGCTCCTGGAGAGCTTGGAGCAGGCCCGTGCAGGCAAGGTCGTCCAGCACGAACTCGACCGATGAGGTTCGTCTTCACGCCCCACGCGTGGGAGGACTACACGTTCGGGCAGGCGACCGACCGAGCAACGTTGAAGCGCATCAATCGCCTGCTCGATGACGTGGCCCGTGATCCCTTCGCTGGGATCGGGAAGCCCGAGCAACTTCGGCACGCACTCGCTGGAGCCTGGTCGCGTCGCATCGACGAGGAACACCGGCACGTGTACCGCGTCGAAGGGGACGACATCGTGATCCTGCAGGCTCGCTACGACTATGGCTGACTGGCGATCGGACGCGGCGAGCCAGCCTTGACATGCGCCCACGCTATGCGAAGCATCCCGCTCAGAGACTTGATGTTGGCGACTCGGCATCAAGCGGGGGTGATGGACATGACGACTGTCGGCGAATCTGCTGCTGTTCCATCCGACCTGAGAGAGGCACGCTGTCTCACGGGGGCAGACGTCGGTCTGCTGATTTTGCGGGTAGTTGTCGGGATCGTGTTTCTGCGGCACGGCTTGCAGAAGTTCGGACTCTTCGACAGCGGTGGGTATCCCAACAGCATCTCCGCGCAGCAGGACATGCTGACGTTCTTTGGCTACTCGTCGGTCGGGTTCCTTGCGTGGACGATCACTCTCAGCGAGCTGGTCGCCGGACTCTCGATCCTCTTCGGGGCAGCGACGCAGGTCGGTGCCGCGATCATCATCGGCATCATCGTGCAGTTCGTGCTGGGGCCACAGTGGGACGCCGGGCTGTTCGGCAATGCGTCGTCGGGCGGTTACGAGTTCTCGTTGGTCGCGATGGCAATAGCGGTCACCTTTGCCTTCGTCGTGCTCGTCGTGTGGGGTGTCGGCGTCGGTGGCACTCCGCCGCCGCCATCGTTTTGAGGTGCGGCCATCATTCGAGAAGTCATGCTGGTCAGCGATCGGAGTGCGGTACTGCCGCCGATCATTGTCGATCAGACTGGACAATGACTCATTCGGTCAGGAGGCCAGATACTCGCGCAGGGCGGCGCGGATGACCTCGCTGTTGGTCGCGTGGTCGCGAGCGGCGCGGCTCCGAAGCGAATCCAGAAGTTCGGGGTCGATCCGGACCGGAACGAGTTGTGCGGGTCCGGTACCGAGGGTCGGTCGACCCCTGCGAGGGATCTCATCGATGTCGTACTCGCGAGTGGCCACGTCGTTGGCGATGACGTCGATCTCGTCATCGGTAATCTCTCGTCCGGAGGCGGTGGTGTATCTGTGGTTCGAGGTCATGGTCACTCCGTGGGGTCTGGGAGAAGCGGGTAGAAGCTCGGCCTGAGCGGCATGGCATGGATGATGAGCAATTCGTCACCAGCGAGGACGAGTGCGATGAGTTCGAGGAGGTTGCCCCCTGCATCAGGCCCGATGAGTAGCACCTTCGGTGGGTCGGAGTCGGGGTCGAGGTCGGCGACCACGATGACATGGTCGTAGGCGTGCTCGATGCGGTGGATCGTGATTCCGTGTTTGAACGCAGACCGGTGGCTGAGCACACCGATTAACGTATCACGGAATTGTCGGTCGCCTGGATGGACTGGCGGGAGATGAGGCCGGGACACAGGCAGTAGTACGATCGCCTGGATGAAGGACGGCAGGCGGTTCGTAAGCCGTCACTGATGGTCCACTCGTCGTTGTCGTTTCGACAACGGTTCCCAGGTCTACGTGGCACAAGGCGTCCTATCGTCGGGAAGTGGTGTTGCCTCGACGCAGTCGTCGAGTTCGAGGCCGACGGTGCCCTCGAGAACGATCTGATAGTCGTGCGTCGCAGTGCGATGCATCCCGGTACCGTCCGGGTCGGCCCACTGCGCGAGCACCTTGCGGACGAACTCATGGAAGTCGTCACAGTGGGGCGGGCCAGCTCCCAGACCGCGAGCCGGCACCCTCCCGTTGGCGGGAACGCTGCGGAGATGGTGGGGCGACTGCCATCATCGTGGAACCGGCCGGGATCGTCGTGACCCCACAACAACGACGCTGAGGAGCCGTGATCGCCGATGAGGAGCGGCCTAGGTCGCTGTCGCTCTCGATGGTCGCCTTGCCCTCTTGCGAGCGACCCTCTCCGCCGACACAAGCCAGCTAGACGACACACAGGTAGGTCACCCCCGAAGCCGCCACATACGTCTGTAGAGCCATGACCGAACTTCTACAAGCACGCACAGATACTCACCGCCGACCTTTAGGGACACTGCCGACGGTCGGAATCGGGCTGTTCGGCGGTTTCGCACTGGGCGTGGCGTCCCGGGCCTGGATGCGCTTCATTAGCAGCAGTCCAGAGTTCACCTGGGGCGGAACGCTGGGTATCGTTATCGGCTTCACTGTCTTCGGTTTCGTGCAGTCGATCGTTGCTGTAGTGCGGCGTCGGTCACCCCGCCGTTGGAAGCTGACCATCGTTCGCGTGTTCGGTGGCATCTTCATGCTGCAACTGTTCGTCGCCGCCGGAGCAGTGATGTTGCCGACCGTCCTGGGGGCCGGGCTCGCCAGGGCGCGGGGCGATTGGCATTGGATCACCCGCAGCATCTGGCTGGTTGTCGCCTCCGGCCCAGTGATCTTCGTTGCCAGCGATCTGCACGACAACTTCGGGTGGTCGTGGCGAACCGTGACGGGTCTTTCGATGATGCTCGCGATCTACGCGATCATCATCGCTGCCACACGATTCACGCTTTCTCCCCAGGAGGACGGCTGGCATCTACTCCGCTGGAAAGCAAGCGGCCGATCAACTGCAGCGCAACGACGTTCGTCGCGAGGAGCACAACCATGACGAACAGAACTCCACCGATGTGGCCGACCTCGAATAGCGATGATGCTACGGCCGCGACCGCAAGCGGTTGCCATCTCTACCCGTAGTGGTACCATATCCAGTACGACTTCAAAAGGAACGCATTATGGCCATCACTGCGAGCGAAGCACGCAAGAACCTCTTTCCCCTGATTCAGCAGGTCAACGAAGATCGCGCCCCGATCGAGATCACGTCCAAGCGCGGTGATGCGGTGCTCATCGGCATCGACGACTACCGGGCTCTCGAGGAGACCGCCCACCTCCTGCGGTCGCCGGCCAATGTTCGGCGGCTCCTCGCGAGCCTGGATCAGGCCCGCGCTGGCAAGGTGCAGCAGCACGAACTCGACCGATGAGGTTCGTCTTCACGCCCCACGGGTGGGAGGACTACACGTTCTGGCAGGCGACCGACCGGGCTACGTTGAGGCGCATCAATCGCCTGCTCGATGACGTTGCCCGTGATCCCTTCGCAGGGATCGGGAAACCCGAGCAACTCCGTCACGCACTCGCCGGAGCCTGGTCGCGTCGCATCGACGAGGAACACCGGCTCGTGTACCTCGTGGAAGGAGACGACATCGTTATCCTGCAGGCTCGCTACCACTACGGCTGAGTGGCGACCTGGCCACCCGAGCGAATTCAATCCCACAGGTTGGCGGCGACCCGATCAATACGGGGGAGGAAGTTCGCAAGCTCGATGCGCTCGACCCACTCGCACGCGTGGTCGAGGCGGCGCCGCCCAGTGGCCCGACCGCCGGCGGAGCCGAGAACCGCCTCCATCAGTGCTTCGTCACAGCACACGTAGGGCAGGAGCAGGATGGCATCTTGGTCGGTGGACGTTCGACTCGGGATGTCTCGCCGTTGGAGGTGTCGCAGTGCTGTGTCACAGTTGATCCCGAAGGCGGCTGCGAGCTGGTGTTGTCGATTCCTCAACGCCTACCTCGGTCAGGGTCGGGTTCGAAAGACGACGGAAGGGGTGTCGCCAGGCTGAAATGGGGCACTACCGATGAACCGGCGGTCTGCGGACGATTCGGCACCCTGTCGGCCCAGGGATCTCCGGGCACTCGGTAAGGGCCGGAGTGCAGTGGCGGCGACCGGTGGGCGGGTCGTGACTACGAGCTACCAAGTCGAGCCGTTCCCGCATCGTCGTGGTGGGCGGCCGGAAGGCTCAGGGCAGGTCGATGATGACGGCGATCGTCTCTCGGATCTGCGACAACGCCACGGCACCCACGTTGCCGCGTGTGCGAACCACGCGTATCGGAGAGACAGCACGAACATGTTGGCATTGCGCAGCTGACGACTGCTCGAGCCCGTTGGATGGGTCCGGCTCGATGATGACTTCGGTATGGAAACCTCGGAGCGTGCTCGTCAGCGGCACGACCTGGATCACGGCGGGTGCGCCGTCGAGAATGCGTTGGGCGGTGACGACGAGGGCAGGATGAAGGTCGCCAGCTTCCCGCCCTTCGGGTTGTCCGAGGTCGAGGTGGACGACGTCACCCGAGTTCTGCATCAAGCCCTGCGGTCTCGTCGTTGCGGAGTTCGCTCTGCAGTTGGTGGCCGATGTGGTCCTGCCGCAGCGCCCGAACGGCGAGAGCAACGGTGTTGCCGACGGTCGTGTCCAGTTCGGCCGCAAGTCGCTTGAGTTCTACGTGGGTTCCGACGTCAATGCGAACGCTCGTGCTCTGCATGCAGATCAGCATGCACCGCACGAGAGAGCGTCATCAACGCGTGCTCGACTCGGGCCGAAGCGTGCGGGGCGAACCTTCCAGCGCATCGGGTTATCGCTCGTAGTTATGGTTCCCTGACGCCCGATCAGGTGCAATCTCGTAGGGTGTCGGCCAACAGCGAATCAGCGAGGAGCCCAGCATGAACAAGATCGTCGAGGATCCAAGGATCGACCCGCGAATCAAGGCGGTGATGGGAGCCATGCCGATTCCTGTGCAGCAGGACGTGACCGATCGCGACGCGATGCTCCGTGCCGTGAATCAGCCCGACGCTCGCGCCGCGCAGGAGCTGCTCGTTCGGATGCTCGACATGCTTGACAGTGAAGAGGTCGCACCGTCGAGTGGGCTCGAGATCAACACGGTCGAGTTCACGTCGCAGCCCGACGGCAACACGGTGAAGATCCAAATGATCCGTCCGGTGTCCGACGAGAAGGTGGCGTGCGTGTATTACATTCACGGTGGCGGCATGGCGTCGATGTCGTGTTTCAACGGCATGTACCGGTCGTGGGGTCGGATCATCGCCAACCAGGGTGTTGCCGTCGCCATGGTCGACTTCCGTAACTGCGTGAGTCCGTCGTCGGCGCCTGAGGTCGAGCCGTTCCCGGCCGGGCTGAACGACTGTGTCTCCGGGTTGAAGTACGTCATCGCCAACGCAGGTGATCTCGGCATCGATGCCGATCACGTGATCGTGGCCGGTGAGAGCGGTGGGGGAAACTTGACCCTGGCGACTGGGCTCCAGCTGGCGGCAGACGGTGACATGGGCCTGATTCGCGGCCTGTACGCGTTGTGTCCCTATATCGCTGGTGAGTGGCCGCAGAGTCGGTTCCCGTCGTCGACGGAGAACAATGGGATCCTGCTCGACCTGCACAACAACACCGCGAAGATCGGGTACGGCATCGAGGCGTTCGAGTCGGGCAACCCACTCGCATGGCCCTCGTTCGCCACCGAAGATGATGTGAAGGACTTCCCGCCGACGATGATCAGCGTGAACGAGTGCGATCCACTACGCGACGAAGGCGTTGAGTTCTACCGCTTGCTGATTCGGGCGGGAGTCGCCGGCGCGCAGTGCCGACAGGTGATGGGCACAATCCACGGAACCGAGATCTTTTCGCTCGCGTGCCCGGACATCAGCCACGAGACCGCCGCCAGCATCGCTCGGTTCTGTCGGACGATCTGACTCGGCAGTCGGTGGTTTCATCGGGTGCCCAGTGTTCGAGCAGTGCCGGGCCGAAGGTGGCCTGTGGCGTACAGGTCGACCAGGTTGTCGACCTCGGAGCGGGTCAGTCGCCGTTGCCGTTGGAGGTTGGCCGCAGCGCGATTTGGGCGCTTTCGTCTGGCGAGGATGTCGGGCAGGATCTCCATGGCCAGACCGAAGTGGTGCGGAGGGTTCGAAAGCCGTCCCTGATGGTCCACACGTTGTTGTCGATTTCACAACGCGGTCGGGGTCGTTGTCGTGACGGGCGGGCGGCGGGCCCGCTGAGGTCGACCGAGGATGGCCACCAGCTGCAGAGTGATCACGGCAACCGCGCGCTGGGGTTCGTAAGCCGTCCCTGAAGGTCCACCAGTTGTTGTTGAGTCTCAAACCTCAGACCAGCTATTTGACCGTGAAGGTCACGTACATGCCTTCTGCGAAGTGCACGTGACCGGTGGCGACGTCCATCATGGTGCCGTTGGTGTTTCCCCCCATTGGCATGTTGCTTCCATCGCCCTCCGTGCCGCCAGACATACCCATGTCGTCGATGAGGTTGCAGAACGCGTCGTAGGTGCCCGGTTCGAATGTGAAGGTCGCAGTGGTCGATGTTCGGCCTGCGATGTCTGCGCGCTCACCGACCTTGTCTGCTTCGGCGAGCTTGTCCTCGTCCACGGAGCCGTCGGACTTTCTTGGAAGGGCGTCGACTTTGTCTGCAGCGACGATGACGAGTTCGTGCGTTTCGCCACCCTGGTTGTCGATCGCCACGGTGACCGGCCCGGCTGGGATGGTGCCGTCGAGAGTGATCTTGAACTCGCTCAGGACGAAGGTGCCCGCAGAGGTGCCAGACGGAGACGCGGTCGAGTTCGACCTGTTGCTGTTGGTGGCACATCCTGCGACGAGTAGGAGTGTGGTGGCGCAGAGCGCCGGGGTTCGGTATCTCATGTCGTTCCGTTCTTAGCTTCAACGAGCCGTGTGTACTGGCTTACCCCACTACGGGGTGTAGTAAACGCGAAGGCGGTAGGGGCTTGGAGCCTGCTCGGACGGAGTCGGAAAGTGAACGCGTGGTTGTCGGCACGCGGGTGATCTCGTGCCAAGGAGTGGGCTGATGGTCCGCGAGCCGACAAGATTGGCACCGGGTCCTGTGACTGTGGCTGTGGCTGTGTGGCATGTGGTTGTGACTGCTCTAATGGACCCCGATGACAAACGAATCGGAATTCGATGACAAGCATCGCCGTGCGCTGTTCAGCGCTCATGCCGAGGAGTACGGAGACGGTCGCCCCGGCTATCCAGCGGCAGTGTTTGACTACCTTCGATCGTCGTGCAATCTTGGGCCCGGGTGCCAGATCCTGGAGATCGGTCCGGGTACTGGACAGGCAACAGGTCCATTGCTCGACGCAGGTGCAGAGGTGCTTGCTGTCGAAATCGGAGAAGAGTTTGGACGGCATCTCCGAACGCGATTCCAGAACCGCCCACTTGAGGTGAGACTGGGCGAGTTCGAAACCGTTGATCTTGACTCAGACGCGTTCGACCTTGTTGCCGCGGCCACTTCCTTCCATTGGGTCTCTCCCAAGCCGGGTCTTGATCGGGTCGCCCGTGTTCTCAAGCCTGGCGGATCGGTCGCCCTCTGGTGGAATCACTTCGGGGACCAAGATCGTCTGGATCCGTTCCGCGATGCCGTGCAGTCACTGCTTGAGCAGCACGCGCCCCAGTTGGCCGGGTCCGTTGGCATCGGCGCCCACCCCTACGCGCTCGACGCGGGCGCGCGTACGGAGGAGATCAACAGCAACGGCAAGTTCGGGCCGGTCGAGCATGTACTGATTCCTTGGACGGAAAATCAGACAGCCGATCAGATGCAGCAGTTTCTCAGTTCCTTCTCCAGCTGGATGGCTCTCGAAACCAACGTGCGAACGGATCTCTTGCATGCCGTCGGTCGACTTATCGACACCAAGTTCGGTGGCAGCGTCGATCGACCGTTCCTCACCGCGATCTACACCGCTCGACGGCTCTGACTACTCGCCGTCGACACAACTAGACGCCCTCGTCGAGTAACGCTCTGTGCGGTGGGATGGCCGGGAGTCTGGTCGACCCGCGCCGCGGGCTGGTGATCAGAGCAGTTCGATCGGGCAGGTGATGCCTGGTGCGTTGGCGAGTCGGGAGTCGGTCGTGAGTAGGGCTGTCGCGCCGGTCATCTCGGCGAGGGCGACGTAGGTCGCGTCGTACGCGCTGAGATTGTGTCGGAGTGCCCATATTCTCGGTCGGAGCCAGCCGGCGGGGAACCGGGTCAGGGCCAGGCGGATGAAGCCGTCCACGGTGGATGTGCCTTGCTTGTCGGTCAGGATCTTCTGGGCGACGAGGCGCCGAAGGACGTTACTCACGTCGCTGTCGATGAGGTGAGGAACGGCGAGTTCCCCGTCGCCGAGACGATCGGGGTCAAGGTCGTTCGCGACGAGTTCAACGATGACGCCGGCGTCGACGACTCTCAATCGTCGCGTCCCTCGTGCAACGCGGTGAGGATTGTGTCTCGATCGACATGGCCCCGCACCTTCGCCTGCGTTTGCCTGATCACGGCGGCGTTGGCGTGCACCGCCTGGGCGCGTTTGGCCAGGTGTTCCAGTTCGCGCAGCATGTATCGGGTCAGGGAAAGTCCCTGGGCCTCGGCGGCGTCAGCTAAAGCATCGTGCACGTCGCCGGGTACGTCTCGGATCTGGATCACTCTGGACATAGTCGCCACGACATCACAACTGGGTGCACAGTGCACCCACCCCTACTGGGATGGGTGGACTGCTGTTCTGTGCTCTGTTGCGCTTCGGATATGCGGTACGGAGCCCTGCTGACTGGTCGGAACCCCCCTGGTAGACTCATGCGTATGGGTACAAGGGCTACATCTTCGACTATGGCGCAGTAGCACTTGCGCAGTTGCGTTCGGTGATTGCCGACCTCCTTGACCTGAACTCGTAGGTCCAAGGCTGTGCGCCGTATATTCCCTACGCTTCCAGCAGTGATCCGGCGGTGCGTGCGATGTGCGGCTTGGGCCGACACAGGTCGGTCTCGCCTCAGTCGATCGGTTCGACGAAACGAGTGACCACCCAGCGATGTTTCCCGATCATCCGGTCCCGGGTGAATCCCAGCTGCTCGTAGGTCGACAACGCCCCGTTGAACAAAAATCCAGCCGAAACTGAACCAGCGGGCTCGGGATACCCCTCGACCGTTCCACCGCCGAGCCCCGCAATCAGATCTAGGGCGCCCCCGAGAGCAGCCTTCGCTACACCCTGGCGGCGGTGACCCTTGGCCACGAAGCAGCAAGCAATACGCCAATCCGGCAACCCCGTGAGTGTCCGCTCGTACGCCGCTCGACCCTTGATCCTCGGCAACTCATCTGATTGTCCGAACTGACACCAACCCACACAGTCATCGGCCTCGAACACGAGCGCGGCGTGCGCCGTCCCTGCGACCACCCGGGCCTGCTTGCGCTCACGGTTGACGGCGGCGTGGTCGGCTCCATTGGCGACTCCCTCCGAATGGAACGCCATGCACCAGCAGCCACTCGGGAACGCGTCGCAGTGCTCCACCAAGTCTGCGAACGCGGGCCAGGCTGCGCTGTCGAGCGCCCCGGTCGATCTCTGCGTCACCACCAGCTCAATCTAGACCCAGCCGCGGAGCTCCCATCCTCAACCAACGTGGCGTCTTACAAGGGGTGTGGGGTGGTGTAAGACTTGGCCAATGGCGAAGATGAACGTTAATCGAACACGAGGCGGCGACGACGACTTTGGTGCTGTTGGCGCCGAACCGACGATGCCTGCGAAGTACAGCGGTACGTGCGCCACCTGCAGTCAGCGGTTCGCCGTCGGTGAGCCGATCGCCTCAGTTCTTGTCGACAAGAAGATGACCTACCACCATGGAGCATGCCGCTACCCGGCAACGGCACTCCTCGCGCAGGACA
The DNA here is from genome assembly GCA_025359865.1 of Actinomycetes bacterium. GTDB lineage: Bacteria > Actinomycetota > Acidimicrobiia > Acidimicrobiales > Ilumatobacteraceae > VFMC01. The sequence goes on along the minus strand of JANYDH010000161.1, from coordinate 18,508 downwards.
CAGCAGAGGGGTGATCTTTGGCGTTGGGTTGTTGCCAACAGGCTGTCGCAAAATATGGGTGTGGTGTGGCGGCACCCCGGCCCGACCTCGCTGATGTGAGTGGTGTGGCGAGCTCGACACGTGGAGTCACGTGTGGCTACGTAGCGACACGTAGCGACACGTAGCGACACGTGCCTCCACGTGTCGTTGCGATCGGCGATTCGACCTCGCCACGGCGTAGACCCGGTCCCCTGCTGACTTCCTCTCAGCCGCGCGTGCCACCACCTCAGCCCGCCGATGTGCAGCCACGGGCGAAGTGACGAACACAACGCGCGAAAGTGCCATCTCGTTCTGCACTTCGCGACTCCACGTCGCACTACCCGATCTTTGGTGTTGGGCTGCTGTCGACAGGCTGTCGCACAATGCTGTGTGGTGGTGTGGTGGGTGAGGTTGGCCGTCTGGTCGTGTTGTCGGCAACGGTGTCATGGTCGTTGCTGAACTGATGGTTGTGCCGCAGAAGTCGGCTCAACGTCGGCTCAACATCGGCGACTGACAGCCCGCCCGCCGGGCCTACCCGTTGTTGCGCTGCCGAGTCGCGTCGAGTTATCCGGGCCGGCGACATGAAACTCGACGCGATCCTGCCCGTCACGCCTTCCCGGGAGGAGTCGCGTCGAGTTATCGGCGCTGGCGACATGAAACTCGACGCGATCCTGCCCGCACAGCCGTCGTGGTCGCTGATGCAGACTTCCACCACGCCCGCCTATCATGCAACGAACGTTCACGCTGCAGCGCCACCGCACGGTCGGGATCGGGATCGGGACCGGGTACCGCCAACCCCACCCACATATTGCGACAACCTGTTGACAACAGCCCAACGCCAAAAGTCAGCGCAGCTGTTCGAGTCGCAGCCGAGTTCAGTTGACCTTGCGTTCATGTCCCGCCCAAAACGGTGCCCGGAGGTCTTTCTTCAGCACCTTCATCGCACCCGACAGCGGCAACGGGTCTGCTCGGAAGTCGATGCCTTTCGGCACCTTGTACCCGGCAATCGATTGACGTGCATGCTCGATCAACTCATCGGCCGTGGCTGTCGCGTTGGGCTTCAACACCACGATCGCGTGGACCGCTTCGCCCCACTTCTCGCTCGGAATCCCGATGACCGCCACCTGTTGCACTGCCGGATGGCTGGCAAGCGCGTTCTCCACTTCCGACGAGTACACATTCTCGCCGCCCGTGACGATCATGTCCTTCACACGGTCGACGAGATACAGGTAGCCGTCGGCATCGAGATAACCGGCGTCGCCGGTGTGATACCAATCGTCGCGGAAGACCTCGGTCGTTGCCTCGGGCTTGTTCCAGTATTCGATCATGTAGTTACCGGACCGGACGCACACCTCACCTGTCTCGCCCACCGGAAGCAGGGTTCCAGCGTCGTCCTGGACAGAGAGCACCACACCCGGCATCGGCATGCCCGCCGAGCGCAGGTACGGTCCACCTCGGCGATGCTCGTCGGGCCCGAGCAACGTGATCACGCTCGAGCTCTCGGTCATTCCGTAGCCCTGCCAGATGTTCATCTCCGGGTACAGACCAAGCACCTTTTCGAGCAGCGCCTGAGGCATCGGCGATGCCCCATAGACGAGGTCGGTGAAACTCGCCAACCCACTCGGACGAAACTCGGGGTGGGCCATGGTGAGCCCGATCATGGTGGGCACCATCACCGTCATCGTCGGCTGATATGCCTCGACCGTGTTCATCACCCCGACCGGATCGAACATCGGCTGGATCACCGTATGGGCACCCATCGCCGGTCCGCCGAGCACTCCGAACATCGATGCCGCGTGAAACATCGGCGTCTGCAACAAGTTGACCGTGTCGCGGCCGAATTGCAGCGTCATCAGCACGTGGTACAAGTTGAGCGTTTCAGCACGCTGGTCGAGGAGCACACCCTTCGGCATCCCGGTGGTGCCGCCGGTGTACATGAGTACGACGGGGTCGGTCTCCTCACCCTCATCAGGGACCACCGGAGTCGCCGACGCGAGCAGGTCGTCGTAGGTGACGGTGTGCGCGACATCGCCCTGCCCGACGAGTACCACGTGCTCGATACCGGATTCTTCTTTGACCGAGTCGATCATCGCGGCGAAGAAGCCATCGACGAAGCACACCTTGGTGCCGGAATCACGCAAGACGTACGCAAGCTCCTTCGGTGCGAACCGCAGGTTGAGCGGGTTGATCACACCACCGCCGAGAAACGATGCGTGATACAGCTCGAGGTACTCGAGCGAGTTGAGCGTCATCACCGCAAACCGGTCGCTGCGCCCCACACCCAGGCTCTGCAGGCCACCGATCAGGCGGGTCACACGCTCGAAGTGTTGCGCATACGTAGTGCTCACGCCGGACACGGCATTGGTTGCGCAAGCCCGATCTGCATGGCGCGAGATGGCGGGCAGCAGCAGACGGTGGTAGATGAGTTCCTTCATCGTCGTAGACTACGGCAACCGCTTCAACTGTGTCGTCGTACGGCGCAGCACCCCTCAATCTGGCAGGATGCCGGGCTGATGACGCACTACTTCGATCACGATCCGTCCACTGCCTCTGAGCCGGTCGAGGTGGTCTGGTCGCTCCCCGACGGGCAACTCCGGCTGATGACGGATCGCGGTGTGTTCGGGTACGGCAGCGTCGACAGCGGCACCAAGCTGCTTTTGATCTCCGCACCGGCACCGCCTTGCGAAGGGGACCTAGTCGACCTCGGATGCGGTACCGGGGCGATCGCGCTCACGATGGCCCGCCGCTCGCCTGACGCCACCGTGTGGGCGGTCGATGTGAACCGCCGGGCGCGTGAACTCTGCACGGCGAACGCGGAGCGAAACGCGATCACCAATGTGCGCGTCGTCGCACCAGAAGATGTGCCCGATGATCTGGCGTTCCAGGGACTGTGGAGCAATCCGCCGATCAGGATCGGCAAGCCTGCGCTCCACGAACTTCTCCTGAATTGGCTCGGACGGCTCGCTCCGGGCGCAGAAGCACACCTCGTGGTGCAGAAGCATCTTGGCGCCGATTCCCTGCAACGTTGGCTGAGCGAACACGGCCACCCGACCGATCGAGTCGCAATCGGGGCGGGTTTTCGCGTCCTTCGCGTTCACTGAAGCGGGAACCAAGCCCGCTTCTAACACCGCCGCAGGCCAGCTCAGCGACGGGGCGGATCGACCTCGACGCGAATGCGGGCGGTCTTAAGGCGAGGCGTTGTGGCGAGTGCCGTACCCAGCGTCGACCAGTCCTCAGCTCGAACGAGAAACACGTCACCATCTCGAGCCGAGGCGAGGCCCGTTGCGCCAACGAATTCGTCTGCACCCACACCGCTGACCACGGCAAGCGCACCGAATGGCGGAAGCGACAGATCGCGCCGTCGCGCCGCCTCGGTCTTTGCCAGCCGGCCCGGGTCGGCCAACAACGCGGCTTGGATGACATCATGATGGGGCACGAACGTTTGCACGAGCAAACGACCACCGCGGTGTCGCGGGCCGAGCAGGCGGGCCGCCCGAACGAGTAGGGCGAACGCCTGCTCGGCGGCTCGGTAGCGCGGTGCCAGCAGTTCGGCATCGATGTCGAGAAATGCCACGACATCGGCCTCGTGTACCCGATGCAGCACTGCCTCGGTGCCGACGAACACGTCGGCGGCCGGGAGTTGATCGTCGGAACGCCCCGTGACCGCAACAACTGGACGATTCGCCGCGGCTTGCAGTTCCTCACGCAACCTCGTGATCCCCGGTCGCACAGTGGCCAATGCACCGCTGCCACACCGCTGACACACCGGCGGCCGAACGGTACCGCACCGCCGACAGACCAGCGATCCGTCATCTACCTGTTGCAGCGACGCAGAGCACCGTTCACACACGATGAGCGAACGACACGAACGACACGCCGACAGCCGGGCCCGCCCTGGTGTGTTGTGCACGCAGACAACGCGCTTGGTGTGGTCACGCAACGCCGCGATGAGCGACGAGGTGAGTAGCGACCGACGCCACGGTTCTTCGTCGGTACGGTCAACCACCTCGACGATCGGCCAGCCTTCTCGCTCGACCCCGGCTGCAGGTCGCATCCACCGTTTCCCAGACCAGGCGAGCGCAGAGACCGTCGGACATGGTGATACCAACAGGCAGGGAACCGCTTTCCGGCTTGCCCGCTCGATGGCAACATCGCGTGCATGCCAGGTAGGGCTGCGTTGTTCCTGAAGCGCCTCGTCGTGTTCATCGAGTACAACGATCGACGCAGGGGCACATGTCGCCCAGACGGCAGACCGGCCACCGATCACCACGTCGACACCGGCGGCCGCCAGCGCCCAGTCGTCCGGATACACAGCCACAGAAAGACCCCGACCACGCACTGCTGCAGCCAGGAGCCGGGACTCGCCGTGGTGCGGATGGATCACGAGCACACTGCCGCGCTCGGCCGCAGCCAGTACTACCGGTAGCAAGTCGCTACTAGGCGGAACTCGCAGGACTCCGCCACCATCGCCGAGCAACCGCCGGGCGCCGTGATCTGCATCGGCGCGTGCCATTGGCCCGTGCACTCGCGGCGCGGAGAGGGCACGCACCATGGTCGGCGGGCCGGCACTGACGAGGAACGGACGCAACCGGCCGACACCCCAACGGATCGCCGCCCACCTGGCAAGCGAGATGATCTCTGGCGCGGGACCGATTCCCGACCAGGACGCCAGATCGACGAGTCGCTCGAGAGGAACATCGTTTGCCGGTTCACCGACACGCAGCACCCAGCCGCCGATGCGTCGGCCGGCCAACGAGATGCGCACCACAGAACCAGGAGCGACACGGCTGCGTAGCGTCTCGGGGATGAGGTAGTCGAAGGTCTTGTCGAGACCGGTCAGGTCGGGCAGAACCGTTGCCGTGAGCAGCGGGGCGGCGTTCGCGGAACCGCCTGGCATCGCGGGATCAGCCGAGGCCGACGGCGCTCTTGTAGGCGTCGAGACGATTCACCGACTCCCACGTGAACTCTGGCAAGGCGCGTCCGAAGTGGCCATATGCGGCAGTCTTGCGGTAGATCGGACGCTTCAGATCGAGGTCGCGCACAATGGCGGCAGGTCGCAGGTCGAACACGTCGCGGACACCCTGCACGATGCGCTCTGGGTCGACGGTGTTGGTACCGAACGTCTCGACCAGAATGCTGACGGGGTGGGCCATGCCGATGGCGTAGGCGACCTGTACCTCGCAGCGCGTGGCGGCACCCGATGCGACCACATGCTTGGCCACCCACCGTGCGGCATAGGCAGCGGAGCGATCGACCTTGCTCGGATCCTTGCCACTGAACGCGCCGCCACCGTGGCGGCCCATCCCCCCATAGGTGTCGACAATGATCTTGCGGCCGGTGAGGCCGGTGTCGCCATGGGGCCCACCGACGACGAACTTACCGGTGGGATTGACATAGACGTCGTAGTCATCATTGGCAAACGCGGCGGGCACCATCGGCCGGATCACTTGCTCGATGAGGTCGGGCCTAATGACCGTGTCGCGGTCGATGCCATCTTGATGCTGCGTACTGACCAGCACATGCGCCAGTTTGACGGGTCGGCCGTCGACGTACTCGAACGTCACCTGAGTCTTACCATCCGGGCGCAAATATGGCACGGAACCAGCTTTGCGCACCTCGGACAACCGCTCCGCTAACCGATGGGCGAGCCAGATCGGTAGCGGCATGAGGTCGGGGGTGTCATCGCATGCATAGCCGAACATCATCCCCTGGTCGCCAGCGCCCTGGCCATTGAGAAAGTCTTCGCCCGCCTTGCCTCCACGCAACTCTTCGCTCTTGTCGACCCCCTGGGCGATGTCGGGACTCTGCTCGTCGATGCTGACGATGACCCCGCAGGTGTTGCCGTCGAAGCCGTACAGGGCGTTGTCGTAGCCGATCGAGTTGATCACTTCGCGGGCAAGCTTTGGGATGTCGACATACGCGGTGGTCGTGATCTCGCCGGCGACGACGCAGAGTCCGGTGGTGAGCAGCGTCTCGCATGCGACGCGGCCATTCGGATCTTCGGTGAGAATGGCATCGAGCACCGCGTCGCTGACCTGATCGGCCATCTTGTCGGGATGACCTTCCGTGACGCTTTCGGATGTGAAGGTGTACGCGCTCACAGGGGTGAGTCTCCTCGGTGGATCATGGATGAATGGAACACAGGGCAACGATCGCGCATCAGCCGGCCGAATCATTGCCCGTGCGGATGCGGCACACGCTATCCAGCACTGCACGCGCGATGGCGCGCTTGTCGGTGAGCGCGACCGTACTGACGTGGCCGTCCGCGCACACCAGAGTGACGGCATTGGTGTCATGCTCGAAACCGACGCCAGGCAGGCTGACATCGTTGGCAACGATGAGATCGAGTTGCTTGCGGTGGAGTTTGGACTGCGCGTTGGCGAGGAGATCACTCGTCTCGGCAGCGAACCCGACGAGGGTTTGTCCCGCCGGCTTATTGGCACCCAATGCGGCGAGAATGTCGGGTGTCGGTTCGAGCACGATTTGTGGGACGCCGGCTTCTTTCTTGATCTTGCCATCGACGGCCGCCACCGGTCGGAAGTCGGCCACGGCAGCGGCCATCACGATGATGTCAGCGTCGTCGGCCAGCGCGGCGATGGCAGTGTGCATCTGGGCGGCGGTGTCGACGCGCACCACAACGGCACCGCAAGGCACTGGTAGATCGACCGTGCTGACGATGCTGACGGTCGCCCCTCGCGACAAGGCCTCGGCGGCGATGGCGTACCCCTGTTTACCGCTGCTGCGATTGGCGATGACACGCACCGCGTCGATCGGCTCTCGCGTTCCACCTGCGCTGACGACGACATGCAGTCCGGACAGATCTCGCGGGCCCAAGACCCGTTCGACCTCGGCCAGGATTCGCTCCGGCGCAGCAAGACGGCCCCGGCCGATGTCGCCACCGGCAAGGCGACCTTCGTCGGGTTCGACCACGTACACGCCGCGCTGACGCAACGTGGCGAGATTGTGCTGGACAGCTGGGTGCTCCCACATTTCGGTGTGCATCGCCGGGCAGATGACCACCGGCGCCCGCGTGGCCAACAACACATTGGTAAGCAGGTCGGTGGACAGCCCGGCCGCATAGGCACCGATCAACCGAGCAGTCGCCGGCACGATGAGGATGAGATCGGCTTGCTGACCGAGCAGCGTGTGCGGGATGGGGCTCGTTTCAGTCCACAAACTGGTCTGCACCGGCTCGCTGGCCAACGCCGACAACGTGGTGCGGCCGATGAAATGCTCGGCACCTGCGGTCATCACCGGCACCACATGCACGCCAGCATCTACAAGGCGGCGGCATACCTCGACCGCTTTGTATGCAGCAATTCCACCGGTGACACCGAGGACGACCCGCCGACCACTGAGCATCGAGAGCGCCGAACGTTTCGTACCCGTGGGCGTAGGCGTAGGCGTATCAGGTGGGCGTGTCGGCGGTGGAAGCTTGGGCAGCGACTTCGTCTACCTCGGCGTCGGCTGCAACCTCGTCGGGCCACTCCGTGCGGACGATCATGTCGGCCGCAATTTCCTCGAAGCCGATGCTGAGCGGCTTGCGCGACACCGAACTGACCTGCGGTGGCACCATCTGGCCCAAACCATCACCGAGATGGGTGAAGTAGGAGTTGATGTGGCGCGCTCGTCGCGCAGCAAGCGTGACGAGACTGAACTTGGAGTCGACCCGGTCGAGCAGTTCCTCGATCGGTGGGTTCATCATCGTGTCGTACGAACGCTGCATGGTGATCTCCTAGCAATCGGGCGACGCAGCCTACCGGAACTCAACCCGGATCTTGCTAATCCCGCAGACGGCATGCGTGAATGATGGACACCATCTCGTCGACCGTTCGCCCTAGATCGTCGTTGACGACCACATAGTCGGCGAGTGCCCTACCGACCGGTTCTTCCTCTTCTGCCTTGCGGACTCGTTGGTCGATCTTGTCATCGGGATCTCCACGACCGCGCAAGCGACGCGCCTGCTCTTCGCGAGATGGCGGGAGTACGAAGATGAGGGTGGCGTCGGGGTGGAGCGTCTTTACCTGCCGTGCACCATCGACTTCGATCTCGAGTACCGGGTCTCGTCCCGGCGTCGGGTCGGGCGTGGGAGTGCCGTAGTAGTTACCAAGGAAGTTCGTCCATTCGAGGAATCCACCACGCTCGATCCGCTGTTCGAACTCGACTGTCGTGGCAAAAACGTACGCATCGGCCGCCTCGCCAGGGCGGCGCTCACGGGTCGTCCACGAACGGCTCAGCCAAAGACGTGGGTCGCGCTCGACAAGGGCGCGAACGATGGTGCCTTTGCCGACCCCACCGGGGCCGGAGACTATGAAGATCCGCTGCGCCGAGGCCGGCATGGCCTCACGAACTCACTTTCCGAGTTGATCGAGCAGCGCTGCTCTCTGCTGCTGGCCAAGACCCTGCACGCGCCGGTTGTCGGCAATGCCGATGTCTTCCATGATCTTGCGGGCCTTCACCTTGCCGACGCCGGGGAGCGACTCGAGTAGCGAAACGACCTTGAGCTTGCCAACGGTTGCGTCTTTGTCGGCGAGAGCTTCGGCGAGGCTAAACGAACCGAGCTTGAGTCGATTCTTCAGTTCGGCGCGAGCGGTGCGGGCTTCGGCTGCCTTGACGAGCGCTGCCGCACGCTGTTCGGGGGTGAGGGTCGGAGGTGTAGCCATAGGCCCACCCTAGCGGCGGGCTGCGCGCCGGATGCGCCATCACCCACGCGAGCGCAAGTCTCCCGTCACGTCAGCGATCCGTTCGATACCTCGTGAAGCGGCCCAGACGACCAGTTCAGCGCTGATTCGTTCGGCCGCCCTGGGCTCAGCGAACGTGGCAGTACCGACCTGCACCGCGCTCGACCCGACCAGCATCAATTCCGCCGCGTCCCAGCCGGTCGAGACTCCCCCGACGCCGACGATTGCCAGACCCGGCAACGCTGCGTGCACATCGTGGACGACCCGCACTGCGACCGGATGGATTCCCCGCCCCGAGAGCCCGCCGCCGCCGGCACCCAATGCCGGTGCCAACGACTGCGGGTCGATGACCATGCCGAGCAGGGTGTTGACGAGCGTGACCGCCTCGGCGCCGGCGTCGCGCACTGCGGCGGCAACTTCGACCACCCGGTCAGTGTTGGGACTGAGCTTGGCCCAGCGGGGCCGGCCACATCCGGCCGTGGCTGCGATCACGTCGGCCGACAACACTGCATCATGGGCGAAAATGCCATGCCGACCCTCCAGGTTCGGGCACGACAAGTTGACCTCAACGGCGATCACGCCCGCGGGTGCTGAACCGAGCATGTCGGCAGCTCGGCGGTAGTCGTCGAGCGTGCGCCCCCAGATGCTCGCGACCACCCTTGCTCCGGTGTCGAGGAGTTGTGGCAGTTGGTCGACCAACCAATGCTCGATACCCGGGCCCTGCAACCCAACCGCGTTGACCATGCCAATCCCTGCGGGATGAAGCCGTGGTGCTGGGTTGCCAGCCCATTCGAAGGCGGCGAGCGACTTGGTGACGACGGCGCCCAACGACGCGAGGTCCATGTACGCGGCCAGTTCGGCGCCATAGCCCGCCGTGCCGGAGGCAAGCAGGATCGGGCTGGGAAGATCCACAGAACCGATCCGGACACGGCCGTCGACTTCGCCGTGCACCGCCTGCGGTGACCCGCGCCGCCCTCGGCCCACTAGGCGTGGAACTCCTGCAGCGAGCGCACATCGATGGGGCGACCGGCTTGCTCGGCCATGCCCTGCACGGCGGCAAGTGCGGCCTCGACGGTGGTGACCGAACTGACCCGGTGCGTGTTTGCCGCCTTGCGGATCTGTTCGCCGTCGGTACGGCCACCTCGCCCCTGGGGCGTGTTGACGACGAAGCTGACCTTGCCATCGGCGATGAGGTCGACCGCAGTCACGTCGGCGCCCTCGCTGACCTTGCCGACAACGATGTCGACCGCTTGGTCGAAACGCGCGAGGTATGCGGCCGTGCCTGCCGTGGCGGCGATGCCGAGTCCCAACTCACGCAGCCGCTTGGCAACCACGATGCCGGCCGGCTTGTCGCCATCCGCGAGAGACAAGAACACGGTGCCGCTGGTGGGCAGCAAGGTGCCTGCGGCAAGTTCGGCTTTGAAGAACGCGAGACCGAACGTGCGGTCGATCCCCATCACCTCACCGGTGGAGCGCATCTCGGGCCCGAGCGCGGTATCGACTTCCGGAAAGCGACTGAACGGCAAGACGGCCTCTTTGATTGCGACATGACCGTGGTCCGACGGCGGGACCAGCAGACCCTCAATTCGAAGGGCAGCAAGTGTGGCGCCGAGCATCACTCTCGTCGCCACTTTGGCGATTGGCACGCCGGTGGCCTTAGCCACGAACGGCACCGTCCTGCTTGCCCGAGGGTTTGCCTCGATGACGTACACCGTTGTGCCGAGCACGGCGTACTGCACGTTGATCAGGCCCCGCACGTCGAGCGCTGCCGCGATCGAGCGGGTATACGCCTCGATCACCTCGACGACCCAGGCCGGAAGCGTCTGCGGCGGTAGTGCACAGGCAGAGTCGCCGCTGTGTACGCCAGCCTCTTCGACGTGTTCCATCACACCGCCGATAAGTACCTCGCCGGTGTGGTCGCGGATCGCGTCGACGTCGACCTCGGTGGCATCTTCCAAGAATCGGTCGATGAGCACCGGTCGCTCGGCAGACAGCCCGCCCTCTTTACCCAACGAACCGAAACCCGTGAGCTCGGCCATCGCCCGCGCCAGATGAATGCGGTCATGCACGATCTGCATGCCCCGGCCGCCGAGTACATAACTGGGCCGCACGAGCACAGGGAACCCAACCCGGTCAACGATCTGTAGTGCTTGTTCCAGGTCGGTTGCCGTGCCTCCGGGTGGTTGCGGAATACGCAACTCGTCGCACAGCACGTTCCACTTCTCACGATCCTCTGCGAGGTCGATGGATGCGGGCGAGGTTCCGGCGATGAGTTCTGCCGGAAGTAGTCCGGCGAGCTTCAGCGGAGTCTGTCCTCCCAGCGACACGATCACCTGAGGAGCGACTCCCCCGCTGGCCAGCGTCTCTGCAGCAATCACGTTGAGCACGTCCTCACGGGTCAGCGGCTCGAAATACAACCGGTCGCTGGTGTCGTAGTCGGTACTCACCGTTTCCGGGTTGCAGTTGATCATCACCGTCTCGAACCCTGCATCGCGCAGCGCGAACGACGCGTGCACACAGCAATAATCGAACTCGATACCCTGCCCGATGCGGTTCGGTCCGCTTCCGAGAATGATCACGCGCGGACGGGCGCTGGGGCGCACCTCGTCTTCGTCTTCGTATGTCGAGTAGTGATACGGAGTCTCGGCGGCGAACTCGGCCGCACACGTGTCGACGGTCTTGAACGTGGGCACCACACCGGCCTCCAGACGTGCTTGACGAACCTCCAGTTCATCGATGCCCCACAGATACCCGAGTTGAGCATCGCTGAAGCCCAACCGCTTCGCTCGGCGCCACATCCGCCGGTCCATGCCAAGTGCGCCGACCTTGTCGAGCACGGCGCGCTCTTCGGTGATCAGGCTCATCTGGTCGAGGAACCATGGATCGATCTTGGTGAACTGGTGTACCCGCTCGATCGACACCCCGCGATGCAGCAGTTCGCCGACCTGCTGAATGCGGTCTGCCGTGGGGATCGCCGCCTGCGCCAACAATTCATCGTCAGTGAGACCCGCCAGTTGCGGCTCGGCGGGGTCGCACCCCAGGCCGAAGCGGCCCTGCTCGAGCGATCGCAGGGCCTTTTGGAGGCTTTCCGGAAACGTTCGCCCAATGGCCATCACTTCGCCGACCGACTGCATTTGGGTACCCAAGATGCCGCTTGTGCCCGGCAGCTTCTCGAACGCCCACCGCGGGATCTTGGTGACCACATAATCGATGCTCGGCTCAAAACTGGCCGGGGTCATCCGCGTGATGTCGTTGGGGATCTCGTCGAGGGTGTAACCGACCGCCAGCTTTGCCGCGATCTTGGCGATGGGAAACCCGGTGGCCTTCGACGCCAGTGCCGAAGACCGTGAGACACGTGGGTTCATCTCGATCACGACTTGCTCGCCGGTTTCGGGGTTCACGGCGAACTGGACGTTGCTGCCGCCGGTCTCGACACCGACGCGGCGGATACACGCGAACGCAGCGTCACGCATCTGCTGATACTCGACATCGCTGAGTGTCTGCGCAGGAGCGACGGTGATGGAGTCGCCAGTATGCACGCCCATCGGGTCGAGATTCTCGATCGAACAGATGATGACGCAATTGTCGGCGTGGTCGCGCATGACTTCGAGCTCGTACTCCTTCCAACCAGCAATCGACTTCTCGATGAGGATCTCGCTGATCGGGCTCGCGGCAAGACCCTTCGCTGCAAGGAGCTCGAACTGCTCGGGGGTGGACGCGATACCGGTGCCGTGGCCGCCGAGGATGTAGGCGGGCCGGATGATGGCGGGCAGGCCGACATCGATCACGACAGTACGCGCTTCATCCATGGTGTGCGCGGTGCCACTCGGTGGCACGTTCAGCCCGATCTCGATCATCGCCTGCTTGAACTGACCGCGATCCTCGGCGGTAGCAATGGCCTGCGCGTTTGCTCCGATCATCTCAGGAGTGCCGGGCACCCCGATGATTCCACGTTCGAACAGCGCCATTGCCGTGTTGAGGCCGGTCTGGCCTCCCATCGTGGGCAGCACGGCGTCGGGGCGTTCGCGTTCGATGATCCGCGCGACCACCTCCCACGTGATCGGCTCGATGTAGGTGGCGTGCGCAAAGTCGGGATCGGTCATGATCGTGGCCGGATTCGAGTTGACCAGAATCACGCGGTAGCCCTCGTCTTTCAGGACTCGGCATGCCTGTGTACCGGAATAGTCGAACTCGCACGCCTGTCCGATCACGATCGGCCCGGACCCGATGATGAGAATCGAGTGGATGTCGTCACGCCTCGGCATCACGCCACCCCACGTTCCGGTTCGATGAGATCCGGCGCGCGGTACCCCATGAGGTTGGACCCCATCGTCACCCCGATCGGTCGGCCGGATACCCAGTCCTGCGGTTGCTGCATCATCGCGGAGAACATCGCAAACAAGTACTTCGCATCATGTGGGCCTGGCCCCGCCTCTGGGTGGTACTGCACACTGAACGCCGGTACGTCGCGGACGCGCATGCCCTCTACCGTGTTGTCGTTGAGGTTCAGGTGCGTGACGGTCGCTCGCTCCGCGATCGAAGCGGGGTCGACACAGAAGTTGTGATTCTGGCTCGTGATCTCGACCTTGCCCGTCGGTACGTGCTGCACCGGATGGTTGCCCCCGTGGTGGCCAAAGGGCAGCTTGAACGTCTCACCGCCGATCGCTCGACTGAGCAGTTGGTGGCCAAGACAGATCCCGAAAACCGGTACCTCGCCCAGCAAGCCACGGATCGCCTCGACCGCGTACCCCACCTCGGCCGGATCGCCCGGACCGTTCGACAAGAACACGCCGGCTGGCTTCTTGCCCAGTACCTCGGCTGCCGGCGTGGACGCAGGAACGACCTCGACCCTGCCGAGGCCACAGAGATCACGCAGGATCGAGTGTTTGATCCCGAAGTCGTAGGCGACGATCAGTCGCTCGCCGATGCCGACGGTGTAGGGCTGAGGCGTCGTCACCTGGGCGACCAGATCGATACCGTCGGTACCGGGTTCGGCCACCGCAGCAGCGAACAACTCGTGCTCGGATGTGGTCCCGAACGCTGCGGGCATGGCACCGGTGTCGCGCAGCAACCGGGTCAGTCGCCGGGTGTCGATCCCGGTGATACCGCTGATTTCGTACCGTACGAGCATCGCCTCGAGTGATGCCTCGGAGCGATAGTTGCTCTGCCTGCGTGCCAGGTCACGGATGATGACTCCACGACAGAACGGTCGCCTCGACTCGAAGTCGGAGGCGTTCACACCGTAGTTGCCGATGTGCGGGGTGGTGAACGTAATGATCTGGCCCGCATAGGACGGATCGGTGATCACCTCCTGGTATCCGGACAGCACCGTATTGAAGACCACTTCACCCGATGACACGCCACTGGTCGGTACGGCACCGATCAGTTCGCCTTCGAAGACGCTGCCATCGGCCAGAACGAGCGCTGCCTCACGAATCATGCGATGATCCTAACTGCATGATCATGCAGTCAGTTGCATGATCATGTGACAAGAGGCCGGGTAGGGACAGTGCAAGGTTTCGAACAATCATGATGATCTCCCGCCGTACGAGCCTCACTGGACCCGTTTCACGGCGGCGCCAGACTAGCCGCCCACTACCCGGCCGGAGCGATCTCAGAGGTTCGCTGGAACAGCCGCCACCAGGAGTTCTGAGCGATCAAGGTGAAGTCGGCACTGAACCTGGCCCAGATGACATCGAGGTTCGGCTCCATCGTTGCCGGAAGTACGACGTACTCCACCCGCGAGGCAGCGGGAAGCGTTTTTCCGCCCAGGGAATCATCGGGGCCATACAGACTGGTCGAGAACGGGGTCGGGAACATGTAGATCTCCACGCGGTGATCCATCTGTGCGGTCACCGCGTAGTGCGCCGAGACGACAGCATCGCCGGGGATGTCCCTGATGATCTCCCGAGCGTCTGCCGCCACCGGGAAATCCGGGCTCCAGTAGAACGGCAGGTCGCGGCTGAACGGCATGACTCCCCAGGCCCACGCCGAGCCGATCGAGGTGACGGCGACAAGGGCCACCAACACAGGGCGCGCCCGGCGCCCAACCTTGGAGATCGCGTACACCGTGCCCATCACGATTGCCGGGACTGCTACGAGCGCATAGTGATACTGGATCTGGTACTGGTACCAAAACGTACTGAGCATGTTGGTGGCAAGCACCACCAGGCTGATCATCGCAACACTGGGCGAGATGAGAAACACCCACGCCACCGGAATCGTCATTTGCCAGAAGTAGAAGGGGCGGCTATCGCTCCAGTAATGACGCGCCACCTTGTCGGGCCGCGTGAACACTGTCTTCAGGAAGCCGACCGGGCCGCCGAACGGAATCCGCCACCCATTACGCGTTGGCACACCGATCAGGCCGCGAACCACCACGAACATTGCGAACATCATGAAGCTGAGGCATCCGACGATAGACAGCACGCCGATGCGCCGATCGCGTTTGAGCGCGACCCACAGCCCGAGTGGTACCAGCACGAGCGATGCGTCCTCTTTCACCATCAACGCGAGCACGACGAACACGACATACATCCGCCACCGGCGCTCTACGGCCGCATAGATGGCAAAACCGACGAACACGGCGATGAACGAATCAGGATGAAAATTCTCTCGATTGGTCCACCCGACAGCGGGGTGCAGCAGGTAGCAGATTGCCAACGCCAGCGCATATCCCTCGTTGTCGAGCAACTTGCGGGCGAGCAAGAACACCGGTACTGCTCCGAGGCCGATCATGAGTGATTGAGCGAAGAACAGCACTCCGGCGCTCGGGAACAACCAGTAGATCGGCACGAGCGGGATCAAGATGAACGAGGTGTGATCGCCGAACAGATTGCGACCCATCAGCGTGACGAACGGTGCCTTGAACCGCGAGAGCAGCCAGACCCCCTGGTCGTACAGGCCGAAGTCGTACGCCGAGGTGCCAAGACCATGGTGCACCTCGAGCGTGACCCGGGTGAAGTAGGCGGTGTATGCCGCTACCGCCGCCACCAGCCCCCACTGCCACAAGGTGACGCGCGTGAGCCAGCTCAGCAACCGCGATGGCTGGGTTTCGGACGTCACGGGATGCAGTGTTGCCGACACCGACAGATCCGCGTGGTCAGCCGACAAATCCGCATCGTCAGCCGACAGATCCGCGTCGTCAGCCAACGGTCGACGAAGGTGTGACCGGGCGGAGCTCGGCCACCAACGCCGACAACACGCCGTTGACGAACCGGCCCGAGTTGTCGGTGGAGAACCGCTTCGCCAATTCCACCGCCTCGTCGAGCACCACCGCAACAGGCACATCGGGGCGGCCGAGCAACTCGAACCCGGCGATCCTCATCACGGTGAGGTCGATGATCGGCATCCGCTCGAGCGTCCAGCCCTTGGCGTGAACTGCGATGAGCGAATCGAGTTGCTCACGATGGGTTTCGACCCCTTCGACCAGTGACCGGGTCAGCGGGTCGGCGGGCAGTACCTGCCCGGTGAGAACGGCACCCGGCGTAATGCCCTTGGTGTGCGCTTCGTACAGGAGCAGGAGTGCTTTTTCGCGCGAATCGCTGCGTTGATCGCCGAGCAGGTCGGGTCGACGGGGGCGATCCGACCGAGTGGACATCGCTCAGGCCCGCGAGATGTAGTCGCCGGTGCGGGTGTCGATCTTGAGCTTGTCGCCGATACCAATGTGGAGCGGAACCTGCACCACCTTGCCCGTCTCGAGCGTGGCTGATTTGCGGGCCCCGGAAACACGGTCGCCCTGAAGCCCAGGCTCGGTATCAGCCACTTTGAGCTCGACTGACGCCGGGATCTCGACCGTGACGATCTCGCCGTTGTGGAACGCGATCTGCGCCACCGACTGCTCGACCATGTAGTCCGCTGCATCGCCAAGAGCGACCGGCGGAACGTTCATCTGGTCGTAGTTGCTGGTGTCCATGAACACGTACTCGTCACCATCGCGATACAGGAACTGCATGTCGCGCTTTTCGAGCAGTGCCTGCTCGACGCGGATACCAGCGTTGAACGTGCGGTCGAACACGTTACCTGTGCGCAGGTTGCGGAGCTTGGTACGCACGAAGGCGCTGCCCTTGCCCGGCTTCACATGCTGAAACTCGATGACCTGAAACAGGCCGTTGTCGAGCTCGAGTGTGATTCCGTTTTTCAATTCGTTCGTGGTAATGGCAGGCACAGAGAATCCTTGGGCGATCTGGTGAGGACGCGGCACCCGGTGCTGGTCACTTCGACCAGATCTTCTACCCGGACACCACCGAAGTCACCACGATAGACGCCAGGCTCCACTGTCACCACGTCGCCGACCTGCAATTCCACCTCGCTCGATGCATTGACAAAGGGATCTTCGTGGATGAGAAGCCCCACGCCGTGGCCAGTGCCATGGCTGAACCACGGGCCAAACCCGGCATCGGCGATGAGGCCGCGGCAAACCGTGTCGAGATCGCGGGCGACAACGCCGGGGTGTACAGCGGCCACGCCCGCACACTGAGCGGCCAAAACAACGTCGTAAACCTGTTGTTGCAGCACTGTTGGTTGCCCGATGACAAACGTGCGGGTCATGTCGCTGTGATAGCCGTCGAACAGGGCCCCGACATCGATGACCACCGTGTGACCGACTTCGAGTGGCGTGGAGGTTGGCCGGTGATGTGGCAACGGTGCGTTGACGGGGCCGGCGGCGACGATCGTCTCGTAGCTCGGACCCGATGCGCCAAGTTCGCGCATCCGAATCTCGAGAACGTTGCGTACCTGCTCCTCGGTGACACCCGCCACGATGGAAGACGCGACGTCGGCGAGTGCCTGGTCGGCGATGCCGCAGGCATGCTCGATCCGTTCGATCTCGGCAGGAGTCTTGCGACGACGGCCCTGCTCGATCACCCCGACAGTGGCGACGAGCGTTACCGCGAACTGCTCGGAATACGACACGAACTGTTGATGGCTGACATGTGCCGACTCGAACGCTAGCCGACCGACACCACCGAGTGCCGCGCCGACGAGTGCCAGCATCTGGGCGCCCGACGACCCCACTTCGATGCGGGTCGGCAGTCCACTACCGGCACCGGAAGTGTCGAGTTGGCGTTCGGCTTGTGCGCCGTATCTCCCATCGGTGACGAGCACCAGTTCATCGGGCTTGACGATCACCCAGCCATTCGAGCCGCTGAAACCGGTGAGCCAACCGATGTTCGTGAGGTCACTGACGAGGATTGCGTCGACACCGCGACCGCCATCCAGCGCGGCCAGGCCGTCCGCGATGCCCGTCACACGGCCCGATACGTCGATCGGTGTCACGGGGCGAGCATGCGCGCTACCGCAACAACAGCGAGTTCGTAGCCGTGGATGCCGAGGCCGACGATCGTGCCGGTTGCCACTGGGCTCACCACACTCGTGTGCCGCCATGCTTCGCGAGCATTCGGATTGGAGATGTGCACTTCGATGATCGGCCCGTCGAATGCGGCCAACGCATCGTGGATGCTCCAGGCGTAGTGCGTGAAGGCGCCCGGGTTGATCACGATGGCCGCGCACCTCCCCCTGGCACCATGAATCGCATCGACGAGCGCACCTTCGTGATTCGACTGGAACGCTTCGAGAGCGTGACCGTGCGTGTCCGCGATGGCGCCAGCCGCGGCCACATAGTCGTTCAACGTCGCCGTGCCGTAGATGTGAGGTTCTCGCTGGCCGAGCAGGTTCAGGTTTGGCCCATGGAGCAGCAGGATCGTCGCCATCTCCCCATCGTGGCATGAACGCCGACTCGTCCCGCTCTTCCCGCTCACCTCCAGCTTTGGTCGTGGGGTTTTGCGCAGCCACAAAAAACAACCAAAACA
>JANYDH010000129.1 GCA_025359865.1 Actinomycetes bacterium | reverse complement strand
TTGACGGCGATGCCGTCGGCGCCGAGGTGGGCGAGGTCACCTTGGATGTGTCCGAGATCGAACATCGTGACGATGGTGGCGGCGTTGTAGGCACTGAGCACGTCAGGTTCGCCGTTGAGCTCGACGGCGGTGTTGCGTTGTTCGACGATGGTGCGTACACCGGGCTGGGACTTGAGGCGTGCGGCGAGTTCGGGACTGAAGCCGCTGTTGCCGTCGATGGCACCCGAGTCGATGACGGCGGTGCCGCGGAAGTCGTGACGGAACGCTCCTGCTCCGGATGCCTTGATCGATGCAGCAAAGATCGTGACGAAGCTGACCAGCGCCACGCCGATCATCAGTGACGCCGCCGTTGCGGCGGTGCGCTTGGGGTTGCGCATCGCGTTCTGGCGAGCGATGACACCAGCGGTGCCGCGCAGCTTCGCTATCGGCGCGCCGAGCACGGCGGCGACCGGGCGGGCGAGCACCGGTCCGAGCACGGATACGGCGAGGAAGAGCGCGACCGCGCCGGCTCCCACGATCTTCGCGTTCGCTGCGTTAAGTCCGACGAGCAGGGTCGTCACGGCGAGTGCGATTGCGGCCGTGCCGGTGACGATCCTTCGCTTCGACACGGCGGAGCGATCCTGGGCGGCGTCGTGTAGTGCGGTGATCGGTGGCACTTTCGACGCCCGCCGCGCCGGCATCACGGCCGATACGAGGGTGATGACGACGCCAACGACGATCGAGGTCGTCACCGTTGCGGTGGTGATGACCGCTGTGCCCAGCGGGAGGTCGACACCGAGTGCGCTCAGGAGTCCTTGGATGCCTCTGGCCACACCGATGCCGGCGACCAGGCCGACGGCTGATGCAACCAACCCGGTGACGGCAGCTTCGGCGAGCACCGCCAGTCGAACCTGTCGTCCGCTTGCGCCGACGGCGCGGAGCAAGGCCAGTTCCTTGGTGCGCTGCGACACGATGATCGAGAACGTGTTGTTGATGATGAACGCTCCGACGAACAGCGCGATCAGGGCGAAGATCGTCAGGAACGTCCCGAACTGGCTGATTCCCTTGCCGATCTCGTCCTGGTGTTCTTTGGTGAGCTGAGCGCCCGCGATGACTTCGTTCCCGGCGCCCACGACAGGAGCGAGCCGAGCAACGAGCTCGTCAGGCGACACACCGTCTCGGGCGGTGACGGCGATCGCGTCGATCTGCCCTGCCCTGTTGAGCACTGCTTGGGCGGTGGCATCGTCGAACAGGACGAGCGCGAGTGCCCCTGCCGTGTCCAGCGTGCCGAACCGGACGATCCCGACGATGGTCGCCGGCCGGGGCGCGCCCGTCGACAGCACGGTCGTGCGGTCACCGACGCGCAGGCCGGCGCCATCGGCGGAGTGCTTGTCGATGGCGATCTCGTCAGGTCCTGCAGGCGGGCGGCCGGAGCTGATCGTGTACGGGTTGAGCTCCGGTACGGTGACCCAGTTCCTGCCGAGCACGCCGGTGTTCCCAGTGCCGATGGCCTTGCCGGCCTTGTCGAGGATCTGGGCGTAGCCCGTCACCTCGGCGGTGGCCGTGTCGACGCCGTCGACGCCGCGGATGGTGGCGACCAGGTTTGCGTCGAGTGGGCGTCCGCCGTTCTGGCCGTAGCCGACGGTGAGTGGGCTGGTGCCTCGAATGTAGGCGTCGGTGCCCGAGTCGGCCTTGCTGAGGGCGTTGTTCAGGGTGCCTCTGATGGTGTCGGTCAGGATGAGGGTGCCGGCCAGGAAGGCGACACCGAGGATGACGGCGAACGCCGTCGCGAGGAACCGCAGCTTGTTGCCGGCGAGTTGCTTGATGGTGAGTGTGGTGATCATGAGGTTCAGCTCCCGAAGTGCTTCATGCGGTCGAGGACGGTCAGTGCGGTCGGGTCGGCGAGGTCGTCGACGATCTGGCCGTCGGCGAGGAACACGGCCCGGTCGGCGTACGCGGCGGCGGTCGGGTCGTGGGTGACCATGACGACGGTCTGGTCGAGCTCGCGCACGGCGTTGCGGAGGAAGGTGAGGATCTCGGCTCCGGCGCGGGAGTCGAGGTTGCCGGTTGGCTCGTCGGCGAAGATGATCTCGGGACGAGAGGCGAGGGCGCGGGCGACGGCGACGCGCTGTTGCTGGCCGCCGGAGAGCTCCGAGGGCCGGTGGGTGAGGCGGGTGCGTAGACCGACGGTGTCGACGACGTGGTCGAGCCAGGCCTGGTCGGGTTTGCGGCGAGCGAGCGACAACGGCAAGGTGATGTTCTCGAGGGCGTTCAGGGTCGGGATGAGGTTGAACGACTGGAACACGAACCCGATGCGATCCCTCCGCAGCAGGGTGAGTTCTTTGTCGCGCAAGGTCGCGAGGTCGACGTCGCCGATGCGGATTGAGCCCGAGGTCAACGTGTCGAGCCCGGCGAGGCAGTGGAGCAGGCTCGACTTGCCCGAGCCCGATGGCCCCATCATCGCGGTGAACCGTCCGGCCTCGAACCCGATGCTCACCCCGTTGATGGCGTGGACGATCGCGTCACGTGTGCCGTAGGTCTTGATCGCTTTCACAGCGGACGCGGCGTATCGGTGTGTCGTTATTGCAGGAGAGGGTGGGAGGAGGGTGGCTGTCGTGGTCATGCGAACCACCATGCGGCTTCGGTGTGTGACGCGCATCGGGCCAACGCCGATGGTTCGCAGCGGGGCGGATGAACCTTTCGGACAACGTCTCGCCCTCTAGGTGCCGCTCATCTCATCCTGTGGGCCGATGCGCCCGTTGTTAAAAGAGAACTACGGTCAGTCGATGGAACCCGCGCATGTCCCCCGGCGCGACGTTCGCGCGTCCGTGTGGAACTACGCCGCAGCGGGTGCAATGGTTGCCATCGCGATCGTCGCGTTGATCACCCGGATGGACGTCCAAGACGTCGATGCGCACCGCTTCGACACGGACACCTGGTGGAGTTGGGCGATCACGATCGCGGTGTGCGCGTCGCTGATCGGGCGGCGACGATGGCCATTACGAACGCTGGCTGTCGGGCTCGTGCTGGCGCTGCCCCTCGAGGTCGGCCGGCATCGCGACAGCATCGCCTTCTTCATGGTGGTGATCGCCTTGGCCAGTGTCGCCGCCTACCTCCCGACGAGGCTGGCGTGGCGAGGCGTCGCCATGATCGCCTGCCTGTATGTGGTCTTGATCGCCAGCGGGGCCACGCTGCTCATCGCGGCGCCAGCTGTCGGGCCCGTGTTGCTCGCCGCCGGGTTCGCGCTCGGCCTCATGCTTCGACGGGGCCAGGCCCGCCAGCAGCTCGATGTCGACGCCGCGATCCAACGTGGCGCGGCCTCGGTCGAGACCGCCGAACTCGACGCTGCCGAGGAACGGCTCCGGATGGCCCAGGAGCTCCACGACGTCGTGGCTCACTCGTTGAGCGTGATCGCCGTGCAGGCCGGCATCGGTGTCCACCTCATCGACCGTGAACCCGAGCAGGCCGCGCGGGCGCTCGAAGCAATCCGTAGCACTGGCCACACCGCCGCCGGAGAGCTCGCCCGGCTCGTCCAGGTCATGCGCGGCGGCGCATCCGCTGCAGCTGCCGACGCGCCGACACTCGGCGACCTGGCCGTGCTCGTCGACCAGATCCGCACCGCCGGCGTCCCGATCACGCTCACCACCATCGGTGCGGTCGAGGGTGTGCCGGCCGGCGTTTCGTTGGCGGCCTACCGAATCGTCCAAGAAGCATTGACGAACGTCGTCCGTCACGCCGGACGGGCCGAAGCGAACGTGACCGTGTCGGTCACCGACGCCCAGGTTGAACTGTGTATCGACGACGACGGACGCGGCACCACGACCGCGCTCGACCCAAGCAGCCCGGGCAGCGGGCAGGGACTCATCGGGATGGCCGAACGCGCCCAGATGTACGGAGGCAGCGCCCGCACCGGCCCACGCCCGGGCGGCGGGTTCCGCGTACAAGCCACGCTTCCGTACTTCGCCGACCCGATCAACGGCCACTCGGCTCCGACGACGATGGCCGATCAGGCACTCGGAGAACACGCCGCGCCGACCCGGCGACGGCTGCCGGTCTGGTTGTGGGATCTCGGGCTGGCGGTCCTGATGGCCACGGTCGCCGCCATCGAACTGCGGGGTGCCGACCCGACCATCGCGCCTCACTACCACTCGACGACCGTGTGGACGTGGCTGCTCAAACTCGGATGCGGTCTCGCCCTTGCTGCACGACGCCGATACCCGACCACCACGTTCGCCGCGATCTGGGCGATGAGCCTGCTGCTCAACATCGGCGGCTACAAGGTCGGCATCCTCGTGTTCGCACTCGACATCGGCCTGTTCACGGTGGCGAGATACGCGACCGCACGACGAGGCGTCGGCGCACTGCTCGCCACCTACGCCCTGCTGGCGATCATCGCCGCCTCCGAACCACGCGAAGTCACCGCATCCGCAGCAGCCTGGATCTGCATCCTCTTCACCGGCGTCGCCACCGCTGGGCAGCTCGCAGGACGTGACCGGCGGCGACGCACGAACGATCTCGCAGTGCGCGAGCGCAGCGCCGATTCCCATGCCCGCCACGCCCTGCTCGCGATCACCACTGAACGACTTCGCATCGCCGACGAGCTCAGCACGATCATCACGCGTTCCATCCACACCATCGCACGGGAAGCCGAGACAGGAGCGCTCATGGTCGAGACGGATCCCGCCGCAACCCGAACGACCCTGGAACTGATCTCGACCATCAGCCGCGATGCCCTGAACGACCTGCGACGCCTCCTGAAACGGATACGCACCGACGACGAACCCGCCCGCTACTCGCCCGTCCCGGCGAGCCCTCACCACGTCACGGCCGGCGACATCACATGAGCTCACCCATCCGAATCGTCGTCGCCGACGACCAAGCACTCGTTCGCAGCGGGTTCCTCGCGCTCCTCCGCTCCGAGAACGACATCGAGGTCGTCGGCGAAGCCGCGAACGGATACGAAGCGGTGAAGGTCACCAAGGCCGAGCGACCCGACGTGATCCTGATGGACATCCGCATGCCCGAGATGGACGGTCTCGAAGCCACACGCCTCATCACCGCCGACCCCGCACTGAAGTCCGTCCGCATCCTGATCCTCACAACATTCGACCTCGACGCCTACGTCCACGAAGCACTACGAGCAGGCGCCTCCGGCTTCCTCCTCAAAGACACGCTCCCCGCTGAACTGCTCGCCGCAGTACGCATCGTCGCCGCAGGCGACGCGCTGCTCGCACCGAGCATCACCCGACGGCTCATCGAGGACTTCATCTCGCGACCGATCTCCCACGTCGCCGATCCGCGCCTCGACCAACTCACCGCCCGAGAGCGTGAGGTGCTTTCGATGGTAGCCAGAGGGCTCTCCAATGCCGAGCTCGCCGATGAGCTTTTCATGAGCCACGCCACCGCCAAGACCCACGTCAGCCACCTCCTGACGAAGTTCGACGCACGGGACCGAGCACAACTCGTCGTCGTCGCCTACGAAACCGGACTCGTCACACCCGGCCAAGTCTGACAACGATTGGTCGCCGCCGTCAGGCTGCTGACCGCTGCGGTGGTGATCTGAACGTGCCGTGCGAGGGCGTTCCGAGGTTCATTCGCCGTCGCCTTTCAGATCCGGTCGACGAGCGGCAAGAGCCTGGAGTCCTCGAGCGCTGCAGTGCGGTGGCCGACACCTGCCATGTACGCCTCGTCCGACGCGAACGCGAAGAACGACTCGATGCTCGTCTGTCGCACGAGCATGACGAGATCCCACCGCTCACCGACCGGCCCGATGAAGAAGTGGCCGCCATCGCCCATGAACACGATCGAGCCGCCACTCGCAGTGAGGAACGGCATCGTGTGCTCGACGTACCTGTCGTAGGCGTCGCGGCCCGAGATCGAGCTCGACGGCGCGAGATGCGGATCGGCAGAATAGTCGGCAACGGTGCGGAACCGCAGAAGGTTCATCATCACCACCGGACCGTGCAGACCTCGCTCGAT
Organism: Actinomycetes bacterium; assembly: GCA_025359865.1. GTDB lineage: Bacteria > Actinomycetota > Acidimicrobiia > Acidimicrobiales > Ilumatobacteraceae > VFMC01. Next base: position 3,703 of record JANYDH010000129.1, on the reverse strand, counting down.
CAGCCGATGAACACCCTCGCCCGACGGGTCGAGGTACATCGTCGGATGTTGGTCTGACGGGATGGCGTTCATGACCCAGTCTAACACGGACCTGACGAGACGCCGATGCAGACCTTGCCGCGGACGGTGCCCGCTTCGAGTCGACGCATGGCCTCCGGCGCCTCGTCGAGCGGGTACATCGCGTCGATTCTCGGCGTGAGCTTGCCGGCCTCGATGAGGTCGGTCAGCGGTGCGAGGTCGGCATGGCCCTCGTTGGAGACGAGCATCTTCAGGCGCGGACGCACGCACATCGACACAAGCGGTGCCCGCATGCTTCGTCCCGCGACGAGCCGCCAAATCTGACCTTCGGGTTGCGTGCTCGAAGACTCCGGCCGATCACCAGTACTCGTCGGCATCACGGTCACCAGCGGCCACTGCCGGTTCATCACGGTCGGCGCCGCAGTGCCGATCGGCGGTCGTTCGACGGTGTCGCCGGCGGGGTTGGGTTGCAACGGGTTGCACAGTGGTTGCACCGACGCGACAAGACCAGGTCAGAAATAGCTTCTGACCTGGTCTTTTTGGTGGGGGGGCAGGATTTGAACCTGCGACCTTCGGGTTATGAGGTTTCGAAGAGCTGCCCGCTAGTGACCGTGAGTGACCGTTGGTGCCGCTTAGCAGGTCTTTCGCGGCTTCTCCGTGTCATCGTGTGCCACCCAGAATCACACTCTGTCACTTGGTCCATTAGAAGAACCATTAGAAGATTCCCAGAAATAGTGCTGTTCCGGAGGAACCGGAACAGATACACTTACGGAACATGAGCGCGACCCGAAGGAGGCGAGATGACGACACGTCCCAGTGAAGCACGGCTACTTCGTCAGCTCGCGCGAGATATCTCGGGACTGCTGCCGGACGACTGGGGTTTGTCGACGAGTACGGAGTCTGGCAAAGGTCGCCCTGACCTCGTGGCGCGCATCACCGCGCCGGATGGTGTCGAGACAGCGTTGGTCATCGAAGCCAAGCGCTCGCTGCTCCCTCGCGACGTACCCGACGTGATCGCACAGCTGCGTCGGTATGTCGAGCAGGCTGGCCTCGGCGAGGCAGCGCTCGTGGTGGCAGCTCCGTATCTCAGCGCGACGGCACGAGAGCAGATCGAAGATCGCGGTGCCAGCTATCTGGACAGCACCGGCAACGTCCTGTTGCGCTCGAAGCGGCCGGCCTTGCTCGTCAGATTGAGCGGTGCGTCAAAGGACCCATGGCCGTCAGTCGAGACGCTCCGCTCTCTGAAAGGTCGCGGTACCGCTCGCGCCGTTCGAGCGTTGCTGGACTTCGCACCCCCGTACGGCGTGCGCGACCTGGCGAGTCGAGCTGACGTATCGCTTGCATCGTTGTCGCGAACGGTCGATCTTCTCGACCGTGATGGCTTGATCGAACGGTCGGGTCGCGGCCCGATCACCGGCGTCGATTGGCAGGGGACCATCAGGCGATGGGCGAAAGACTACGACGTCGAGTCCTCGAACCAAGTGAGCACATACCTCGATCCGCGAGGACTGCCCGCCCTTGCCACGAAGCTCGGCAAGCTCAAGCGCGGCTATGCGACCACCGGGGCGCTCGCCGCGCAACGCTTCTCGCCCATCGCACCGACACGGCTTGCTGCGATCTACGTGAACGACGTTGTGAAATGGTCCGAACGGCTGGAGCTGCGACCCACCGCTGCCGGCGCCAACGTCTGGTTGGTCGAACCGTACGACGACGTCGTGTTCGATCGCACCAACAGCCGCGACGGCATCGTGTGCGTCAGCCCAACGCAACTTGCCGTCGACCTCCTCACAGGCCCCGGGCGTGACCCGTCGGAAGGTGAAGAACTTCTGCTCTGGATGGAAAGGAACCAAGATGCCTGGCGACTTCGATGAGCTGTACGTTCGAGCGCGCACCGCACTCCTCGATGCCACAGAAGCTCTGGCGCCGCACCTCGATTCCATCGTGCTCGTCGGCGCGCAAGCGATCTACCTCCACACCGGCGCAGCCGACCTGACGGTCGCCGAGTTCACCACCGATGCCGACTTCAGCGTCGAGCCCGGAACCCTCAGCGACACTCCGCTGCTCGGTGAACTACTCACCGAGCGAGGTTTCAGCCCGCGCGAACACCCAGGCGGCTGGCTCACTCCTGACGGCGTGTACGTCGACATCATGGTGCCCGAAGCGCTCGCCGGCCGAGGTTCGCGAAGCGCGGATCTCGGCGTGCACGGAAAGCGCGCGGCGCGCCGAGCCCTGGGGCTGGAGGGCGCCCTCGTCGACCGGGAACTGCACACGATTGGGGCACTGGACCCAAGCGACCTCCGCACTGTCACCATGAACGTCGCGGGGCCCGGCGCGCTGCTCGTGGCCAAGCTGCAGAAGCTGTGGGAACGAACCACCAACGAAGACCGCGTCAAGGACAAGGACGCCCTCGACGTCTTCCGAATCCTGCGGGCGATCCCGACTCAGGACCTTGCCCGACGGCTGGTTGTCCTCCGGAGTTCGGACGAGGCAGGAGCAGTCGCGACATCTGCAGTGGCGCAACTGCGAGAGCTGTTCGGACAACGAACCGGCAAAGGCATTGATTTAGCCATTCAGGCGTCCTCGCGCCTGATCGACCCTGACGAACTCACTCTCTCGTCGATCTCGTTGACTGAGGACCTCATCGCCGCCCTGTGACGAGTTCGGTGCTCACTGGCGCCCGCTACACGGCGTCGAAGCGAGGCAGATGCTGATGGACGTCCACGTCACCGGGCCGACGCCGACTCGTGAAATGGTTGCTCCCTGCCGGTTACGACTGAAGGAGATGGGGTGGACGATGCCTTCTCCAAGGCCAGGCTCAGCAATACGTTGATGTAGCTGGCCCGTCACTTGCGAGTTCTACAGCGCTCCGCGCTCGAGAAGTGTCGTTCGGAGCCGTCCGTACTCCGGTGTTCCGGCCAGTTCGTTGGCCGCTTGAAGGAGTACCACTGCCTTCTCGGCGGTGCCGCGCCGGTCCCACTCGTCGTCGATGCTTCTCACCAGGCTGTTCATGATCGATAGCGTCGTCGTGGTCGGGGCCGACGCCGCAGCCCGGTCTGCAACCTCGTGCGCCCAGTCGAGCTTGCCTCCCGTCAATCCGAGGGTTTTCTGAGTCAGGACTGCCCAGCTTTCATCGTCGATCGTCGTAGCCTCGGCCATCCAGCCGAACCCAGCGAGGGCGAGGCCATCGCCAACGTCGACCGCCGCATTCCAGAAGCTGGTCGCCACGGCGACGTGCGCATCCTCAGCGTCGCCTTGTCGAAGCAGACGTCCCAGCGATTCCCCCGCCTTCGAGAGCAGCTCCGGCGACTGCCGAAGAAAGGCCACATTGTCATCGACTGTGTAGCCAGGCACACCCCAGAGCATCGCGAGGAGCAGGTGGTCGATGGCGTGCTCAACACCCCGCGTGACCGCATCACGAAGCAGATCGCGATACCGCTCGTGCAGCCACCGATTCGGTCGGCCCCACTTGATTGCGAGGTCAGCGGTGAGTTGTGCAAGGCCCTCTGGTGCGTCGGCGCCAAAGATCAGCCCTGCCAACCCTTCTAGCCAGTCGGGCGCCACGTGTCGAAGAAATCCGAGCTTCGTCGCGATGATCGCTCGATGTTCGGCACCGTCGGCTCCCTCGATTCGAAGCGAGTCTTCAAGAAGCGCTAACGCCGCTGGCCGAACAAATCCAGCCGAACGA
>JANYDH010000102.1 GCA_025359865.1 Actinomycetes bacterium | reverse complement strand
TTTGTTGCGGCTGTGCCACAACCCACGACCAAGAAGCTAACGAATCAGGCGCCGCCCTCGGTGAGGGTGACGTCGGTCGGGGTGTAGTCAGCACCGTTGATGTCGACACCGAGCGTGTCGAGCAACTTGTACGCATTCTCGACGATGTCGTTGGTGTATGCACCAGCGTCAGGGGCCTTGGTGAGCACGGTGGCGCCATCAAGATTCTTCGCGCTCTGCGCAACCTTGGCAGTGCGATCCCACGCGTCGGCGCTGATGTGGCCGACGCCATCGGTGGCCGGCCAGATGAGCTTGTTGACTTCGTTCATCTGCCACACCTGGTGCGTCGCACCGAGTGTTGAACCCTGCGAAACCACGAGCGCGGCGCAGTCCTCGACGTTGTCTCGGCAGTATGCCCAACCCTGCAACGATGCTGCGACAAACTTGACTGCGGTGTCGTTGTAGGCCGGGTCGTCGAGGCGGCTTCCATCGGCCCAGATCGCGTCCTGCAACATGCCGACACCCTCATCCTCGTACGAGATGACGTTGAAGTCGTCCGGCGTGTACAGCTCGCCCGTGTCGGGGTTGATCGCCTCGAGCACCTGTGCGTACTCGTTGTAGGTCATCGCCTCGGCGGCATCGATGTCGCCAGCAAGCAGGCCGACCATGTCGAACTGCTGCTGCACGTTGGTGACATCGGTCGCTGGGTCGAGGCCTGCCGCGGTCATCGCCGCGAAGACCTCGAACTCATTGCCGAAGCCCCAGTTGCCTACCGTTTTGCCCTTGAAGTCGGCGGGAGTGGTGATGCCCTTGTCCTTGAACGACACCTGCAAGGTACCGGACCGCTGGAACACCTGTGCGATGTCGACGATGTTGGCGCCCTGTTCACGACTGGCCAGCGCCTTCGGCACCCAGGCAATCGCGAAATCGGCCTCGCCATTGGCGAGCACGTCTTGCGGCGTGATGTCGACGGCGCCTTCGAGAATGGTGACATCAAGGCATTGCGCCTTGTACATGCCTTGCTCGACCGCCGCGTAGTAGCCCGCGAACTGGGCCTGGGTGACCCACTGCAACTGCAACTTGACTGGCGTCAAGTCACCGCAAGCTCCATCGACAGCCGCTGTGCCGGCCGGTGCTTCCGTGCCAGCCGGGGCCTCGGTGCCAGCCGGTGCCTCGGTGCCAGCCGGTGCCTCGGTGTCAGCCGGGGCCTCGGTGCCGGCCGGGGCCTCGGTGCCGGCCGGAGCCTCGGTCGCTGCCGGAGCAACGGTCGTGACGGCAGGCGCGGCCGTGGTACTGGCCGCCTTCTTGTCGCTACCGCATGCTGCGGCCACCATCGACAGTGCGAGCACCGCGATGATTGCTCCTCTGGTTCTACGCTTCATGTGTTTCTCCTCCCCCGCGTGCGGCGGTGCCGCAGCGGTCTTGTGTAGCGAGTGGACGGTCATCCGCCCTCTCGACCTGGTTCGCCGACGCCACCGGGTGTGGAAACGGCCTCGATCGCGACAGCGATCAGAAAAAACGCGAGCCCGAGCAGGCACGCTCCTGCAACATACGCCCAACCTTCGGCCTTCTTCGACGTTGCCAGATTCGAAGTGATCTTGTTGCCCAGACCATTCTGCGAACCACCGAAGTATTCCGAGACGAATGCGGTGATCACCGAGAGCGGTGCCGCAATCTTGAGCGCCGTAAAGAAATACGGCACTGCGTTGGGGACGCGGACCCGTTGAAGGATCTTCCATTCACCTGCAGCATAGGACTGCATCAGTTCCACGTGAGTCGCATCGACGTCACGGAGACCTCTCGCAACGTTGACGAGCACCACGAAGTACACCACCAACGTGACCATCAGCCGCCGCGGCACTTCGCTCGTGATCGCGAACATGTTGTTGAACACCGCCACCAGCACGAAGATAGGAATGGCATTGAGCGCAATCGACAGTGGGGTAACGATTTCGTCGAGTGCTCGGAAACGCAACAACAAAAACGACATCGCCACGCCGAACGCGGCCCCAAGGAGCAAACCGATGAGAGCGTTGGCCCCCGACACTCGCATCGCCGCCCAGATCAGATCGGCGTTGTCCACGAATCGACTGGCGATGGCCGAGGGCGGAACCAAGAAGTACGGCTTGATGTTGAACACCACAACGGCAAGCTCCCAGGCACCGAACAGCACCAAGCCGAACACTGCCGGCGGAAGCACCACCCTCGTCACCCATGCGAGCCTCATCGGTCCTCGATGCCCCTTGCCCCAGCGGCCATCTCCACCCCACGCAGTGCTTCGCGCACGGCAGTGATACGGCCGTAGAACGCAGCATCCTCGCGGGTGTCCTCATTGCGGTCAGAACCGAGCTCGACGTCGATGATGTCGGTGATCCGACCGGGTCGCGGCGACATCACGACAACCCGGTTCGACAGGTACACCGCCTCGGGGATGCTGTGGGTGACGAACACCACCGTGGTCGACGTGCGCGCACAGATCTGCAGCAGTTCGCTCTGCATGTGCTCGCGGGTCATCTCGTCGAGGGCGCCGAACGGCTCGTCCATCAACAGCAGCTTCGGATGGGAGGCGAGCGCGCGGGCGATCGCCACCCGCTGCTGCATCCCGCCCGACAGTTGCCACGGCATGTGCTTTGCAAAGTCACCGAGCTTGACGAGCTCGAGCATCTCCCGTGAACGAGCACGGCGCTTGGCCTTGTCCCAGCCTTTCAGTTCCAATGGCAACTCGATGTTGCGCGCCACCGTTCGCCACTCGAACAGCCCGGATTGCTGGAACGCCATGCCGTAGTCCTGATCGATACGGGCCTGCTTGGCGGGTTTGCCGTTCACCAGTATCGAACCGGACGTCGGTTCGAGCAGGTTGGCAATCAGCCGCAACAGCGTGCTCTTGCCGCATCCAGACGGACCGATGAGGGACACGAACTCGCCCGGTTGCACGACGAGGTCGACATCGACGAGCGCCTCGACCGCATTCTGCTTGCCGGCATTGAAGATCTTGTTAACCTGTGTGACCTCGACAGCGCTCACGCGGCGTCTCCCTTCGGACGGTGACGCATGAGCGCCAGATCTGAGGCAGCCACGAGTGCCGCCATGCCGAGACCCACCAGCGCCGCACCGAATATGCCGGTGTACACCTTCGTCGGGTCTGACGTCGCCTGGCGTGCGTACTCGATGATGAGACGACCAATGCCTCCGCGCAGTCCGGTGGAGATCTCGGCAACGACCACACCGACCACAGCAGCCGACGCACCGAGCTTCAGCGACGGCACGATGTACGGCACGGCAGCAGGGAACCGCAACGTGAACAACGTGCGATGCCACGGCGATGCAAAGCTGTCCATCAGTTCGAGCGACGAGGCACTCGGCGATTTGAGCCCGCGTAACGTACCGACCGCCACGGGGAAAAAAGCCAGGAATGCTCCGAGTACAGCCGCCGACATCCATCGCGGCCACACGAATCCACCCACCTGCAGCTTCCCACCCCAGCCCGCTACGAGTGGCGCAAGTGCAATCAGCGGCACAGTCTGGCTGACCACCAGATACGGCAGCACTGCCCGCTCGATCAGCTTGAACCGGGTGAGCAGCACAGCGATGCCCATCCCGCACGTGATTCCGAACGCAAACCCGACGAGCGCAAGCCGGAACGAGTACCACACGCCCGAGAGCACCACCGAAGCAATGGTCTGGTCGGTGCCGCGCTGTACCGGGTCGGACAACCGCTTGACCATGTTCCAGACGTGCGGCATGACTTGATCGTTGGTACGCGGCAGGATCTTGAAGCCGAGCAGGTCGCCACCCCGCGCCGGGCCGACCGCCTTGTAGGCCTCCCACATCGCAACGACGAGCCCGATCGCGACGATGAACATGAGCGCGCGCCGAAGCCGTTTGTTCACGCGCACCCCACTACGCACAGCCGGTCATGAGGTCGCCCGGATGTGGTCGGCGACGGCAGGAAGTACTCGCTCGCCATAGGCCGCGAGGGTGTGATCTTTGTCGTCGTGTTGCAGATAGACGGCAAACTGGTCGACGCCCAACGCCTTCAATTGCCGCATCCGCTCGATGTGGACTTCGACGGGACCAACGATGCAGAACCGGTCGACAATCTCGTCGGGCACGAACGAGGTGTGCGTGCTACCGGCCTGCCCGTGCTCGTTGTAGTCGTACCCCTGGCGTCCCTTGATGTAGTCGGTGAGAGCCGCTGGCACTGGCGCACTGTCGCCATATCGGTTCACGATGTCGGCCACGTGATTGCCGACCATGCCCCCGAACCAACGGCATTGCTCACGCCCGTGGGCGAGCCCGGCCTCGGTGCCGTCGGTGACGTACGCGGGCGCGGCCACGCAGATGGTGACGTCGTTCGGATCGCGCCCTGCCGCTGCGGCTGCGGCGCGCACAGCGCCGATGGTCCACTGCGCGATCGACAGGTCGGCGAGTTGCAGGATGAAGCCGTCGCCGACCTCACCGGTCAACGCCAGAGCCTTCGGGCCGTAGGCCGCGACCCACAGCTCAAGCTCGCTCTTTTCCGCCCACGGCAGCCGCAGTTCGGTGCCCTTGTAGTCGACACTGCGTCCGTTGGCGAGCTCACGGATCACGTGAATGCTCTCGCGAAGCGTGGCGAGGTTGGTAGGCGCCCCATTGGTGAGGCGCACCGCAGAGTCACCCCGGCCGATACCGCACACCGTACGGTTGCCGTACATCTCGTTCAGCGTGGCATACAGACTGGCGGTAACAGTCCAGTCGCGAGTGGCAGGGTTGGTGACCATCGGCCCGACGACGATGTTGCGCGTCTCGGCCAGGATCTGGCTGTAGATCACGTACGGTTCTTGCCACAAGATGTGGCTGTCGAACGTCCAGACGTACCCGAACCCGTAGGTTTCGGCCTTCTTGGCCAGGTCGACCACACGCGCCGATGGCGGCGTGGTTTGCAAGACGACCCCGAACTCCATGGTCAGCGGTTCTGGGGAAAGCCGAGGTCGATGGTCGACGTGGCCGGATCGGGCCACCGACTGGTGACCACCTTGATACGGGTGAAGAAGTTGATGCCGTCGGGGCCATACATGTGTTGGTCGCCGAACAGGCTGGCCTTCCATCCTCCGAAGCTGTAGTAGCTGACCGGTACCGGCACCGGCACGTTGACGCCGACCATGCCGACTTGCACATCGAACTCGAACTGCCTGGCCGCACCGCCATCTCGGGTGAAGATGGCCGTGCCGTTCCCGTATTGGTTGTCGTTGATGAGTTGCAGCCCCTCGGCATAGCTGGCGATGCGGGTGACCGTGAGCACCGGACCGAAGATCTCCTCGTCGTAGCACTTCATCCCGGGTGCTGCATGATCGATGAGGCTCGGCTTGAGGAAGAACCCGCCAGCGGGCGCTCCTTCGCGACCATCGACCACGACGGTCGCCCCTTCGGCCGCCGCGCCGGCTACGTACCCTGCGACCTTGTCGCGGTGCTCACCGGTGATGAGCGGACCCATCTCGTTGTCGGGCTCGCTGGCCGGGCCGACCTTGATGCCAGGGATTCGGTCGCTGATCTTGGCGACGAGTTGGTCGGCGATCGCGTCGGCAACGAGGACCACACTGATCGCCATGCACCGTTCGCCGGCCGAGCCGTACGCCGCGCTGACCGCGGCATCGGCGGCCATGTCGAGGTCGGCATCGGCCAACACCAGCATGTGATTCTTCGCGCCGCCGAGCGCCTGCACCCGTTTGCCGTTCTTGGTACCGGTCTCGTAGATGTAGCGGGCAATCGGTGTCGAGCCGACGAAACTGACCGCGGCGATGTCTGGGTGGTCGAGAATCCGGTCAACCGCGACCTTGTCGCCATTGACCACGTTGAACACGCCGTCGGGCAGCCCAGCCTGCTTCAGCAGTTCGGCCAGGAACATCGACGCCGACGGGTCTTTCTCGCTCGGCTTCAACACGAACGTGTTACCGCATGCGATGGCGTTGGCGAACATCCACATCGGCACCATCGCAGGGAAGTTGAACGGGGTGATGCCGGCCACCACGCCGAGGGGCTGCTTGATCGAGTACACGTCGACACCCGTCGATGCCTGCTCGCTGTACCCACCCTTCAACAAGTTGGGGATACCGCACGAGAACTCGACGTTTTCCAGCCCGCGGGCCACCTCGCCGAGCGCATCGGCCAGCACCTTGCCATGCTCTGCCGATAGCAGCGACGCGATCTCCTTGCGGTTTGCGCTGATGAGCTCGCGCATGTGGAACATCACCTCGGCGCGCCGCGACAAGTTGGTGGCGCGCCACGCGGGGAATGCTGCCTTGGCGACGGCAACGGCCTGATCGAGTTCGGCTGCAGACGCGAAGTCGACCTCGGACTGCTGCTCACCCGTGGCCGGGTTCCACACGACTCCGGTTCGTCCGGAGGTGCCAGCGACGACCTTGCCGTCGATCCAGTGAGAAATGCGATTCATGTTGTTCGTGTCCCTTCAGACAATGCTCAGACGAGGTAGTGCGGCTCAGACAAGGTATTGCGACAGGCCGCGCGGCACGTACCGGCCGTGGCCCTTGCGGCCTACGTACTGGTCGGCTTCGATGACCACGGTGCCGCGTGACATGACCGTATCGACCTTGCCGTCGATCACCCAGCCCTCCCACGCGCTGTGGTCCATGTTCATGTGGTGCTTGTCGTTGATGCCGATCTTGGTCTTGGTGTTCGGGTCCCACACCACTACGTCGGCATCGCTGCCCGGCGCGATGACGCCCTTCTTTGGGTACATCCCGAACATCCGCGCTGGTGTGGTGCAGCAGGTTTCCACCCATCGCTCAAGCGACATCTCACCGGCGACCACGCCCTGGTACAGCAGTTCCATGCGGTGCTCGACACCGCCGATGCCATTCGGGATGGCAGCGAAGTTACCGATACCGAGTTCTTTCTGATCCTTCATGCAGAACGGGCAGTGATCCGTCGACACAATAGCCAACTCGTTCATCCGCAAGCCCTTCCACAGGTCGCCCTGGTGACCATGGCCCATCTGGCCGATGTAGTCGGGGTCGTGGTCCTTCGAACGCACCGGGGTGCTGCACACCCACTTGGCCCCCTCGAACCCGGGCCGACCGAGCGTCTCTTCGAGCGTGAGCCACAGGTACTGCGGACAGGTCTCGGCAAACACATTGCGTCCGTGGTGTCGTGCCGCAGCCACCTCGTTGAGCGCGTCGCCAGCGGACATGTGCACGATGTACAGCGGCACGTTGCCCGCCACATGGCTGAGCACGATGGCCCGGTGGGTGGCCTCGGCCTCGAGCGGTGACGGCCGCGTATAGCTGTGGTACCTCGGGTCGGTCTCGCCTCGGGCCAACGCCTGCTGCACCAACACATCGATGGCGATGCCGTTCTCGGCGTGCATCATGATCATCGCGCCGCAATCGGCCGCTGTCTGCATGGCTCTGAGGATTTGTCCATCGTCGCTGTAGAACACCCCGGGATAGGCCATGAACAGTTTGAAGCTGCTGATGCCCTCGTGTTCGGTGAGGTACTTCATCGCCTTCAGCGATTCATCGTCGACACCGCCGATGATCTGATGGAAGCCGTAGTCGATGGCGCAGTTGCCGTCGGCTTTGCGGTGCCATTCGGCCAACCCCTCGAACACGTTCTCGCCGGCGCGCTGCACCGCCATGTCGACGATGGTGGTGGTGCCACCCCATGCCGCGGCCCGTGAGCCGGTTTCGAATGTGTCGCTGGCGAACGTGCCGCCGAACGGAAGTTCCATGTGGGTGTGGACGTCGATGCCCCCAGGAATGACGTACTTGCCTGCTGCGTCGATAACAGTGTCGGCGCCCTGCTCGGCACCGGCGAAGTAGCCGGGTGCGCCCAGTGCGACGATGGCCTCGCCGTCGATGAGCACATCTTGGGCGATGACGCCCGTCGTCGAGATGACCTTGCCGTTCTTGATGAGTGTGGTCACGGTGTTCCCCTTTGGATGAGCGGCGGACAGGTGTCAGTGTTCAGTGCTCGACCAGTTCGCCGTAGGCGTCCGGCCGACGATCACGGTAGAACGCCCAGCGGTCGCGGACCTCGCGGATCTTGCTCAGGTCGAGATTGCGGACCACGAGTTCGGGCTTGTACGGGTCACCCACATCACCGACGAACTTACCCTCTGGATCGACGAAGTAGCTCTGGCCATAGAAGTCGTTCTCGCCCAGCGGTTCGATACCGACCCGGTTGATCGCACCGACGTAGTACATGTTCGCCACGGCAGCCGCTGGTTGCTCGATCCGCCACAGGTATTCGCTCAGCCCGCGGTGCGTGGCTGACGGGTTGAACACGATCTCGGCGCCGTTCAACCCAAGCGCGCGCCAGCCTTCAGGGAAGTGGCGGTCGTAGCAGATGTAGACACCGACCTTGCCGACGGCCGTTTCGAAGATGGGGTACCCGCCATCGCCGGGACGGAAGTAGAACTTCTCCCAGAAGCCCTTCGTCTGGGGGATGTGCTGCTTCCGGTACTTGCCGAGGTAGCTCCCGTCGGCGTCGATCACCGCTGCGGTGTTGTAGTACAGGCCGGGTTGCACGATCTCGTACATCGGCAACACCATTACCATGCCGGTTTCTTTGGCGATGGCCTGGAACCGCTGGGTGGTGGGACCATCCGGAATCAGTTCGGTGTAGCCGTAGTACTCGGTCTCTTGCACTTGGCAGAAGTACGGGCCGTAGAACAGTTCTTGAAAGCACATCACCTGGGCGCCTTGCGCCTTAGCCTCGTGGGCAGCGTGCTCGTGTTTGTCGAGCATCTCGTCTTTGGTGCCGGGCCAGTCTGTCTGCAGCAGTGCTGCCTTCACGATTGTCGCCATCCCTCGACTGTAATGTCACACAACAGGAGTAGCCGTATCCTGCAAGGCGTGGTACTCCAGCGATGAACGCCGCCAGCCGCCTCGCCAAGTGGATCTTCGCTCGCCAGCCGCCCCGCGCTCCCCGTGAGGACCACGTCGCCGAACTGGCATGGCTGCCGCTGTGGCAGGCGCACCTGGTCTTGCATCACATGTGGGAGGCCAACGTGCCCGTCACCCTCAGCGAGGATCACACGTCTCAATTGCGGTTCGGCGCTCGCGAACCAATGGCCCACCTGTACGTCATGGAGCCTCGACTTGCGGCGGCCCAACAGGTGATGGCTGAAGTTGTGGACGATCACTGAACGATTCACCGGCCGGGTCGGGGATCCGCCCTGGAAGTTTCACGGCCATGGCGAGAGACACCACCAGCGCGCCGGTCGAAACGAACAACATCGTCCCGGTGCCGGAACTCCCGTCGGTCACGATGGCAGTGAGCAACACGCTGGCCACGATGCTGCCGACGTATCGGCTGGCCGAGAACAACCCGGAGGCCAGGCCAACGCGGCCGTGCGGCGCGGATTCGAGCCCTGCAGCCATAAGGCTGGGCGTAGCCATGCCCAAGCCGATCCCGAACAGCAGCATCGTCACCAGCAAGATCACCGATGCAACATCGTCGCCGAACACGGCCGAGCCAGCAACCGCCACCAAGGCGGCTACGAGGCCGACGAGTACCGGCACCTTCCGCCCACGGCGATCTCCGACCTTGCCTCCCGGAGGTCCCGTCAGCACCATTCCGAGGGTCAGCAACGACATCGCCAGACCAATCGCGCCCGGTCGCCAGCCTCGGCCATCGAGCACGATCGGAACGATCAGCAGCAACGAATACTGGGCGAGCGTCGCCAGCGCCTGCGTGGAGAACGCGGAGACAAAGACCGGGTTGAGCAGCGTCGCGTCGTCATCGACCACTTCCCCGGTTGATGCTGCCGCGTCGAGGGTCCCATCGACCGGCACCACCCTGCGGAGCACGACGAGCACAACCGCAACGATTGGCAGGTTGACGGCAAAGATCGACCGCCAACCGAACACCGACGTGACGAGACCGCCGATCACGGGGCCGAGGCCGGCGCCGACGCCGATCACCGAACCGAGCAAACCGAACGCCCGGCCTCGCTCTCTCGGTTCAGTGATTGCACGAAGCATGGCCTGCACGCTCGGAGCCAATGCGGAAGCGAATGCTGCCTGCCCCACCCGCAGTGCCACCAACGCCACGAAACTGGGTGCAAAGACCGCCGCCGCCGAAAACCCTCCGAACCCGCTGACAGCGATCACCGCCATGCGTCGGGCCCCGACAACATCGACAATTCGGCCAGCAATGGGCTGCCCGACGAGCATCGCGGCGAGGTAGACCGTGATGAGCACGGCGGCGTGTCCCTTCGACACGTCGAACTCGCGGGCGACGCGCGGTAATACCACTGCGATCATCGTCGAGTTGAGCGGCACCAGGGCCGACGCTAGAGCGATGCCGGTGATCGTGAGCGCCGAGACGCGAGGGGCCGACAGAGTCATCGCGAGGGTTTCATCCGAGCAAGGTCACCGTACCAGCGGTGCCGTCGACGCGGACCCGGGCTCCGTTACCGATTCGCCGGGTGCCATCGACAGTACCCACCACGGCCGGAATCCCCATCTCACGACCAACGATGGCCGCGTGGCTGGCGAAACTGCCGTGATCGGTCACGATCGCTCCCACCAGATGCAGCAGCGAATTGAACGCCTCGCCTGTGGTGGACACCACGAGGATCTCGCCCTGCTCGAGGTCGAACAGTCCGTCGATGGAATGAACAAGACGAGCAATTCCCTCGTACACGCCGCCCGCCCCGGGAATACCAACGATGACACCCTCGGCACCCTGCGCCTCGGGAAGTTGGCCGAGCAATCCATCGATCATAAAACCCATCGAGGACATCGCCCGTGCCAGCGCCGGTGGAAGCATGTCGACGGGCGGTGGCGGGTGCGGAGGATCGCCCAAGAAGCGCGGCGGGCCCGCAAGCGTGCGCCCGAGTCGGTCGATGCCGCGTTGATGGAGTTCGGCGGCAGTTGGTGACGGATTCCCAGCGACGAGCATGCCGATCTCGGCAACGCTTGCATCGAGCACGTCCTCGGGTGACATCAACCGACCGCTCGTTGCGAGTCGGCGGCCGATTTCGAGCAATGCCAGCCGAACCAGGCCAATCGCCGACACGTCGCTGTACAGACCGCGCTCATCGCGTAGTCGGTAGACGTGTCGCGCCTCGGCCAGCAGTTCGTCGAATGCCACGCGGTGTTCGGCGGCTACCATCTCGCGGAGTTCTGCAGCGACCGCATCGGAGCGCTGCCGGCCGTCGAGCGGGTCGATCCCGAGCGCCACCCTCAGGCGGCCAACCAGACCTTGTGGCCGTTCGCCGACTGTGGGGTTGACCACGTCGAAACCCTCGAGGAGCCGGTAGCGAACGTTCGCAACATAGTCCGCAACCTCGGGAACCATCTCTTGCAGCTGTGCCAGAACACCGCTCGGCTCGCCATCACTCCGTAGCACGAGGAGTGCATCAGGGTTGGCGCGCAACGCCGTCAACGCTGACTGCATTTCGGGTGGCGACACGTTCGATGCGGGCGAGTACCCGTCGAACACTGACATCGACGAGGTCGGATCACAGTGCAGCCAGCCCGCTGTCTGCAGCAAGAAATCACCGACTGGAATCAGTGCATGAGCATTGAACCGGTGATGTTGATAGACCATCGCTCGAACGTGATCAAAGCACGCGTCGAGATGTCGACCCAGCGCCACGTCGTCGAGTGATCCGACATCGATATCGAGTTCACGGTGCCGCGCAATTGCTGCGGGCTTCAGATCCTCATCCCACCGGCGCATGACATCGCGCCAGATCTTGCCTGCAAAAGCGGCTTCGGCGACGCTGGCGCGGCGGCCGAACTCGGCACCGATCCATTCGGGGTCTTTCGGGCCGTCCGGACCGGGCAGATCGAACGGTTGAGGCTGGTGGTACGTGAACCCGTTGACGACCCCCATCGCCAGCTTGTCGAGCAGTAGCCCAAACGCAGCGAACGTCTCGGTGAAGCCGCGGTTAAATCCCTCCGGGTACAACTCCTGCATGATCAGGGTCTGCGAGACCGGCGTATGTGCGCTGTCTTGCTGCCATGGTCCAGGACCAGGCGCTACCCAATCGACGTCTGTCTTCACAAGTACCCCCATGTATGCCGCCATCCCCGATGGCACCGCACCGAATCATACATGAACGCCGAGTGAACGTAGGGTAAACTCCAGGTGAACGCTCCAAACACTCACCCGGCGGCGCGCCCCATCTCAGATGGGACTGATCCGCAGCAGTTCGTACGCCATCGGGCATTCGGCCGCGAGCGGGTCGCCGTGGAGCGGTTCGGCAAGCTCGACAGCACCACCCGGGCCGACCACGGTGGTGAACAGCCCCAGCGGGGCGGGCTCGGCCGATGCATCCCACGGTACCCGCACGTCGGCGACCCGGGCCACCATGTTGGCGAACATCGCGTCGGGTAGTCGCCGGCCACGACCGGCAACCAACCACGTGGGCACTTCGCTGCAATAGCCGGTGGAAGCCACCGCCCGAGATGGTGGCAACACGAACGAATCACCGGACGTGGCCGCCATTGCCTCGATCAACACGAAATCGCTGGCGAGAACCGCGCTCGCGATGCCTGACGATGGCACGATCTCGGCATCAACGTCGGCGTGCTGCAACCGTCGAACGAACGACCGGCCTTCGTCGTCGGCATCGACGGCGAGCACCCGGATGTCGCCGCGCCGCATCACCGCATCACCGATGAGGTCGGGCCAGCCGACCACGCAGACTGTGGCATCGTCGGGGAGCAGGTGGTACAGATGGTCGGGAGTCGGGTCGTTCTCGACCTCGGCGGCCAGATCGTAGATGATTGCGAACGGATCGGCGGCCGTAAGCAACGATGCACAGAACCACCACAGCGGGCCTGATGTGGGATGACGTTCGACGATCCGCCGGCAGGCCACCACGAGTCCGGCAGGCTCCATTCTCAAGCCGCGCAGCGCGCCGGCAGTTTCACGCACCAGCATCCGCTGATCGCCCCCCGATGCCCTGGCGACGTAGCGGAGTCGTTCGATCGGATGCACCACTCGAACCTACTCGCTGCGCGGCGATGTGTCTCGCGGGACCCTTCCCTTGCTACCGTCGTGTCTGTGGCTACCAACCCGTCGCCGGACATCATGCTCACCCCGCTCGTCGGCGAGGCACGCCCCCTCGAGGAGTGGCTCACTACGTTCCACCTGGCCAGTGTCGTGCTCGATCCATACACCAACGAAAGTGCCTGGATCCTCGTCACTGCTGCGCGCATCCTGCGTGCGTTCAGAGAGTCCGATGCCCGGGTCAACTTCGTGCTCACCTGCCCGGTTTCCGAGGCGCGAACGTTCCTCGGGCCGCTAGCAGATGAGTTCCTCGTATTCTGCGATCCGGATCGCACCTTCGTGAAGGGCCTCGGTCTGGCCACACTGCCGGCCTTCGTGTTTGTGCGCATCGACGGCACCGTGCAGGCTGCGGCCGAAGGATGGAACGCAGCCGAATGGCGCAACACTGCCGAGTCGATCGCTGTGACCACGGCCTGGAAGCGCCCTGATATGCCCTTGGCAAGCGATCCCGGCCCATTTCACGGCACCCCGGCGCTGGCCTGATCCGTGCCCGTCCCGGCCGAGGTCGCCGACCTCCCGGTCATCGAAGCATTGCAGGCACTTGGCGAAGCACTCGCCGACAGCGGCCCGGGCAATGCGGTACTCGTGGCCCCTCCCGGCGCGGGAAAGACCACCGTGGTGCCGCTGTGGCTACTCGATCAACCTTGGCTCGCAGGTCGACGCGTGGTGGTACTCGAACCGCGTCGCTTGGCCACCCGGGCCGCAGCACAGCGAATGGCGCACCTGCTGCGCGAACAAGTGGGCGACACGGTCGGCTACCAGACTCGCGATGAGCGCAAGATCGGTCCTGGCACACGGATCGAGGTGGTGACCGAAGGCGTGCTCACGAGGCGGCTTCAGAACGACCCGGAACTCCCAGGCGTGGGCATCGTCATCTTCGATGAAGTCCACGAACGCAACCTGCCCACCGACGTCGGTCTCGCATTTGCGCTCGACGCGCAGCGACACCTGCGACCCGATCTGAGAATCCTGGCGATGTCGGCGACACCCGACACCACTCGCCTCGCCAAGCTGCTCGGCGAGAGCTCGCACGAGCCCGCGCCGATCGCCCGAAGCGACGGGCGAGTGCACCCTGTCGACCTGCGCTGGTGTCCCCCGCCGCCAGCGAAGCTGACGCCCTACAAGCAGCGGGTGCGGATCGAGCAGGCGGTCGCCGATGTGACGAATCGGGCAGTACGCGAAGAGGGTGGCGACGTGCTGGTGTTCCTCCCCGGTATCGGCGAGATTCGCCGCGTCGAGGCATTGCTGCGCGCCACGATCCCCGCCAACGTCGACGTGCGCCTCCTGGCTGGTGCCTTGCCACTCGCAGAGCAAGACCTCGCCCTCCAACCATCGCCAGTCGGGCGCCGCCGGGTGGTGCTCAGCACCGACATCGCCGAATCATCGCTCACCGTCAGCGGTATTCGGATCGTGGTCGATGCCGGATTGGCCCGGGTGCCGCGCTTCGATCCGCGAACGGGGATGACCCGGCTCACCACGGTCGCTACCAGTCGGGCGTCAGCCGACCAGCGCTCCGGGCGCGCGGGGCGGACCGAGCCGGGCACCTGTTACCGGCTGTGGAGCAAGCTCGAACACGGTACGCGCCTGGCTCATCTGCCTGCCGAGATCACGCAGGTCGACCTCGCCGGCTTCGCCCTTGAGCTTGCGGCATGGAAGGCCGAGCCTGCAGCGCTGTCATTCCTCGATCCGCCTCCTGTGAAGGCCCTCCAGCAAGCGCGTGAACTGGTCTACTCCCTCGGCGGTTTCGACGCGGATGGCCGCCTGACCGACACAGGACGGACGATGCTCACGCTGCCCGTTCATCCCCGGTTGGCCAAGATGATCACCGCCGCGCTGCCCGACGACCGCGGACTTGCCTGCGTCGCCGCAGCGATCTTGGATGAGCGCGATCTGCTCCGCGGACGGGCCGACGAGTTGCCGAGTGATCTTGCGCACCGGGTCCGCGTGGTGTGCGGTGACGAACGCGACGAGCGTGCCGATCGGCGCGTGATCGAACGGATTCGTGACCGCGCCCTCGACATCGCCAAGCGGGCTCGCATCGGACTGCGGTTCGATGAAATCGACGCCGGAGCCTGCGGCGCTGCGCTTGCGCTCGGCTTCCCCGACCGGGTAGCCATCCGCCGGAGCCAGCCGGGGCAGTTCCAGCTCCGTACCGGCGGAAGCGCTTGGGTTGCGGCCAACGACCCGTTAGCGAAGGAGACATTCCTCGTGGCCGCCGACCTCGATGGCAACCGGACAAGCGCACGGATTCGTCTGGCGGCAGGTCTCGATGCCACTGACGTACTTGCCAGCCTTGCCGATCAGATCGAACGACGCGAGACCCTGTCGTGGGACAAGCAACGCAATGATCTTGTCCTGAAAGTGGATGCGCGGCTCGGCAACATGTCGATCGCGGAAACCACCCGATCACCGGGTCCCGGCGCCGATACCGTCACCGCGCTCATCGATCGAATCCGTTCGACCCGTCTCGGCCAACTCGATATGACCACGGCGAATGGGCTGCGGGCGCGAGTCGCGTTCATGCGTGCGCTCGCCCCAGACAACGCGTGGCCCGACTGGAGCGACCGTCAACTGCTCGCCACCCTCGACCACTGGCTGGCACCATTTCTCACCCGTGCCACCGGCGCCGCCGACCTCACCCGCCTCGACGTGGCCATGGTGCTCACCAGCCAATTGTCCTGGGACGACCAGGTCCAGTTGGGAACGGTCGCACCCACGTCGTTCTCCACTCCGTCCGACCGAACGGTCGCGATCGACTACACCCGCGATGCGCCGACCGCTTCGGTACGCGTGCAGGATCTGTTCGGGATGCGCGAGCACCCCACCATCGGGGGAGGCCTGGTTGCGCTCACCTTGGAGCTGCTCTCCCCCGCCGACCGACCTGTGCAGATCACCCGTGACCTGCCCGGGTTCTGGCACGGTACATGGGCCGATGTGCGCAAGGACATGATCGGCCGCTACCCAAAGCACCACTGGCCGGTCGACCCGTCGGTCGCCGCACCAAAGAGAATGAAACCCGGCACCTGACGTATGCCGGTGGGCTGTAGACCGAGCGCAAGGTCGCGTCGACTTACCAGGCGCCAGCAACAACAACTCGACGCGACTAGCTGGGCTTGCGGGCCAGCACGATCGCCGAGAGCCCGAACGGTAGGTCGATGCGGCGCATCAGCCGCCGTTCCAGACGGGCGAGGCCGGACATGACTCCGCCGAGACCGGATTCGTTCCGTCCGACGTCGCTCTTGTCGTTCCCGCGTTCGATCGCCCCGAGGATCGCTGCCAGCGGCACGAGGAACGTGTAGGCGCCAGTCGCACGGATCACCTCGAGGCCCGAGTCGTGCGCCATCGAGCGCATCTCGCCGACGCTGAACCGGCGGGCTGTGTGCGTGACCACGTCGTGCCCACGCCACAGCCGTTTGCCGCCCGGCTCCATCAAGCACACGAGTCCTCCGGGGCGGGTGACGCGTGCAAAGTCACGAACGATCGTCGCGGGGTCAGGATTCATCCGGTGGCACAACGCAGTGACGCACAGCACCGCAGAGAAGGAATGATCTGCAAACGGCAGGTGATTGAGGTCGATGCGCACCGGCAGATACCCGGCGAAGTCTGCCCTGGCGACCTCGAGAGCGATGGGCTCATAGTCTCCGAGCACCGTCGCCGCAGAGGTCGTCAACCACCCACCAGTGGCGCCGGTACCACCGCCCGCATCGAGGCACAGTGCCGCTGCGCCGCTGTCGAGGTGCGGCTCGACGAGCTGCTGCAGCAGTTGTCGCGTACTGCGGTACCACCAGTGCCGCTCGCCGGCATCAGCCATTCGTCGGTACTCATCGGCATCCATGGACGACGATTGTGCCATCTCTTCGGCGCGAACGGCGACCACCGAGCAAGCACCTAACATGGCTGTCTGTGGCCTCCGTCTTGTCCGTCGAACCAACCGCGATATCGCTGCAAGGAGCGGTGTGCCTGGTCACCGGCGGGTTGGGGTTCATCGGTTCGAACCTCGTCCATCGGCTGATCGCCGAGGGAGCGACTGTGCGGGTGGTCGATGCACTCGTTGCCGACCACGGCGGCGACCGTCGCAACCTTGCCGTGACGCAGGTCGAGCCGCTCATTGCCGAGATCGGCGATCCAGCCGTCGGCGACCTGCTCCGCGGTGCCGACATGGTGTTCAACTTTGCCGGCCAGGTCAGCCACACATCGTCGATGACCGACCCCGAGCGAGATCTCCACCTCAATGCAGTGACCCACAGCCGGTTTCTCGAGTTGCTCCGCCGCGCAGCGCCGAAGGCGCGCGTGGTGCATGCCTCCACGCGTCAGGTGTACGGCCGCGCCATCCGGCTTCCGGTCGATGAGACCCATCCCGCCAATCCCGTCGACGTCAACGGTGTCGCTAAACTCGCTGGCGAGCAGTTGCACATGGTCTATGCGCGTGCCTACGACATGGCGATCACGTCGCTGCGCCTCACCAACGTCTACGGCCCACGCCAAAGGCTGTCGAGCGACGAGCTCGGGTTTCTGCCCGTGTTCATCCGCTTGGCGCTCACGGGCGGCATGATCAAGTTGTTCGGTGACGGCAGCCAACGCCGCGACTGCCTTCACGTGGACGACGTCGTCGATGCTGCGCTTGCCGTGGCAATGGACCCTGCTGGCATCGGGCGGGTCTACAACGTCGGCCACGACGTTGACCATTCCCTCGCCGAGATCGCGAGCATGCTCATCCAACTCACCGACAAGAACTGCACAGTGTCGGTGACCCCGTGGCCCGAGCACCACGAGCGAATCGACATCGGATCGTTCCAGTCCGACAGCGGTCTCATTGCCGCCGAGATCGGCTGGAAAGCATCCACCGATCTACGCGATGGCCTGCGCAGCACGCTCGCCTTCTATCGTGAGTATCCGTGGTACCTGTCGTCGACCTGAGCCGGCGCGGCCGCCAACAAGCTGCAGAGTTCGCCCAGCGAGTCGCCCAGATCGCAGAGCGCGGGGTGTACCTCATCGGGCCCGAGACCGAGTCGTTCGAAACCGAGCTTGCCGCATGGGCCGAGGCGCCAGACGCAGTCACCGTTTCATCCGGTGCGTCAGCATTGCAGCTCTCGCTCGCAGCGCTCGGCGTCGGGCCGGGCGATGAAGTGATCGTGCCGTCCTTCACCGCCGTGCCGACGGCCTCGGCGGTGGCCGCTCTCGGGGCGGTGCCGGTACCGGTCGACGTCGAGCCGCACACGGCGAACCTCGACCCCTCACTTGTGGCACTTGCTCGTACCGCGCGCACCAAGGCGGTCGTCGTTGTGCATCTGTACGGCTTGCCGGCGTCATTGCCGGTCACCGACCTGCCGATCGTCGAGGATGCGGCGCAGGCACAGGGCGCTGTCACGGATCATGCGCGCTCGGCCGCCGTTGCATACAGCTTCTATCCGACGAAGAACCTCGGTGGGATCGGTGACGGCGGCGCGATTGTCAGCCACGACCGCGAGCTGATCAGTACCATCCGCCGTCTGCGTGTTCATGGGATGACCCAGCACTACGTGCACGAATCGGTGTCGCAGAACTTTCGGATGTCGGAGATCGAAGCCGCGTGGCTACGGACCGGGCTGCCCAAGTTGGCGACGTGGAACGCACGGCGGCGGGACATTGCACACCGGTATCGCGAAGCAGCACCGCACATGAATTGGCAGGCCACGTCCCCTGATCACGTGTACCACCTGTGCGTACTGCGGTCGACCGAACGAGAACGATTCCGCGCCGCGCTCGCAGAGCGCGGCGTCGCCACTGCCGTGCACTATCCCCGTGCGATCACCCAGCAGCCAGCCTATGCAGATCGCGTTCGCGGCGGGTGCCCGCAGAGCGAAGCCTGGGCTGCGGAATGCGTGTCGCTGCCGTGCTTTGCGGAGATGACCGACGACGAAATCGACCAGGTTGCTGCGGCGCTCTCCGCGCTGCATCCAAACGGCGCATCGTCATGACCTCCGACAACTCATCGGCCGCTACTCGCCTGCCGTTGTCGATCTCGGCGATGTTTCCGTGTTACAACGACGCCACGACCATCGCTGGTCTTGTCGACGACGTACACAGCGTGTTGGCACCGTTGACCGAGCGCTGCGAGGTGATCGTGGTGAACGACGGCTCGACCGACGGCTCACGCGAGGTACTCGATGCCTTGCTCGCCGATCGCCCGTGGCTGGTGGTGGTGCACCACGACCGCAACCGAGGCTACGGCGGCGCATTGCTCAGCGGATTCGCAGCCGCGCAGTACGACTGGATCTTCTACACCGACGGCGACGCACAATACGACGCCAAGGAAGCCGCAACATTCGTGCCACTCGCCACCAACGATGTCGATGTGGTCCAGGGGTACAAGATGGGCCGCGGCGACACACTCACGCGCAAGGTCATCGGACGCTGCTATCACCATGTCGTCAAACTGTTGTTCCGGCTACCCGGCCGCGACACCGACTGCGACTTCCGATTGTTCCGCCGACAACTGATCATCGATCGGCCGTTGCAGTCCACTACCGGGGTGATCTGCGTAGAGATGATGCGCAACTTCAACGAGCAGGGCGCACGATTCGTCGAGACGCCGGTTCATCACTATTTCCGTCCGAGTGGCCGGTCGCAGTTCTTCCGCCTGCCCGCCATCGCTCGTAGCGCCCGCCAGCTCCTTGCGTTGTGGTGGAGGATGGTCGTGCGCGGGTGAACCGGATCATCGGCGCCAACGCACCGGAGCGAATCTTTCGTGTAGCGCTCGTTGCCTCGTTCGCGCTGTTGTACCGGGCTGGCAGGCAGCAATGGTTCATCCGAGACGATTGGGCATTCCTGCTCACCCGACCGTTGATCCGTCAACAGCAGGGCAATGCGGCATGGCTGCTCACCGCGCAGGACGGGCACTGGATGACACCCCCGTTGGTGGTGTATCGCCTGATCCAGAACGTGTTCGGGATCGGCTCGTACTGGCCGTATCTGCTGCCAACGATGGCGCTCCACATCGGGGCGGTGTTCCTGGTCCGCGCGCTCTGTCATCGTCACGAGGTGTCACCGTGGACCACGACTGCATTGTCAGTGCTGCTACTCGCCTTCGGCAGCGGTTGGGAAGACATCGTCTTCGCGATCCAACTGGTCTACAACATCTCCCTCGTCGCGTTCCTCGCCCATCTACTGCTCGTCGACCATGACGGGCCGCCCGACCGTCGCGACTGGATCGGTGCCGGGCTAGGCCTGCTGTCGATCACGTCGTCGGGGTTCGGCCCGTTCTTCCTCCTCGGCATGGCCGTGTTCCTCGGGTTGCGTCGGCGCTGGCGTGCGGTGGCAATCGCGGTGCTGCCGCAGGGCCTGGCCTATGCCTGGTGGTGGGCCACCTGGGGCGAGGACCCGGTCGGCGCGGCGTCGCCGCATTCGCTTCCCGGCGCAGTCAAGTACGCGCGCCTCGGGCTCACGGCCACGCTCAACAGCATGACGGGCCAGGTGTTATTGGCCGGTGCAGCACTGCTGGGCATCGTCGGGGTGTGCTGGTGGCGGGGCACGCGATGGTCGCGTCGTACCATCCTGCTAGCACTGTGCGCCACCGTGATCGCAATGTTTCTCGGGATCGGCTATCAACGGTCCGGACTCGGCATCGACAGCGCCACGGTCTCGCGCTACCAATACATGGCCGCGATGTTGCTCGTGCCGCCGTTGGGCGTGGCGGTCGACCGGCTTGCTTCGTTCGACAAAAGGGCGTTGCTGCTCGCCTACGCCTTGCTGTCGGTCGCTGTGGTGCAGAACGCTCGGCTGCTCGTCAGCTCCGGCGACGCATGGGCCGACCGCGCCCAGCATGCCCGCTACGTGTTCGCGCTTGTGGCCGGCGACCCTGCCAGCGGCTCGGTCGACCAGAGCCTGCGGATCGACTCGTTCAACCCCGACGTCACCATCGGGTCGCTGCACTACCTGGTCGCAGAGGGCGCCATCACGCCACGGGTGCCTTCCACCGATGACGAGCGGCGGCTCGTCGCCGCCATCCTGGCGGGCACCTCCTAGCCTGATGGCATGCCTGAGTTCGCGTTCACCGAGCTGTTCCCCGTCGGCCCCGACACCACCCCCTACCGGCTGGTCAGTACCGAGGGCGTGTCCATCGTCGACACACCGCTCGGCACCTTTGTCCATGTGTCTCCCGAAGCCATCACCTTGCTCACGCAGGTTGCCATGCACGACATCGCCCATTTCCTGAGGCCTGGACACCTACAGCAACTCCGCAACATTCTCGACGACCCTGAGGCCAGCGACAACGACCGGTTCGTCGCACTCGACTTGTTGAAGAACGCCAACATCGCTGCCGGCGGTGTGCTGCCGATGTGCCAAGACACCGGTACGGCGATCGTGAAAGCAAAGAAGGGTCAGTTCGTGTTCACGGGCGCTGACGATGAAGCCGCCATTGCTCGTGGCATCTACGACACGTACCAGACGTCGAACCTGCGGTACAGCCAGATGGCCCCGCTCACGATGTACGACGAGGTCAACACCGGCAACAACCTGCCCGCAGAGATCAAGATCGCGGCAACCAGCGGCGAGGCCTACAAGTTCTTGTTCATGGCCAAAGGTGGCGGAAGCGCCAACAAGAGCTACCTGTTCCAAGAGACCAAAGCGTTGCTGAACGAAAAGGCGCTGTTGCCATGGCTGTTCGAAAAAATGAAGACCCTCGGCACCGCGGCATGCCCGCCGTACCACCTGGCCGTGGTCATCGGTGGCACGTCGGCCGAGATAGCGGTCGAGACCGCCAAGTTGGCCAGCGCGCGCTACTACGACAACCTGCCGACCGAGGGTTCGAGCCTCGGGCATGCGTTCCGTGACCTCGATCTCGAGGCCAAGGTGCTCACACTCAGCCAACAAACCGGTATCGGCGCTCAGTTCGGCGGCAAGTACTTCTGCCACGACGTTCGAATCATCCGCCTACCGCGCCACGGTGCCAGCTGCCCGGTAGCCATGGCGGTCAGCTGCAGTGCTGATCGACAGGCGCTCGGCAAGATCACCCGCGAAGGTATCTTCCTCGAACAACTCGAGACCGATCCGGCACGGTTCCTGCCCGACGTCGAGCATCAGCACCTCGCCGAGTCCGGTGAAGTCGTGCGCATCGACCTCACCCGACCGATGGATGAGATCCGCGCGACGCTCAGCAAGTACCCGGTGAAGACGAGGGTGATGCTGACCGGACCGATGGTCGTCGCCCGAGACATCGCCCATGCCAAGTTGAAAGAGCGGCTCGACGCTGGCCTCGGCCTACCGCAGTACATGCAGGACTACTGCGTCTACTACGCGGGGCCGGCCAAGACACCCGCCGGCATGGCCAGCGGTTCCTTCGGCCCAACGACGGCCGGGCGGATGGACAGCTACGTCGACGAGTTCCAGGCCGCTGGCGGCAGCTTCGTGATGCTCGCCAAGGGCAACCGTTCCAAGCAGGTCACCGACGCCTGCAAGGCCCACGGCGGGTTCTATCTCGGCTCGATCGGTGGCCCCGCAGCACGACTGGCGCAGGACTGCATCACCAAGGTCGAGGTGCTCGAATACGCAGAACTCGGGATGGAGGCGGTCTGGAAGATCGACGTGCAGGACTTCCCTGCGTTCATTGTCGTCGACGACAAAGGCAACGACTTCTTCGACCTGGTCAACAAGCCCTACACCCCGGCCACCAGCAGCACCCCGGTCACCGTGCGCTAGCTGTCAACGGTCTCAGCCACATCCCCGCCCACCGGCAGACCCACCCCGGCAGCTT
>JANYDH010000089.1 GCA_025359865.1 Actinomycetes bacterium | reverse complement strand
TAGCAGTACGACTGATGGCAGCACCGGGTTGGCCGTGCCGAGCGTGGCCATCTCGACGCGACCATTGCGACCGATTGCCGCTGCCGAATACGTGGTGCCGAGATCGACACCGAGTTGATATCCCACGTCACCTTCCCTGGTACTAGTCAGCACCAACATTGTCCGACGGTGCAGTCTCGCGCACAATTCGGCGTCTGGTACTCGCTAGATTGCCGCGGAGCTCTTGATCACCCCCTGATGCCGAGACCAAGGAGGAGGCCGACGTGGCCAATCCACTGTTCAGTGATTCAGCAATGAAGAAGGCTTCGAGCGCAGGTTGGGCATCGCCAGAGCCTGCAGGCCAGTACGGGCGGTCGACGCCGATCATGACGTCGCCCGTCGACGATGGTCCGGTCAGCGCGTGGCACTCGTCCACGATGACTGTTGCGGGCACAGCCACTGCCACCGGCGTGCTGTTTGTGTTGTTGCTCGCCGCTGCGACGGTCGGGTGGATGAACACCGATACCACGGTCGGAGGGTTCCCCGGTATCGCTCTCGTGGGTGTCGCGATTGGATTCGCCTGCGTCATTGCCCTCATGTTCCGGCCGATGTGGGCCCGCGTGCTTGCACCCGTCTACGCCCTTGCTGAGGGCTTCTTCGTCGGGGTCATCTCGAAGGCGTACAACGACTTTCAGAATGGCATCGTCGTCCAAGCCGCCGGCGCAACCATCGCGACGTTCCTCGTGATGCTGTTCTTGTACCGGACGAACATCATCAAGGTCACCAATCGTTTCCGCCGCATTGTCATCGGCGCCACCATGGGCGTGATGTTGCTGTACATGGCCAGCTTCGTCATCAGCCTCGTTGCCGGCTCCGGATCGGTGTCATTCCTCAGTTCGCCGAGCGCGTTCGGGATTCTGTTCAGCGTGTTCGTCTGTGGACTGGCTGCGATGAACCTTGCGCTCGACTTCGACTTCATCGAACGTGGGTCCAAGGAAGGCATGCCGAAGGGCATGGAGTGGTATGCCGCCTTTGCCTTGCTTGTCACGATTGTCTGGCTGTATCTCGAGATTCTGCGACTGCTCAGTAAGCTCGACCGACGTTGATCCGGTGTTTCCGCGCTGAACGTGGTCAGATCGAGCGGAGGAAGCCAAGCAACGCTTCGTTGAACGCGTTCGGTGACTCCTGCTGGGTCCAGTGGCCCGTGCCGGGGATCAAGACCGACCCACGAAAGTTGGGCAACGTCGTCTGCATCCGCTCGACGCCGGTTGGGTCCATCAACAGCACAGGGTCGAGCGCTCCGCAGATGAAGTACGACGGCATCGTCAATCGGTCCGCACTGAGACCTTTCACTACCTCGTAGTTGGCGTCCAGGTTGCGGTAGTAGCTGACTGGGCCGAAGAACCCTGAGTGCGTGAATTGCGCAACGTATTCATCGAGATCGGCTGCGCCCAACCATTCTCCCTCGGGGCCGGCAAATGGTAGATCGGGCAATTCGGTCATCATCGTGAGGAATCCGGTGCCCTGCATCGGTGGCAGTTCGGTCGGCATCTCGCGCCCTGCCATCCCCGCGCCCGACGCGCCGTAGAGCACTTTGGCCATCGTCGTACGTGGGTCGGCGCCCAGTTCCTCCTCCGCAGGACCCTGCTGCTGGAAGTACAAGATGTAAAAGAACCGGTCGCCGTAGACCATGTTCATCAGTTGTGTCGGCCGCCCTGGCCATTCGACGAACGGAACGCTGACCCCGACGACCGCGTTGACTCGCTCGGGGTGCAGGCGGGCCATCTCCCACACGATGATCGCGCCCCAGTCATGGCCGACGAACGTGGCGTCGGCCTTACCGAAGTGGTCAAGCAGTGCGCCCAGGTCGCCGGTGAGCTGCAAGATGCCGTACGCCTCGACATCGGTGGGTGCGCTTGAGTGGCCATAACCGCGTTGGTTCGGCGCAAGCACGTGGTATCCGGCGGCAGCGAGCGCGGGGATCTGGTGACGCCACGAATACGCAAGTTCGGGGAAGCCGTGGCTGAGCACCACGGTTGGATTGGAGCGATCCCCAGCTTCGAGGACGCGCAGGGTGACATCGCCAAGATCGATGTCGTGCTCAGAATATTCGGACATGACCCAAGTCTCGCGTACGCACCGACCCAGCGAACCAGCGAACCAGCGAACCAGCGAACCAGCCAACCAGCCAACCAGCGACCCAGCGACCCAGCGACCCAGCGACCCAGCGACCCAGCGACCCAGCGAACCAGCGAACCAGCGAACCAGGCAACCAGCGTTTGGTAGCTCGAGCCCCCTGGAGGGGGCCGAAGCTACCAAACGCTGGTTGGGGAACGGGTGGGTTAGAGGTAGTAGCCGTTGACGTCGATCACAAAGTCGGTCGCTGCGCCGGCGCTGCCACCGGCGATGACGGTGAGTTCGCGTGAGGCGTTCAGCGTGAGAGTGACGCCGTTGTTCAAGATCTGGCCACTCGCCGACCAATTGATGGTGGCCGCGTTGACGGTGACCGTGCCTCCAGGGTTGACCGTGAGAAACCCGCCACTCACCGTGTTCGCAACGGTGACATTGGCGGTGATCGCCGTGGCCCCCGCTGGAACGAAGTCCGTCTGGATGATGGCACCCGACGTCAGGTCACGACGTGCCGCGACTGAGACGAGGCGGGTAGTACCGGCCGCAAGCGTTGCCGATGGACCGGGCGCTGCGACACGCGAGTCGTAGACACGCCCTGGAGTCAATGGGTGGAAGGCACCTGCGGTCGAGGCGCCGCTGAGCTTTCGCCACCCGCCTGGCGTGCCATCAGCGACGCAGAACCACAGGTCACCATGACTATCGACGTCGATCTCACCCACCTTGTGCACGTCGACACGGGTCGGCGGTGGGGTGCGCACCGCACCAGCGCCGAATGGCGCAGAGCTGAGCAGCAGCGCCGCGGTGTTGGCCGAATTCGCCACCAAGGCGTACTTGCTGCCGTCGCCCGAGATCCCGACCGGTCCGGTGCCGTAGACCCCGTTGCCGCTGACCGAGACGCCGTGGACTCCGTGGCTCGTGCCGCCATCTCCGCGCACCCCGGTGGTACCTGCGCCGAACACGCCTACGTTGGAGTTGGAGTTGCCGACCACGCCAATGTTCGTATTCGACGTCCCGCGTGCGCCGTACCCGTCCGAAGCGTTGCCCTCGACCGCTGTGCCTGTGCCACCGGTAGCGGTGGCCACCAGCCCGGAGGGCCCTCGGGCCAAGACACCGACCCCGTCGACACCGTTGGCCAAGCCGACCACCCCGGAACCTGTTGAGGCGGAGCTGAACCCGTACACCCCGTGAGGCTTTGCCCCGAGGCTCGTCCACCCCCCGAGCGCTGACGGGAACGTGCCTGCCGAATCGCTCGACAAGAACGCGCTGCCGGCTTGAAACAGGAATGCCGTGCCATTGACAGCGCCGGTGTAGTTCACGTCGGTCAACTGGTTCGACTCGGTGTTGATACCGCCCGTACTCAGCGCTAGGGCTGCGACCGGATCGTTGCTGGCGACAACCGTTGCCACCACAGCGCCACCAGCGGCAAGCGCAACGTTGCGCAGGAGGTGGCGACGGGAGGTGGACTGATCGTCCTCGTGCTGGTCGCCCTCAGCCTTCACCGTGATGGCCATGTCGTCGGAACCGCCCGCGACGGCGAGTGGCATGCCAGCCAATCCGTCACGGGTGACCCGTTGCTCGAGATCAGCGAGTCGTGCTCGAAGTGCCTCGATGTCGTGCTGTTCCATGAGGTCAACCCCTTCCGGACGGCGCCGCGCGCCACTGCCCGGCGCAAACGGTCCACAAATCCCTGCGGAGCGCCCGTTGGCCTCCCGGTGGCCGCCAGTTCGGAACAGCGTTTGGTAGCTTCGGCCCCCTCCAGGGGGCTCGAGCTACCAAACGCAGCGCCGGAGCCGCTCAGCGCGACGGATGCCAGCGGTTACAGGAAGTAACCGGTGACGTCGAGGACGAAGTCTGTTCGCGTGCCGGTGGTGCCCCCACCGATCACGGTGACCTGCCGCTGGTCGTTGAGCTGGACGATCACGCCGTTGTTGAGGATCTGTCCGGTGGCGAACCAGTTGATCGTGGCTCCGCTGACGGTGTTGTTGCCGCCAGGGTTGACCGTGAGGAAGCCGCCGCCGACCGTGTTGACCACGGTGAGGTTGCACGCGATGGCGGTCGCTCCGGCGGGTACCACATCGGCCACTGCCACTACGCCGGTGTTGAGGTCACGTTTGTCCTTGACCGACACGAGGCGAGGCGTGCTGCCATTGAGCAGCGGTCCCGGCGTTGGCAGCGTGGCACGTGAGTCGTAGACCCGGGTGGGCGCAAGTGGGTGGAATGAACCAGCGGTTGCGGCACCGGCCAGCTTTCGCCAGGTGCCTGGTGTACCGGAAACGATGCAGACCCACAAATCGCCGGTGGTGTCGACGACCAATTCACCTAGGTTGTGAGGATCGACCCTGGCTGCCGGTGCTGTGCCGCCGGGCTTCAGTTCGAGGTTGGCCTTCATGCCCTGTGCATAGACGCCGGTGGAGCCGGGCACGGCACCGACCGCGACGGCTCCGTAACCGCCGCCGGGGTTCTGCGTATATCCGTAGAGACCGTTCGCCACCGTTCTGTACGCATACCCGGCAACTGCGGCAGGGTTTTGTGACACGCTAGGGTTAAACGTCACGGGGTTGTTGGGATCGTCGCGGACGACGAACAGGTTGGCATTGAGCTTGCTGGCGTCGGGTGCGGTCACCTGAGGAACCAAGGTGTTGGTGTACACGAGTGCGGTGGACTCGCGGCTTCCGGGTGTCGTCGATTTCGTAAGGCCGACGGTGACAGCGTCGCCGTCGACGGCCGCCACTGGCAGAGCACGGGTAGCGAGCGTGGCAACCGCACCCGCCGCAGCGGCGCCCGCCAAACGCAACACGCCGCGACGTGACGACGTTGATGCCGAATCGGCACTCGGCGTCGCCGTCGCCGTCGCGGCGCGCAGGTCTTGCATCTCAGCGGTCAACTCGGTAATCCGAGTTTCGAGTTGGTGGATCTTGTCTTCGTGGTGCATGGACTCTCCCTGTTCCGTGAACGTGCCGAGAACCTAGCCGCTCGCGGCAGGGAGATTCATGCGCACCAGATCAGAGGAAGTATCCGGTGACGTCGATGATGAAGTCGGTGGCCGCACCGGCGCTGCCGCCGGCGATGACGGTGACCTGACGACTGCCGTCGAGGGTGACGATGACACCGTTGTTGAGGATCTGGCCACCCGCCGACCAGTTGACTGTTGCGGCGCTCACTACGACGTTGCCGCCGGGGTTTACCGCCAGGAAGCCGGCACCAGCCGTGCCGGCAACGGTGATGTTGCACGCGATGGCTGTGGCGCCCGCTGGGATGTAGCCAGCAGTCACGACTGCACCGCTGACGAGATCACGCTTGTCGGCAACCGACACCGTTTTGTTGGCACCGGCGGCAAGCGCACCCGGCAGCGGAAGGGCAACCCGCGAGTCGTACACGCGAGCAGGGACAACGGCATGGAACGCGCCGGCGGCACCTGGGCCACCGAGCGTGCGCCACGAACCTGGGTTACCCGAGGTGGAGCAATACCACAGGTTTCCAGCAGCATCGCGGGCGATGGTTCCTTGCACGCTGGCGCCAGCGGGCGGATTGACGACCCCCGCCTTGGTGACGCCCAGCTTGCCGTTGCCGTTGGCCTGCAGGTCGAACGTCGTGCCAACACCGATCACACCCGGGCCATTGTTGGAGATGCCGGTGAGGCCGACGCCGGTTGCCGCACCGTTGACGTGCTGACCGACTACGCCGGTGCCCTGGCTGCCGGTGGTGAGGCCGTAAGCACCGATGCCAAAGTCGCCGGCCGAGCGGCCATAGACGGCCCATCCGCCGCTGGTGCCCGTCGTCTCGCCCATCACGCCGGCGCCCTGGGCGATGTTCGTGCCGAAGATCGAACCCTTCTTGGGGTTCGTGCCGCCCGTAGGACCGTCGGTGGATCCATTGATCACCTTGAGCGTGGAACCGCCCGCAAGTGACGTTGTGACGGTTGCACCGGTGTTTGCAGCGCCCTGCGTGAAGTTGACGCCGTTGCCGACGCCGGCGGACGCGGTCTTGCTGATGCCAACCCCGGCTACGGCGGCAACGGCCGCAGCAACTGCGGCCTTGCCTAGAAGGTCACGACGGCCGCGTGGCTCGTCGCTACTCACTTCGTTGTCAAGCACGTCGGTCATGGTGTCCTCCCTGTAGGCCCACGGTGGGCGTCTCGGTGATGTGATAGTAACCCATTCATGGAGACCCCACTTGTCGCTATTGGGATCGAGCTCGTCGTGGCCGATCTCGACCGGGCGATCGAACTGTTCACCGATGTGCTCGGATGCGATCTACTTGCCCGGGGACCGGCCGCATTGATCCCTGGCGAGACGGCCACCATCGACGCCGGCAACATCATCATCAGCCTGCTTGCTCCGGCAGCATCGGGCGAGGGGACACTGCTGGCATTGCGGCGACCTCGGTTGAGTCAAGTCATCTTCGGTGCCGACCCCACAGCTCTAGACCGGGCAATGCTTCGTTCGGCCGAACACGGGTTGCCCGTCGTGAGCGCCGCGGGTCGCTTCCACATTCCGCCAGAAGCCATCCAAGGGGCGCTCGGGGAGCGGATCGCGATCGTCGTCACCGGCTTGGGTGCCGAGCCGCCGGCAACCGGCTCTGGGCTCGACGAGGGATGATCGCACCCCACCTCCCGCCGCTCGATGCTGGACTTGTAGTCGAGCACGAGCAGGCGCACGACGCATTCGCCGAGGCGTTGGAACACGCTCCACCCGTCGTCGGCCGATTGTTCGTCATGCTGCAACGTCGGCTCATCGTGGAGTCGATCGCGTACGTACAGCCAGTGAATTCGCGGATCGACCAGCAGGTGCTCACTCCCGCTCCACGGTCGTTCCTGACCGAGACCCACGAACTCCGGATGGAGGGCGCCAACGCTGTGTTCCGGCACCTCGACGGCCGAGCCGAGATGAAGCGAATTGGTGCCATCGAGTTGGTGATCTCGTCGGCGACGCCGTACGTGTTTCATGCGTTGCTGGAAGGCCCCGCGCCGTCGGGAATCGACATGAACCCCGGCATGTTGCGGGCCTACCCTTTCGACTGGACACCGGAGGAGAACATGTTCATGCATCCTCCGGGGCGCGAATGCCCGGCGCTCGTGGAAGGAGCGATGGATCTGGCGATGAACGCGCCTGCACCGGCGTGTGTGCGAGCGGCTTACCTGACGTTCGCGATGCTCTCAATCCATCCGTTCGCCGACGGCAATGGGCGAACATCTCGCGCGCTGTACATGGCGGTCGCGGCCGACGGCCTCAGGCTCGGAATGGACTGGGGAGCGCTCGAGCAATGGGCCGTCGACCGAACTGGCTACATCGGTGCGCTTCAGGCCGGTCAACGGGTCGAGCGGTATCGCGGCGAGGACATGAACGCAGCTGCTTTTGTCGAGTTCGGCACCAAGACGTCGACGTATGGGGCACATCTGTGTCGGGCTCGACTCGCGAACATGGCCGAACGTGTGGCCGCTGTTTCCGAGGCGAGAGGTGTCGACATACGACAAGCCACGATCGTGGTCGCGGTGCAGTTGTACCGAGTTGCGGCCCGCTCTCAGCTCGCCCCGCTCTCGGTCGACGCCGACGATCTCGACGGTGTGCTCGAAGGCCTGATCAGCTCTGGCCGGCTCGAATGGGTTCTGCGACCACCATCCATGCGCACGCGGCTGGTGCCCGATGAACATGGTTTGGTCGACAGAGGATGACCGGCGAACGATGAACGATGAGACGGTGAACGATGAGACGGTGATGCTCGGCGTGCCGCCGCCGGCGCCAGAGTTTCCGGGGATCGCGTCGATCGAGTTGCTCATCGCCGACCTCGATGCTGCCGTTGCGCTGTTCTGCGACGTGCTCGGTTGCGGCCTGCTCGCCCGGGGCCCGGCCGGATTGATCGCCGGCGAACAGGCGATCATCGACGTCGGCACGATGACCGTCACGCTGCTTGCCGCCGCTGACAGCGGCGAACCGGTCGTACTGCCGGACCGGACTCCCCGTCTTGCCTCGATCGAACTGGCCACGTCCTGCGCAGCCGACACAGCGGTCCGCTGTCTGCGGGCAATGGAGGCCGGGTTGATCGTGGCGACCGGCCGACGGGGCGAAGTCGTGCTACCCCCCGAGGCCATCGAGGGCGCCATCGGCTGGCGTGTCGGCATCGTGCTGGCCGCGGCTCACGCTGGTGATGGTGGAAGCTCCGGCGAACTGTGATCGTCCCGGCTCTTCCAGCGCTCGACGCGCGTCTGCTCGACGAGCACCGAGACGCGCACCTGGCCTTGGGTGGCGATCTGGAATCTTCGGCACATGAGTCGGTCCGGCTGTACCGGTTGCTCCAGCACCGACTGCTTGTCGAATCCCTCGGCCAGGTGCAGCCCGTTCGCCCGGGCGTTCAGGATCAATTGCTGTTGCCGGCGCCGCGGGCCTTCCTCACCTCTGCCGGTGAAGCGCGGATAATCGGGGCCGAGGCGGCCCTGCGGTACGTCGCCGGTCGAGTCGACGGTGTTCGGCAACGTCGTGGTGCTGCAGTGTTGCATCAGCCCTCGCCGTATGTGCTGCACAGCTTTTTTGAGATGTCGATGCCCTCCGGAGTCGACCACGGTGCAGGGTTGGTCCGGCACACCGACATGCGCCTGCATGGTCGCTCAGGCCCGGCACCATTTCCGCGGGCCGCCGACTGCGAGCGGCTACTCGACCTTGCCGTAGGCGTCGTGGGTGACGCTGTGGCTCCGCCGATTGTGCGAGCCGCTTGGCTCGCATTCATGGTCATGACGATTCACCCGTTCTTGGATGGCAACGGCCGCGTTGCTCGGGCACTGTTCCTTGCTACGCAGGCAGAGGACCGAGTGGTCGGACTGGACGCTGGCGTCATGGAGCAATGGTCGCTCAGCCAGTCTGCCCTGATCGAGGCCATCGGTTCCGGTTGGAGTTCCTCGCGATGGGATCCGGCGCGCATCGATGCGTTGCCGTTCATGACCTTTGCTACGCAGGCATCGGTGGTTGGCGCTGGGCTCTCCCGACGTCGCCTGCGGACGCTTTCGATACTGTTCGAACGATTCGTCGACCACGGCAGTTCGACACCGATCGCCGAGCTCGTTGTGGGCGTCGCGTTGTTGCGAGTAGCGACTCCTGACGAACTGTCCCCGGTGCTCTGCGACGTCGACGTGGGGCTGACCATCGAGTCGGCGATTAGTGAGGGGTTGGTGCACTGGTCGTCGCGACCACCGTCACGTCGCACTGCCATCCGACCGGACCCTCTCGGCCTGGTGGTGTCACCGCGAGCACGAGACATGCTCGCTTGACATCGCGTCGCGTCGACTTTCCGGTCGCAGGCAACGACAAGTCGACGCGACTCTGACCTGGTGGCCTAACCGGTGGGCGGTGGGTTGGCCGGTGGGTTGGCCGGCGCCAGTCTGGGTCTGGGTCAGGGTCAGGGGGCGGCCGCACCGAGTGCCGAAAACTCGCCCCAGGTAAGGCTGTCGCTGGCCCACAGGCGATCGAACGATGCGTCGGCGTCATCGGAGAACCCGTGGCGGTTACGGAAGTTGTAACGCCAGCGTTGTTGATTGACCTTGATGCCCAGCCGTTCGAGCCGGCCGACGCAGTACACCTCCCACGCTGCGATCTGCGCGAGCGAAAGATCGACATCTGCAGGTGCCTCGCCGAATCCGCCGACGAGTCGGTCGCGGGCGCGCAGCAACACACGACCGATGGTGGTGGCCGTGGCCTGTTCGCTCTGCATCCGTGGTTTGCGGGTGTCTTCCAATGCGCCACTTTCGACCCGGATGGTGATGGTCTCGCCGATGTCGACCGAGACCCTCGCGAGTGGAGTCGTCTCGTCGACTTCGATCACGACCGGGTGTTCGCCGAGCCCGAGTGCTGACACGAGACTCTCGGTGACGCGTTGGATCAACGCCGCGTCGAACGACACGAAGTGAAACGTCTGAGGAGTAACGGTGACGTTGCCGGTCATGCGCCGGCCAATGTTGCCGCAGCCTGCATCCGGGCCACCGCAGCCTTGCGCTCGTCGAGTGCCTCACGGCTGACGGCTGCGATGTCTTCGACCTCGACGTCGGAGAACCCGGCCAGCTCGCGAAACCGTCGCGCCAATCCAATGGGGGATTCTTCGCTGTCGCTACGCGTGCCGCCGTAGCTGAACAGCTTGTCAACGACACCCTGGAACTCGAGGGCCTTCTTGCGGCGCTCCGGATCGTGCTCGGTGAGGCGTCGCAACCAGTCGCTGCCCATCTTGACGTGGGTGACTTCGTCGGCCAGCATCCAGTCCTCGCAGAACTCGAGATACGGGTCGCCCGCCAGATCGCCGAACTCTTTCATGGTCGTGAACACGTCGATCGCGAGGCCCTCGAGCGCCCGGTTGACTCCGGCGAGTCGCAGTACCGGATCGCTGGAGCATGCGGCCTCGAACAGCACCGTGTTCTCCGCGTATTGACCGATCTCGGTGCCCATCCAATTGCTGAGCATGATGCTGATCTCGACGTGGCGTGCCTCGTCCCATGCCTGTCGTGCCATGTCGAGTTTCAACGCGAACGGTGCCTCGGTGCCAGTCTCGAAGTCGAAACAGGTGCGGCCGGCACCCTCGAGGGCTTGGATCTCACCGACGAAGATGCCGTGCATCAGCCCACGCGCGGCGTCACTTGCGTCTTTACGCGACGGTGTCAGTCGGTTGTTGTTGCGTTTGCCGGCGGCCTCACCGCTGGTGAGCACGGACCGCGCATCACCCATGCGGTCGCGCATGGTGATCTGGTTGAACCGGTCGTCACGGGCCAGATCTTCGACCGGGAAGAACGTTCTCATGATGGTGCCTCCTCAGTATGCGGTTACGGAAGGGGAGGTCGCCCCACCGATCGAGCCGTGCCCAGCAATGCCTCCGGCTTCCAACATCAATTTTTCCAACGTGGCCTGATGCGCTGCGGCTCGGTCGACTTCATCGGCTGTTTCGATGAGCGACTGGATCAACATCTCGCCGTCGCGCCAATCATCAAACTCGTCCTGGAGGATGAAGTTCAGCGACCGGATCGTCGGCGCATCGGTGATCTGGCTGGTGTTGTTCTTGTGAAACGTGTACGCCGAGATGAAATGCGGGATGAACACGCGATACACGCCGACGAGCTTCTCGATGGTGAGCTCAGGGGCCTCCGGCTCGGTGAGCGCTTCGACGAATCGAACCATTGCCTCGTTCGCTGGCTGGGTGAGTCGCTCCGGGTTCATTTCGCGCAGCTCCGGAAGGCGCTTGTGCCATAGTTCCGAGTGCCATGCGTGCTTGTAACAGTGCGTGCCGAGCCGCATCTTGACGTCGAGCTCGGGCACTGTTGCGACCCACCCGCCCAACGCTTCGAACAGCTTCATTTCGGCCCACTTGTAGTTACCGATGCGGCGGGCCGATTCCTCGACGTCGAACAGGCCCGGTAGTTCACGCCGGTCCCACGGTGCGAAT
Source organism: Actinomycetes bacterium (assembly GCA_025359865.1). Lineage (GTDB taxonomy): Bacteria > Actinomycetota > Acidimicrobiia > Acidimicrobiales > Ilumatobacteraceae > VFMC01. Next base: position 24,772 of record JANYDH010000089.1, on the reverse strand, counting down.
GGTGCCCTTGGTTTGTGCGGATCAGCCACGGTGTCCCCCAAAGTGGTGCCGACCGGTTTTTCGGTCAGGTCGATGCGTTGGCGACGGACTGTAGTGGGTTCGCGCCGTGGGGCCGCATCCTGCCCGTTGCAGTCGGCCCGTTGCCCTCCAGTGGGGCCTTGGCGGCGAGCAGCACCTCGATCTCGGCAACGGGTGCCGGACGGGCGAAGTAGTAACCCTGAGCGTTGTCGGCGCCGTGAGCCCGTAGCCACCGCCACGTCACTTCGTCCTCGACGCCCTCCGCGACTACTTCGAGTCCGAGTTGGTGGGCCATCGCCACGATCGTGCCGATGAGAGCCGAGTCGCCGGTGCGTAGATCGTCGACGAACGACTTGTCGATCTTCAGTTCATGTGCCGGGATGTGGCGCAACGAGGAGAGCGATGAGGTGCCGGTGCCGAAGTCGTCGATCGACAGCCACACCCCTGCGGCAGTAAGACGCTGGAGTGAGCTGACGCTGTGACCGCTTCCGAGCAGCAGTTGTCGTTCAGCGAGTTCGATGCCGAGCAGATGCACCGGAAGCTGTGCTCGTTCGATCCGTCCGATGATGGAATCCATGAGGCGAGCGTCATGCAGCGTGGTCCCGGCAACGTTGATCGAGATCGGCATCGGGTGCCCGGCGAGCATCCACCGCTCGAGGTCGGTGATGGCGATTTCCAACACGTGCAACACGACATCGGTGTTGAGGTTGCTCAGTTCGGTGAGCTCGACGAATTCAGCCGGGGGTAGCAGACCAAGCGTCGGGTGATCCCACCTCAACAGACCTTCCAGGCGCACGATCGCACCGCTGGAACAATCCACGATCGGCTGGTAGTAGAGCACGAGCTCGGTGTTGCGAATCGCGCGGCGGACCTCGCCGAGCAGCATCATCCGGTGCGGTGCCGACGTGTCGTCGGCGACTGCGTAGACCTCATATCCGCTGTGGGCGCGCTTGGCCCGGTACATCGCCACGTCGGCTTGGCGGAGGAGTTCGTCGGCCGATGTCTGGGGACGAGCCTTCACGGTGATACCAACGCTGCCCGATGTTTGCAGCGTGAGCCCACTCGGCAGGACGACCGGGCGGCTAAGCGCATCGCAGATTCGGCCGCCCAACTGCTCGGCCGTGGTGTCTCCCGGTGTCAGCAGAAAGCCGAACTCGTCGCCTCCGAAGCGGGCCACCATGCAGTTCTGCGATGTTTCGACCAGTAACTTGGCGACTTCGACGAGCAGTTCATCGCCCAACTCGTGTCCGAATGCATCGTTGATCTCTTTGAACTGGTCGAGATCGAGAACGGCGACCAACGACCCGACTGGCGCGTCGATCAGCGCATCGCGGAGGCGGACTCTACGGATCAAGCCGGTGAGTTCGTCGACGTACACCTGCCGTTCGAGTTCAGCCTGCGCCGCATAGAGGCCCGTCATGTCCTCGGTCATGATCGCGATCTTGTGACCGGGCAACGGTGTGATGTGCAGGCACACGACCCGTTTGGATCCGTCTGGATCGGTGAGGTGGGCATCGGAGACGGAAAAGGCAGTACCGTTGCGGGCGGCCTCGGACAGCTTGTAGCCGATACCACGATGCTCGATCGTGTCGAACGCCGCGGGGGTGACTTCCGCAAGCGTGAGCCCGACACGCGTGTCGAATTCGTAGTGCTCATTGGACGCCGGGTTGGTGTAGATGTAGGTGAGCGAAAGCGGGTCGTCGAGATCCAGTAACTCGAGGATGGTCAGCGGGTTTGTCAGGCGATCCAGAATGCCGTCGAGCTCAGCGATCTGGTTGCTACCCGAGGACCGGGCCTGCGACAACGAGTGTGCAATCAACGTAGCTGGCAACGCGATGGCGAAGGCCGCGAACGGGAATGAGATGACCGATGAAACCCACGAACCGTCGTGGCGAAATGCCGCTGCTGCCATCATCGAGACGCTGGCGACGACCGTGATGGTGAGTGCTGCCGTCCGATGCAAGGTGATCGACGCATATGAGATGATGGCCAGGGCAACGAACATGGAAAGGGGCCGCACCTCGGGCTCGATTGCAGCGTAGATGCCGAGGACGACGACGTCACCGAGCATGACCCAGGGCGGGATCATCCCGTAGCGTTTCGACATCAACCAGGTGACAGGCGACCCGAGGAGCAACAGCACTGCGCTAGTGATCACGAGCACGCCGCGATCGCGAGAGAGCACCAGCATGGCCGCGCCCAACAACACGACGATCACGCATCGCAGCACGAGCGCCACTCGAAATACACGGTCATTTCCGGCGCGCAACTCCGTGATGATCGCCTCACCGCTGAAGAGCCTCGGGGCCCGCCTCAGTACGTTCGTCATCATCACCGCCTCCGTCTGACAGTGGTGGAAACACTACTCCGAGTCACACACTGCGGCAAGGTTTCGGACTAGTGCAGTTGCACCATTTGGTGAGACAGCGCGGCTCGACCGCCAGGCCAACTCTTGTACGCCGAGTGTGGTCGCCGGGGCGGCGTCGGTCCGGTACTCCAGCAGCATCGCCCGCCACGGTGCGGTGATCTGCCACTTTCCGAGCAGTGCGTTCACGCCCCAGACCACCCGGTCGAGCACCACGAAACTCGGCGGCATGTCCAGCTTCGCGATCACGTCTGCGTGGGGACCATTGATGTCGATGATTCGTGACACGGTGTCTTTCATGAACTCGCGCGTGAACGTGAACGTGTCGCTGAGATACGGCCGGTAGGGGCTGCTCACGTAGTCGTACACCGCCTCGGGGGACAGACCATGGCCGGGTTTCAAGAACCCGGAAGCCTCCATCGACGACACCAACCTCTCGGGATCGCGATGAACCACGATCGCGTCCATGCTCGGTGCCAGTAGTTCCCACTCGCCCGGGGCCCATCGCTTCACGAGCCCGAAATCGAGGAAGGTCACATCGCCGTCGGGGCTGAACCGGTAGTTGCCAGGGTGTGGGTCACCGTTGAAGACACCGGCTCGAAGGATCGCGTGTTGCGCAAACCTCCAGATGCTTTCGCCAGCTCGATGAAGTGCGGCCGGTGATGCGAGCGCGGTGAACTCGGCCCACGACAGGCCATCGGCCCATTCGGCGGTGAGCACGCGTTGACTCGAATGTTCGGGCACCAACTCGGGAATGTGGACGAACGGGTGACCGTCGAACAAGCGGCGGAACTCGACGATGTTGGCTGCCTCTAGCCGGTAGTCGAGCTCATCACGCATGCGTAACCGGAGTTCGTCGACGAGCGCCCGTGTGTCGAGCCCTTTCAACGTGAATGCGCTGAACAAGCGGTACAACGCGTCGGCATTGGCAAGGTCGGCTTCGATGGCGTCGCCCACGCCGGGGTACTGGACTTTCACTGCCACGAGTCGGCCGTCGCGGGTGACCGCTCGGTGTACCTGGCCGATGCTCGCCGCAGCGATGGGCTGTGCCGACCAGTCCAGAAATACCTGATCCGGGTCGCGTCCCAACTCGTCGCGAACCACCTTGGCGGCCAGTTCGCCGGACATCGGCGCAGCATCGGAATAGAGCGATGCCAGCGCCTGCTGTGCTGGTTCTGGTAGGGCTTCGACGATGAAGCTGAGTAGTTGGCCAGCCTTCATCAATGCGCCCTTCATGTTGCCGAGTTCTCTGGCGACGTCTTCGGCTGTGCGCAGGGTGAACGAGTCGTCCAGTTGCGTGCGGCGATGCGATGGGGTCACTCGTCGGCGTGCCCGATGGATGATGAACCGCAGCGCGTTACGAGCGGTCAGTCGCCACACCCTCCAGGTACGGTCGAGCCGCACCATCAGCGAGCCCTGCCGAGTCAAGAGGTCGCCTCAGTCGGCGTCGGCGTCGGGGGAATCGCGGCCGGGGGAATCGCGGCCGGGAGAATCGGTGCCAGCGGAACGGCGCGCGGTGGGGTGCAGTGCCAACTCTGCTTCATCGAGTTCGGCACCCGTGATCTCATCCCGCCAGTACTCACCGGTGTCGAGGCGAACGAGCGCCATCTCGACCGCGGCTAGGTCTGACTCGATCGCATTGAGGTCGGGCCGTGACGTGGGCGTGACCCAGTGCATCTCGACGTCGCTCGGGTCGGTCATCCACGCGAGGGTAGCGGCAGATGTCACGTGCTCACGGTCGTCCGGAAACCCGCACCCGTGTGGCCATCGCCTACTGTGGAGATGTGGCGAAGGTGCGGTTGGATTCAATCACCAAGATCTTTGACAGCGTTGTTGCCGTCGAAGACGTGAGCCTCGACGTGGGCGATCACGACTTCATGATCCTGCTCGGGCCATCCGGGTGCGGTAAGAGCACGCTGCTACGGATCATCGCCGGGCTGGAAGAGCCGACCGAAGGCGACGTGTACATCGGCGATGTCAAGGTCAACGAGATCGAACCCAAGTTGCGCGATGTGGCAATGGTGTTCCAGAGCTACGCGCTCTATCCGCACAAGACCGTCAGGGCGAACATCGAGTTTCCGCTCAAGGTGCGTGGCGCGCCGAAGGCTGAGCGTGCCGCCGAAGCGGCCAAGGCAGCTGAATCACTGGGGTTGACCGAGTATCTCGATCGCAAACCGGGCCAGTTGAGTGGCGGTCAACGCCAGCGCGTTGCGCTTGCAAGGGCGATCGTGCGGCGGCCCGCCGTGTTCTGCATGGACGAGCCGCTCAGCAACCTCGACGCGAAGTTGCGCAGCGAGACTCGCGCCGAACTGGTCGCGTTGCACCGACGGCTCGCATCCACGTTCATCTATGTCACCCACGATCAAGTCGAGGCGATGACCATGGGTACCCGGGTTGCCGTGATGAGCCGTGGCGAGCTCCAGCAGGTGGGCACACCCCAGGACGTGTACTCGAAGCCAGCGACGGTATTTGTCGCAGAGTTCATCGGTACGCCGCCGATGAACATCTTTCCGGTCGGCATGCTCGATGAGAGCGGTTACCTGGTGGGCATCCGCCCCGAACACGTACTCGTCGACTCAGCTTCGCCGGTACGTGCTCATGTCGATGTGGTCGAGCACCTCGGCCACGAGACGTTGATCAACTGCCGGCTCGGTGACACGAGGGTGATGGTGCGCCTCGGAGGCGATGAGGTGGCACCTTGCGTTGGTGACGACATCGGCCTGATCACGCCCGTGAACCATCGCCACCACTTCGACGCGACCACACAACGCCGGGTCGACGAATGAAGCGCCGCCGACGCGACGCTGTGCTGGCGCTGGTCATGCTCGGGCCGTCGGCGGTCATCCTGGTGGCGTTCGTCCTGTACCCGTTGGCGCGAGCGGTGTGGCTTGGTCGTCAGCGGTGCGATGCCCGTGCGCAGAACTGCCGAACCAACGGCTTTCGTCAATATGTCGATGTCGTGCAGAGCCGCGAGTTCCAACATTCGTTGTGGGTCACGGTGAAGTTCGCACTGCTCACGGTTCCCGTTGGCGTCGCCCTCGGCCTCGGTCTCGCCGTTCTTGCGGACCGGCATTTGCGCGGCGTCGGATTCTTCCGCACCGTGTTCTCAAGCACGGTCGCCACGTCGGTCGCCGTGGCATCGTTGATGTGGTTGTTCCTGTTGCAGCCGTCACGTGGCGTGCTCGCCAACATCGGCTGGCTCAACCAGCTCGCGCCCGTTATCAAACGACCGGGGCTGCTCAACGATGCCGGTACGGCGCTGTCGGGGGTGGCGCTGTCCAGCGTGTGGGCCAACCTCGGCTTCACGTTCATCGTTGTCACCGCAGGGCTGCAGAGCATCCCCCGGGAACTGCACGAGAGCGCCTATGTCGATGGTGCTGGCCCTTGGCGTCGATTCACCAACGTGACGGTTCCGATGTTGTCTCCCACGTTGGTGTTCGTCGGTGTCGTACTTACGAGTCGTGCCTTCCAGGCATATGGCGAGATCGATTTGCTCACCAAGGGCGGGCCAGTGCCGCAGGACAGCACGTCCACGCTGACCTACCTCATCTACGGAAGCACATCCATCGCCCGCAGCGACGCAGGTCTGCAGTCCACCGTGGCGGTGCTGTTGTTCGTCGTGTTGCTCGTGTTGTCGGTCGTTCAACTGCGCGGCCTCGAGCGGCGGGTGCACTATGGCAACTAGCACGGCGCGCAGAACCTCGCGCGCCCACACGTCTATCGGCATCGATCACGTCCCGCGCGGCTGGCGGATGGTTGGCCGTTATGTCGTTCTGGGGGTCGTTGCGTTCCTGGTTCTCTTTCCCGTGTACACCACCGTGATCGCAGCGTTGAAACCGGGAAGCAAAGTGCTCGATCATCCGCTGCTGCCCGGCAGCTTCACGCTGCAGGTGTTCCGCGATGCCTGGACCGAAGGGCGCCTCGGACGGTATTTGTGGAACTCCACAGTCGTCGCCGTGGTGGTCACCACCTGCCAGCTCGTCACCTCGTTGATCTCCGCGTACGCGTTTGCGTTCCTCCGCTTTCCTCTGAAGACGTTCTTTTTCGGTCTGTTCCTTGCCACGCTGCTGGTACCGATCGAGACGACGTTGGTGATCAATCGTCGTACCGTCGATTCGCTTGGCTGGCTGAACAGCTACCAGGGTCTCGCTGTGCCGTTCCTCGCGACGGCGTTCGGCACGTTCCTCATGCGCCAGGTGTTCTTGCAGATCCCGAAAGAGTTACGCGAAGCGGGCCAGATGGATGGACTCGGCCACTGGGGGTTCCTCACCGAAGTGGCCATCCCGCTCGTACGACCCACGCTCGGGGCGCTGGCACTGTTTTCGTTCCTCAGCAGTTGGAACCAGTATCTCTGGCCAAACCTCATCACTACGGAGGAAAACATGAACACCGTCCAAACAGGACTTCGTCTCTTGAACGCGAGCGTGCCCGATATCGAACGCTTCAATGTGCCGATCGCAGGCACCGTCATCGCTGCATTGCCGATCGCCATCGTGCTAATGGTCTTCCAACGGCAACTCGTTCGTGGCCTTACGGCTGGGGCGGTGAAGGGCTGATGCTGATGTGGCGCTCACGACTTCTTCCCGTCCTGGTGGTCGGCTCGTTCCTGGTCGTCGCGTGCAGTGGCGGCGGCGACTCCATCCAGAACGCCGGCAATACCACGGTCGCACCTGCGTCGAAGCCGACCACTGCTACCACCGCTGGCGTCGGCGACACTGACACTGACACAGCCCACGCCGACACGCTCGCCCCCGGTGAAACCCTCGCCCCCGGTGAGACCCTCGCCCCCGGTGAGACGTCGGCGCCCGCCGCGACTGATGCGCCAACCACCACCGTCGCACCCTCCACGACCGTTGCCACTCCGCTCGACGAATTGCCGAAGTGTCCCACCGATGCTTTGGCATCCGCCAGCGGCACCGTCGACATCACGTTCTGGCATGGGATGACCGCCGACTTGGAAAAGCAACTCCAGGCGCTCACCGACGAGTACAACGCAAGTCAGACGAAGGTGCATGTCACACTGCAGAACCAGGGCGGCTACGAGCAGGTGATCGACAAGTACCTGCAATCCGGCCAAGACAGCCGGCCCGATCTGGCGCAGGCACCCGAGTACGCCGTGCAAGAGTTCCGTGACACCAACTCGTTCGTACCGGTAGCGGCGTGCGTGAAGGCCGACAACTACGACACGTCGCCGATCTTGCCGGCTGCGGTCAACGCGTATTCCAGCGGTGGTGTGCAATGGTCGATGCCGTGGAACGTCAGTAATCCCGTTCTGTATTACAACAAGAAGATCTTCGCGCAGGCCGGGCTCGACCCTGAGAAGCCACCGCGAACGCTCGAGGAGTTGCAGGCCGATTCCGAGCAGATCGTCTCATCGGGCGCCGCCAAATATGGCCTCGTCGTCGACACCGACTTCGATTCCGGCGGCGGCTGGTACATCGAGCAGTGGTTCGCGAAGGCGGAGGAGTTCATTGCCGACAATGACAACGGCCGGTCTGCGCCGGCAACCCACATGTTGTTCGCCGGACAGACAGGCGTCGACCTCTACACGTACTTGCAGAACCTGGTCGCAAGTGGGGCTGGATACAACGTCGGTGCCAACGCCAGTGGCCAGGATGCGTTCTTGAAGTTGGCAGACGTCAGCGAACCAGGGGCGATGACCATTGGCACATCGGCTGCGCTTGGCACGGTGCTTGCTGCGATCAAGGGAGGCATTGCGCCCAAGATCGCAGTAGAAGACCTGGGCGTCGGGCCGATGCCAGGACCGAACGGTTCTGCCACGGTGCTCGTCGGTGGAGCCTCGTTGTGGATCGTCGCCGACAAGGGTGACGAAAAGACGGCCGCAGCGTGGGACTACGTCAAGTTCTTGTCCAACGCACAATCGCAGTCGACGTGGGCGGCGGCGACGGGCTACGTACCGATTCGTTCCGATGCTCTGTCGACCGAGCCATTGGCGTCGAAGTATGCATCCGACTCGCGGTACCAAGTGGCCTACGACAGCTTGTTCCAAACACCTGACGAGCTGACGGCGATCGGAGCGCTACTCGGACCCCAACGCGAGATTCGGGTGCTCACCGCCCGGGCGCTTGCCACGGTGTTCGGCGGCGGTGACGTGGCAACAGCACTGCAAGAAGCCGCCACCCAAGCCGATGCGCTCCTGGCTGACTACGCAGCCCGCCACGGAGGCTGACCACACCACCGCACTGAGCGGCGAACCCCGCGAGCACTTGGGTCGCAGGTAACCTTCGGGCATGTCTCATGCTTTCCCCGCCCTCGACGGTTCAGCGCCCACTCAGCAGAAGTTCAAGGATGCCCCCGAGATGGGGATCGACGTGGCAAAGCGGTACACCGCCACGATCGAGACCACGCTTGGCACCATTGTCGTGGCGCTCGACGCCATCAACGCACCGAGTACCGTCAACAACTTCGTGTTTCTTGCTGGCTACCACTACTACGACGGCATCATCTTCCACCGCATCATCAAGGGTTTCATGTGTCAAGGCGGCGACCCCACTGGCACGGGCAGCGGCGGCCCCGGATACCGGTTCAACGACGAGCCGGTGAAGCAGCGTTACCAGATCGGCTCGCTCGCAATGGCCAACGCCGGCCCGAATACCAACGGCAGCCAGTTCTTCCTCATCACCGGCCAGAGCGGCGTGCAGCTCCCGCCGCAGTACAACCACTTCGGCCAGGTCGTGAAGGGCCTCGACGTCATCGATGCCATGCAGAACGTCGACACCGACCGTCAAGATCGCCCGCGCGAGAACGTGGTGATCACCTCGGTCACCATCACTGTTGCCGATTGACGACCGCTGATTGACGGTCGCCGCTTGAGAACAGTCGCTTGAAGACAGTCGACCTGTCCGCACCGCAAGCGCGGCGAATCGCGCTTGCGGCACAGGGCTTCGCCGAGCCGCGCCCGACCGGTCGAGTCGACCAACGCCACCTTCGGCGGGTACTCGACCGGATCGGCCTGATCCAGATCGACTCGGTCAACGTACTGGTTCGTAGCCAAGAACTGCCGCTGTTCGCCCGCCTCGGTCCGCATCCCCGCTCCCTCATCGCCGATGCCACTGCAGCAGGTGACCTGTTCGAGTACTGGGTGCACGAGGCCTCACACGTGCCGACGAGTCAGCACCACCTCCACCGTTGGAGGATGTCCAGCGAGCACCAGTGGCAGCACGTCCGCTCGCTGAACGATCGTCGTCCGGGATTCATCGAAACCGTCTACGACCGCATCGCTGCTGATGGACCGATGGTCGCCGGCGAGTTTGAAGAACGTGTCGGTCCGAAGGGGACGTGGTGGGATTGGGACGATGCCAAGGTGGCGCTCGAGCATCTGTTCTGGGGCGGCAGGGTCACGGCATCACGCCGCCCGACCGACTTCGCCCGCCTCTACGATCTCACCGAGCGGGCGATCCCTGCACACGCGTTGGCGCGTCCGACTCCTCCTGAACGTGAGGCGCGCAAGGAGTTGCTGATGCTTGCCGCACGCCACCACGGTGTGGGCACTCTCGATGACCTCAGCGACTACCACCGGCAGAAGAACACCCCCTGTCGGCCATTGATCGACGAGTTGGTGGAGGAGGGTCGCCTGCTGCGTGTCACCGTAGCGGGATGGACCAAGCCCGCGTACCTACACCCCGCAGCGAGGGTTCCCCGACGTGTCGATGCTCGGGCGTTGCTCAGTCCCTTCGATCCACTGGTCTGGTTTCGGCAGCGCACCGAGCGGGTGTTCGGCTTTCACTACCGGATCGAGATCTATGTGCCTCGGCCGAAACGTCAATACGGCTATTACGTCTTGCCGTTTCTGTTCGGTGACTCTCTCGTTGCCCGGGTCGACCTGAAGTCGGATCGACAGGCCGGGGTGTTGCTCGCGCAAGGCACCTTCGGCGAACACGGCGTGCCTGCCGACGAAGTCGCTGATGCATTGGCGGTTGAACTGGTTGCGATGGCTGGTTGGCTGGGCCTCGCTCGCGTTGCCGTAGGCGAACGTGGCGACCTGGCAGTGCCATTGCGTCGCGCTGTGGCTCGGTACGATCGCGACTGATGGTCGAACCACCCGACTTGCCGCCAGCCGCGCCTGAGCACATGCCACGGTGGGTGTGGCGCGGCATCGTCATCTTCTGGCTCGGGTTCATCGCTACCGTGGTGGGACGGTTCTTGTTCGCCAGCCTCAGTGGCCTTCTGATCTTGCTACTAGTGTCATTGTTCCTTTCGTTCGCGATCGAGCCGGGCGTCAACCGATTGGCCCGGCGCGGTTGGCGCCGCGGTACGGCCACCATGGTCATCCTGCTCGGGGTGCTACTCGTTTTCTTGATCTTCCTCGGGGCGATCGGCACGCTAGTCGGGGGCCAGGTTGCCGACTTGTTGGGCAACTCCGAGAAGTATGTGAACCGCACGGTGACGTTCATCAACGACACCTTCAACACCAACATCGATCCGAAAGACGTCATCAAATCGATCAATGACCCCAACGGTCGTATTCAGACGTTCATCGCCGGTCAGCGTGACAAAGCCATCCAGCTTTCAATCACCGTGCTCGGGGTACTGCTCCAGGCGTTCTCGGTGCTGCTGTTCACGTTCTACCTCGTGGCCGACGGCCCACGGCTCAGGCGGTCGATCTGCAGCAGGTTCTCAGCGCATCGTCAACACCAGGTGCTCGTGGGGTGGGAGCTTGCGATCGAAAAGACCGGCGGCTATCTCTACTCGCGTGCGCTGCTAGCTGGGCTTTCGGCACTCTTCCACTGGATCGTGTTCCAGGCCGTCGGTACACAGGCCCCCGTAGCCCTGGCACTCTGGGTAGGCGTGATCAGCCAGTTCCTCCCGGTCGTCGGTACCTATTTGGCGGGTATTCTTCCCGTGCTTGTCACGTTTATCGACTCACCGGTGAAGGCAGTCGTCGTGCTGGGCCTCATCGTCGTCTACCAGCAGATCGAGAACTACTTGTTCGCACCAAGGATCACGGCGCGCACAATGGAACTGCACGCTGCAGTTGCCTTTGGGGCAGCGCTTGCGGGCGGGGCGGTGCTCGGAGCGGTGGGCGCGATTCTTGCACTCCCAGCAGCGGCGATGGTGCAGGCGTTGTCGAGCAACGCCGGCCAGCGATATGCCGTGATCGACAGCCATCTCACCTCGGTTGTGTCTCCGGTCGACCAGAAGCATCGGCGCCGGATTGCGCGAAAACAGGCAGCCGAAGCTTCAGCGGCCAACGAGGCTTCGGCCAACGAGGCTGCATCGCAAGTAGCGCAGCGACCCAACGATCAAGGGGAACCGAGTGAATCTGCCTGAGGCCTTCGTTCCTGTGGCCATCACCTGCCGTAACGGCTTCGACGAATCGGTCCATTTCGGAGCGCTCGTCGCTCTAGGGCCATCAGGCGAGATCGAGTTTTCCGTCGGCGATCCGCAGGTGTTGATCTATCCGCGCTCGTCGAACAAGCCGATGCAGGCTGTCGCAATGATGCGTGCCGGTCTGTCGTTGCCGCTCGATCTGCTTGCGCTCGTGTGCGCCAGCCACGACGGAGCGCAAATGCACCTCGATGGAGTTCGACGGATCCTCGCTTTGGCAGGGTTGGACGAGAGCGCGCTCGCTAATACTGCGGACTACCCACTCGATGATCACGAGGCGGAAGTGGTGCTGCGCTCCGGAGGCGTGAAGCGCCCGCTTTTCATGAACTGCAGTGGCAAGCACAGTGGCATGGTCTCAACGTGTGTGACCAACCGTTGGGCACACGACGCCTCGTATCTCGCGCAAACCCATCCCCTGCAGCAGGCCATCACCGACACCATCGGTGAGCTCGCCGAACAGGATCCGCCCCACATCGGCGTCGATGGTTGCGGTGCCCCGGCGCACGTGATGTCACTCATCGGTCTGGCACGGTGCTTCCGGTCAATCGCAAGTGGCGCTGCCGGCTCGGCGGGCGCTGCCGTGTATACCGCGATGACCAGTCACCCCGAGATGGTCGGCGGGAACCATCGCGACGTGACGGCGTTCATGCGGCAGGTGCCAGGGTTGATGGCCAAAGATGGTGCCGATGGGGTATTCGCGGCAGCATTGCCGGATGGTCGTGCTGTGGCGCTCAAGATCGCCGACGGCGCCAATCGTGCCCGCCCACCGCTGATGGTCGCGGCGCTTGCCCGGTTGGGCATCGACACGTCGCACCTGGCACCGCTGGTCGAAGAACACATCTCCGGAGGAGGTACGGTTGTGGGTAACGTGCGCGCCGTTGCGCTATGACTGCGATCCCGTTCGTTCAACTCGCCGACCCATGCCATGGCCAGGCCGTGCACGTGGCACCGCTCATCCGCCGTGTCGTTGCGAACAATCCGTCGAAGTTCACGTACCACGGCACCGGCACGTATCTGATCGGTGGGGATCAGCCGGGCGATGAGGTGGCGGTGATCGATCCAGGGCCGCAACTCGACAGTCATCGTGAGGCGCTCTCCCTCGCCCTGGCTGGCCAGCGGGTGACGGCCATCCTGGTCACCCATTGCCACGGCGATCATTCACCTCTGGCTGCGTGGCTGCATGACGAGACGGGCGCGCCGACTATTGCGTTCGGGCCGCATTCACGGGTGACCGACCCCGATGCTGATGTTCCGTATACGGATCTCGACGAGGCGGATGACGAATCCGCCGCAGCAGATCCCACTCTTCCAGTGAGCGACCCTGCCAAGATCGAAGAGACCACAGACTACGGATTCGACCCCGACATTAGGGTCGCCGATGGCCAGGTGGCGGTCGCCGGCGCCGGTTTCACATTGCGGGCGGTGTACACCCCCGGCCACACGTCGAACCATCTGTGCTATTCGTTCGACGAACAGCGGTCGCTGTTCACCGGTGATCACATCATGGGCTGGAGCACCACCGTGATCGGACCGCCCGATGGCGATATGCGCGCGTACTTCGATTCGCTCCGCAAGGTGCAGGGCCGCGACGACGAGGTCTACTGGCCTACTCATGGTTCACCGATTACCGACACCCGGCCGTTCATCGAAGCGTTCATCGGTCACCGCCTGCAGCGTGAAGCTGCGGTGTTGCAGCGTGTGCGGGCCGGCGATTCGTCGATCGCCGTGATCGTGCGCACGCTCTACGCCGATGTTGCCAAGCCGCTGCACAAACCGGCCGCACGCAGTGTGCTGGCGCACCTCCACAAACTCGTCGCCGACGGTCTGGTGGCCGTCGCCGCCGGTGGAGCGCCCCGTCTGGCGTCCACGTACCTGCCCGCATAGCGCCGGCCCTCCAGCATGAGCACCTGTGCCGGGGGGGCCCCCGTCCCCACTGCGTTTGGTAGCTGTCGCGCCCCCCAGGGGGCTCTACCTACCAAACGCTGGGGTCGGGCACCGAGCGTTTGGTAGCTGTCGCGCCCCCACATCGCTGTCGCACATTGCGGGTGGGGTGTGGCGGCACCCGACCCGACCGCACCGGTGTGAATGGTGTGGCGTGATCGACACGTGGAGGCACGTGTGCCTACGTAGGCAAACGTGCCTCCACGTGTCGCCGCGATCAGCGCTTCGAACCGGCCACGGCGGAGACCCGGTCCCCCAGCCGACTGCCTCTCAGTCTCGCGTACTTCCACCTCAGCCTGCCGACGAGCACAATGCGGCACCGTGAGCGAACGGATCCGGCGTTCCAACTCAACACGAGGGCTGACGTTTGGCGTTGGGTTGTTATCCTCAGGCGGTCGCAAAATGCGGGTGGGGTTGGCGGTACCCGACCCCGATCCCGATCCCGATTTCGATCCCGGCCGTGCGGTCGTGCTGCAGCGTGAACGTTCGTTGCATGACAGGCGGGCGTAGTGGAAGTCTGGATCAGCGACCACGACGGCTGTGCGGGCAGGATCGCGTCGACTTACATGTCGCTAGCGCCGATAACTCGACGCGACTCCTCCCGGAAAGGCGTAGCGGGCAGGATCGCGTCGACTTTCATGTCGCCAGCGCCGATAACTCGACGCGACTTGGCACCGCAACAGCGGGTAGGCCCGGCGGGTGGGCTGTCAGTCGCCGACGTTGAGCCGACTTGTGCGGCACAACCACGAGTTCAGCAACAACCATGACACCGTTGCCGACAACACGACCAGACAGCCAACCTCACCCGCCACACCACCAAACAGCATTGTGCGACAGCCTGTCAATGACAGCCCAACGCCAAAGGTCGGACGGTTTCGGCACTGCGTGTTCAATAGGACGCGTGACGAGGGGTGTGCACGTGCGCCAGATCCGTCAACTCAATGACAGCCCAACGCCAAAGGTGGCGGACTCCGGGTGCGTGCGACCCGAAGGTCGACGGCCCGCTTGGCTACGTTGAGTTCTCGCACAAAGGACGGGAACCATGACCGAAACGGTGTTGGATCGATTCAAGCTGACCGACGGGGTGGCCGTCGTGACGGGCGCGGGCCGCGGAATTGGGGAGGGCATCGCGATCGCACTCGCTGAGGCCGGCTGCGATGTCATTCTCACGGCACGACGTGAGAATGAGATCAACGCCGTGGCCGAACGCATCCGTGGGATCGGACGACGAGCGCTCGCTCTCTCTGGTGACATCACCGATGGTTCGTTCGTGGACGAGTTGGCCGAGCGCTCCAAGTCCGAAATGGGCCGTATCACGATCTGGGTGAGCAATGCCGGTGGTGCCGACGACCGGACACCGCGCCATCTCGCCGACATGCCCGATCGTCAATGGGACTATCAACTGGACGTGAACCTGCGTGCGGTCTTCACCGGGGCACGGGCAGCAACCCGCGTCCTCGACGACGGTGGCTCGATCATCAATATCTCATCTGCAGCCGCTCTCAAGGGTTCACCGAACAACGGTCCGTATGCCGCAGCGAAGGCCGGAGTCGACAGCTTGACTCGAACGCTGTCGATCGAACTGGCGCCCAAGCGGATTCGAGTCAATGGCATCGCTCCCGGCCCGGTTCCGACAGAGGTATTCATGGAGTTCTTCGGGGCCACCGACGACGACCTCCCGAAGCTGGCCCAGAAGTTGGGGGTGCCGTTGGGACGGCTCGGCACACCGCAAGACGTGGCGAACGCGGTGGTCTTCCTCGCATCACCAGCGGCGTCTTGGATCACCGGGCAAACCCTGCTCATCAACGGCGGAAACCGGTAGCGACTGGTAGGTGACAGTCCCCGGCGATGCCGAACTCGATCACCTGGCCGAGACGCCTCAAACGCTGACCTTTAGCAACGAGGAGCTTGCCGTCGTGCGACCGTGTTGTCACTACGCTGTGTCCATGCCGTTGCACCACGTTGCCTATGCCACCCGCGATGTCGAGGCCACGACGCACTTCTACGAAGATCTCATGGCATTCCCGCTCGTCCACACCGAACTGCAGGCGCATGGCGAGTCGTCGTGGGTTCGCCACGTCTTCTACGACATCGGTGGCGGCGAGTGCATCGCCTTTTTCCAGTTCGAGAACATCGGCGAGCGGTCCGACTGGTCGGCCGACCTCAGCGACGGTGTGGGCCTGCCGGTGTGGGTGAACCACTGCGCGTTCGACGCCACCGCCGAACAACAAGAAACCGTACGCGCCCGCATGGCGGCCGACGGCATCGCCCCGCTGATGGAGCTCGACCACGACTGGTGCCACTCGCTGTACTACGCCGACCCGAACGGCATCATGGTCGAGTTGTGCCGCAACACGCCGGGCTTTACACCAGACCCTGTCGAGGCTCACCGACTACTCACCGCCGACCCGTTTGTCGACAACAAGATCCCAGCGACGCGAATTCAGTAGCTCCAACCACCGAGAACGCCGTCCTAAGACTACTTGTCAAGGAGAGATCCACGGATCTCGCGACCTTTGGCGTTGGGCTGTCATTGACAGCAACCCAACGCCAAAGGTCAGCCCTCGTTGAGTTGGAACGCCGGAGGCGTTCGAATCGCTGCGGCGACACCACTTCACTCCGGGCTCGTCGGCGCAAGCTGTTCGTGCGTCGTATTGACGCTCAGCGTGGAGTGTGGGAGTTTGACAGAATGGGTTAGCTCGCCGAAAGCGTTGCGGTTCACGTCGGGAGGGTAGCCATGGAGATGTCAGTCGCAGCGGCGCTGGTGCTGCAGGCAGTTGACGAAATGACGGCGACAATGATCGCTGCCGTCTCGACACTCGTCCAGATTCCCAGCGTCAGTGGCACAGACGCGGAGAACGAAGCTCAACACCACATGGCAGCTCTGATGGATGCGGGAGGGCTCGAGACTGATCGGTGGCAGATTGATCTCAATGAGATGTATGCCTCACCGGACTTTCCGGGTGTCGAGGTGGAGCGCCGCGAAGCGTGGGGACTCGTCGGACGTCTACCCGGCACGGGTGACGGACCATCACTGATGCTCAACGGCCACGTCGATGTCGTTCCCATCGGTGACCCGCACGCGTGGGCATTCGCACCGTTCGGCGGCGAAGTCAGCCAGAACAACCTCTACGGGCGCGGGTCATGCGACATGAAAGCCGGACTCATCGCAGCCCACTGGGCCATTCAGGCGATCCGGTCCACCAATGTCCGGCTCGGCGGAGATCTGCTCTTCGCCTCGGTCCAAGGCGAAGAAGACGGCGGTCTCGGCACGTTCGCCCTACTCGAACGAGGCTGGCGCGCCGACGCCTGCCTGATTCCCGAACCCACCAACTTGGATGTCGTGCCAGCCAACGGCGGCTCATTGACATTCCGCCTCCATGTCCACGGCCACGCAACCCATGCGTCCCGCCGTACCGAAGGAGTCAGCGCGATCGAGAAGTTCTGGCCGATCTGGCAAGCGCTCGGCGAACTGGAACACTGCCGCCACCAACATGTCGACCCGCTCGCCGGTCGCTGGAAGCTCGCTCATCCGCTGTCAATCGGGAAGATACACGCTGGCGATTGGGCATCGTCGGTACCCGACCTCCTCGTCGCCGAGGGACGGTTGGGTGTCGCACTCGATGAACCCGTGGAGCATGCACGAGCGCAGTTCGAAGCCGCCGTCGCCGCCGCATGTCAAGCCGATGAGTGGCTTCGTGATCACCCCGTCGAAGTCGAATGGTGGGGCGGTCAGTTCGCCTCCGGCCGATTGCCCGCCGACAGCGACCTGGCTGCAAGAATGGGGCGAGCGCACGCTGCAGCCAGCAACCAGCGCCCACACGAGGTGTGGGCCGCCCCATACGGAAGCGACCTTCGGCTCCTCATCGGACAGGGAGGGATACCCACCCTGCAATACGGTCCAGGCGACGTTGCGCTTGCGCACGGGCCAAACGAAATGGTGCCCATCGACGACATCGCCATCACAGCCCGAGCACTAGCTCTTATGGCCCTCGACATTTGTGGCGTCACCAGCGGCCGTTAGAGCGAAAACCCGCTTGTCCGGCCGACCCGACTGAACGACCGAGCCTGACCCGCTTGTACGGGCATCCCCTCAGGCCTATCGCTAGAGTCAGCTCGACCGGTGCCAATGACGATCGGTACGGACTGAAAGAGTGAACAGTGTGCTGGACAAGAACTCAATGTGACTCCTACCGTCGACGCGCTCGCGTCTCGGCGTGATCGATACCAACAGGCCGCCATCGCCGTCCACGAACCCGTCTTCCGGTTCGTGCGTCGACGAGCCAGTGCTGAAGTCGCCGACGACGTCATGGCCGACATGTTGCTCGTGTTGTGGCGCCGCCTCGACGACGTGACCGACGGCGGAGAGCTCCCCTACTGTCTCGGAGTCGCCCGCCGTTGCCTGGCCAACCAACTGCGTTCCGGTGAACGTCGGAAGCGGCTCTTCGGACGGCTCTCGACGAACATGCCGCGCGATGCGTTCGAGACGCAGCCCACCCACGGCTCAGACGACTACCCGGAACTGCGCCAAGCCCTCGCCAAGCTGCCGCGCAGCGAGCGCGAGGTGTTGACGATGTGGGCGTGGGATCACCTCGAGGCACGCGAGATCGCTGAAATCCTCGGCATCACCCCCAACGCAGCGGCCATCCGACTGCACCGCGCCAAACAACGACTCGGAGACGAGCTCCGGCGAAAGAACCTGCTCCCAACCGGACAATCAACCAGTGGAGCAACGGAGACCCAATGATGGACGAACAGCTGCGACAACTGCTCGAACAAATCGATCCGATGCCCCGCGACGAGTTGATCGACTCGTTGCGCTACCGGACCCGCCTGGAGAACATCATGAACACCGCAAATGACACCCAAACCATCGGTGTCGACACACAATCCCACGCCTTTGAAGCGGGCGGGCGACGTCATCGAACACCACTGATCATCGGCGGGATCGCCGCCGCCCTGGTCGCGATCGCGATCTCGACCGTCGTACTCACCCGCGACAACAACTCGGTGAGCACGCGATCGCTGTCGCTCGCCGATACAGGAATATCGATGTCCTCATGTCTCCCCTTCGACGTGAACGTCCTGGCAGCGATGCCCGTTGCATTCGCCGGGACCGCCACAGAGATCACGCAGACCACCGTGACCATCAACGTCGACCACTGGTTCACCACCGACACCGCTGAGACCGACCTCGTCGCCATCGCCCTGCCCGCCGGAATCACATCGGCCGCGCTCGACGGCGTCGACTTCGTCGTCGGAGACCGATACCTCGTGACCGCCACCGACGGCGTCGTCAACGGCTGCGGCTTCAGCGGTCCGGCAACTCCCGAGTTCGAGACCGCCTTCACAAGCGCCTTCGGCGGCTAGGTCAGTGCCCGGCATCGGCAGGTCGTTGCGTTACAACAAGAAGCGGCAGACAACCCGACCGCATCACGATTACTCCGCCTGGGACTGGCTGATCCCGGTCAACACTGCTATGCAGGACGCGTCGTACCACCGTCCGCTCAACCAGTTTCCTTCTGGTCATCTTCAGTGTTGACCTTGTCAGCTGCCGAGCCGACGACATGGAAGTCCGAATCGAGCTGCACGTCAACCTCTGTTGCGTTGTCGAGTGTGACCTCGACCTCGTAGTAGCTCTCCTCGTCGCCGACCTCGGTTCCGGTCACTCGACCTTGTCCAGTGGAGGCGAGCGCCGCATTGCTCGCTCTTTGCAGATCGGTGCCGGTGATCGGTGTGTCCGTGTCGTTGCTTGTGCTGCGTCTCATCGGTGCTCCTTCGTGGGGTTGCTCGCAGAGTACGAAATGTGCGCTGACGCCACGCTGAAACGCCGCGGGGCGGTTAGGGGCGTGGGTCAGTATTCGGCGGGTTGGGCTGGATCGTTCGACGGCTGTATGCGCCAGCCCTGCGCACGCCCGACCACAACCAACTCCACCATTACCGACCCATGCTCCTAGGGACGAGTGGTAGTTCGACCACGAAGCGGGTTTCGGCGCGGCTGTCCAGATCAACTGTGCCGTGGTGACGTTGGACGATGTCGCACACGATCGCGAGCCCGAGGCCGGTGCCGCCGGTGTCGCGTGCTCGGGCGTCGTCGAGGCGGGTGAAACGTTGGAAGATGACGTCACGATCCTCGGGTGAGATTCCGGCACCGTCGTCGCTGACCGTGAGCAGCACACGGCCCTCGACCTCGTCGAGGCCGACGGTGACTGTCGTTGCGGCGTGTCGTTCTGCGTTGTCGAACAGGTTGCGGACCACTCGTGCGAGTTGGTGTGGGTCCCCGATGGTTTGGGCCGCGGCAACTTCCTTGAGGTCGAGTTTTACTCGTCCGCGCTCGCGTAGGCGACGCGCCTCGCGGAGCACGATGTCGTCGAGGTCGACCGGCCGCAAATCGGCGTCGGCGATGCCGTCGTCGTCACGTGCGAGGTGCAGCAGGTCTTCATCGAGTTGTTGCAGGTCGATGGTTTCGTCGAGGACGCTCTATTCGGTTCTCATTGGGTCGGAGGGTTCACCGGATGCGAGGTCGACTTCGAGTTCGGCGCGGATTCGGGTGAGTGGGCTGCGAAGTTCGTGGGATGCGTCGGCGACGAAGCGTTGCTGTCGGCGGATGGCACCCTCGAGCCGGTCGAGGGTTTCGTTCATGGTGCGGGCGAGGCGGTCGATTTCGTCACCGGTGGGTGGTTCGGCGACTCGGCGTCCGGGGTTGGTACCGGTGATCTCTGCAAGCTCTCTGCGCATCTTTTCGACTGGTCGTAGCGTTCGCCCGGTCAGCCACCAGGTGAGCGCACCGAGGATGGCGACCACGGCTGGCACAGTGACGACAAGAAGCCTCGACAAATTGCTGACTTCGCTGACTTCCTCCAAGCCGAAGTCGGCGACACCCTCTTCGTCCTGCTTGCACGCGGGACCGACAAACGAGTCGAGACCGAACTAAAACTCGTCGGCATGTTCGACCGGCTACCCGGCTTCCTCGACCGCGCCGACACCCTGATGAACATCGCCTACCACGAAGCCACCCTCGCCCCGACTACACCAGACTTCTTCCTCGCCCAGACCACCGATGGCTCCAACGCCACACTCAATAACGTCGTCACCCAACTACGCAACGGCAATGCCGATCTCCGCCTCCACATCGAATCACGGACAACCGCTCTAGCGACCGACCAGTCCAGCCTCGCCGCGCTGAACATCCGCTGATTGCTTTTCATCTTGTTTCCCGACGAAGCACCAAAGCGGGACAAGAACGCCGTCCAAGTCGTCTGAGACAACGCTGGATCAGCAAGCTAGATCCGGCTAGCACCGACTCGGCGAACCGGAGTCCGAGCGACCTTCGGGTTCTGCGCTCGAAGGCACCGGGCGTTCGGCGGTCCCTTCCGAATCCACGGACACCAGCGGTCATTGGCGTGTCATCACGGTCCACGCCGCCGTGCTGATCGGCGCTCATTCGACAGGCCCGAAGACCCGCCGACTCGCCGAGGTCACGATCTCGACCTCGGCCCCGAAGGACCGGAACTCGGCCGACCACAAGTCATCCGGCGACTCCGACCAGGAAGCGAACCCGCGAATGTCCAGCATCACAGCCCGGCCGAGCTGGTCACAAGTGCCCGAGAACGTTTAGTACATCCGCCCGAGAATGTACAGTCGACGGTACCGTATGTTCCATGGGTGACTCGCTTCGAGCGGTGAACTACCAGCGACGGGTCGTCGACACCGAACTTGACGAACTACTTGCTGGAGCAGCCGCTGTCGCGCTCGAAGGAGCCAAGGGTGTCGGTAAGAGCGCGACGGCGGCTGAGCGGGTCGATGCCGAGTTCCGGCTGGAGTCCCCCACGGTTCGTGACCTGGTGGAAGCTGATCCCGGTCGGCTCTTGGACGGGCGCCGCGTCCTGCTGGACGAATGGCAGCACCTGCCCTTTACATGGGACCTCGTTCGTCGTGCCGTCGATGCCGGCGCGACCCCCGGTCAGTTCCTCCTGACCGGCTCCGCGTCACGGACCGACCCGGGCCGACACTCCGGTGCCGGACGCATCCTGAAACTGCGTGTACGACCCCTCGCGCTATCCGAGCGAGGATATGAACCGTCGGTCAGCCTCGCCGAGCTCCTCACCGGTCAACGTCCGGCAATCGCCGGAGACACCCCGGCAGACCTCACCGTCTACACCGCAGAGATCGTGGCATCCGGGTTCCCCGGCATCCGGGAACTGCCCGCCCGGATCCGTCGCGCCCAACTCGACAGCTACCTCGAACGAGTCGCCGATCGCGACATCGCCGAGCTCGGTTCTTCGATCCGAAACCCCTCGGCCCTGAAGCGTTGGATGGGCGCGTACGGCGCCGCGACCGCCACCACGACCACGTACGCCAAGATCGCCACAGCCGCCAACCCAGGGACCCGCGAACAACCCTCGCGGACCACATTGACGGCCTACCGTGACGCACTCGAGCGACTCTTCATCCTCGATCCGCTCCCGGGCTGGCTCCCGACCAATGCGCACCTAAACGAACTCGCCGCATCACCCAAGCATCACCTCGCCGATCCCGCGCTCGCGGTTGCCCTGCTCGGCCTCGATGAGGACGCGCTCCTCGCCGGCGACGACCGCGGCGCAAGCATCTTCCGCAACGGCCCGTTCCTCGGCGCGCTGTTCGAGTCACTGGTCGCGCTCAGCGTTCGCGTCTACGCACAGCGATCCGAGGCCCGCGTCGCCCACTTCCGGATGCACCGCGGCGACCATGAGGTCGACCTGATCGTGGAACGCCGCGACGGGCGCTGCCTTGCAGCCGAAGTGAAGCTCTCCCCAATCGTCACCGACCACGACGTCCGACACCTCATCTGGCTCACCGACCGGCTCGGTCCCGAACTCCTCGACGCCGTCGTCATCACCACCGGCACACACGCCTACCGCCGACCAGACGGCATCGCCGTCATCCCCGCCGCCCTCCTCGGCCCATGACAAGCGAACGGAACCATTGATCCCGCACGACGGGTTCCCCCAGCCGTCCACGACCACCAAATCGCATCACCCCGAGCGCGAGCCGCTGATGCATCGTCCAGGGCGACGAGCACGCGGCTCACCTGCCTCTGGTGAGATCCGTGAGGCGCTCGACCACGCCGGTGACCTCGCCGCGATGCTGTCGGCGTACGGCCCGTATCGAGCAGGCTCGTACCGCAGGTTCAGATCTACACCGGCCTCCTGAAGGAAGTACATGAGCTTCTGGATCTCGATCAGGCTTGCGCCGAGGCCTACCAGGCCGTAGCGGCCGACCATTCCAACAAGAGCCGCCGGCGGGAGCGCTATCGACTTGATCCCAAGCCCGTCGATCACTCGGCGCAAGTCGTCGAGACCGGATGCAACGTCGGACAGCTTGGACTGCGACCGCCAGTGTCGCTTCGTCGGAAAGTTACTGATCCAGCGCGGTTTCATCAACTGACCAGCATCGAAGACGAACATTTCGCCGAGTCGAACACGATCGTCCTTGCACGCTCGTTCGTGGGCCTTGAAGCTCGCCGGGAAGACATTCTTGAACTGAAGAGCGATGCCCTTGCCCACCACGCCGACGGTGTTGACCGTGTTGACGAGCGCGTCGGCATCGGCTTCGGCTTCGGCTTCAGCTTCGGCTTCGGCTTCAGCTTCGGCTTCGGCTTCGGCTTCGGCTTCGGCTTCGGCTTCGGCTTCGAGGAGATTGCCCGAGGACTCGAATGTAGGGCTTGGTCGATGACGGACTCGGGGATCGGGCGGCCATCCTTGCGCCGGGTGGCGTCCGGTTCGATCGGCTTTGAGACATCGATGCAGTGGTTGGCGACGACTCCTGGGCGTAGGTCTTGCCCGTCGGTCTGCTGCCGGCCGGCGAGCGGCACCGGGCAACACATGATGTTGCGGACCACGTCGCCGCAGGCGCCGAAGGTGCTGACCAGGTGGTGGTTGAGGGTGGCGAGCAGGGAGTGGAGGTTGCCCTTGCGCACGAAGTGGTACTGGATGCCCTGTCGGGAAGTGATCGGCAACGTGCCGCTCGCGACCGTGTCGCACAGAGTGTCCATGGAGAGGTACTGATCCGCGGTCAGGATCCCGCCGGGGATGCTGACCCGCACCATGCAGATCTGGTCGATGTCGAGCCCCTGGCGCTTTCGTTCGGTGCACACGTCGCGGTCGTCTTGCTGGTAGACGCCGTGGAACTTGAGCAGTTGTTGGCTCTCCGGCGAGAACGCCGGCGATGTCGGCGGTGTCGGCGGTGGCTTCCTCCTTCTTGGCGGGTCTCACGAGGTCAGCCACCGATGTGGCTCATCTCGACCTTGTGGAGACCGACGGTTTGTGACGACCTGGTCTCGGAGTACCGGTCGGCACGGTTCGTCCACAGCCCGGAGACGACGTCATCGAGCATCTCGTTGCTCGCCCCCGCGCGCAGCACCTCGCGCAGGTCAGTCCCGCGAGTGGCGAACAGGCAGGTGTAGAGGACACCCTCGGCTGAGACGCGAGCCCGGGTGCAATCACCGCAGAACGGCTGGGTGACCGAGGCGATGACGCCCACCTCCCCGGCTCCGTCTCGGTAACGCCACCGTTGCGCCACTTCGCCCCGGTAGGAAGGGTCCACCGGTTCGATCCCGAACTCACGGTCCAACATCTCAACGATCTCCCGGGCCGGGACCACGTCGTCGAGCCGCCAGCCGTTGGTGATGCCGACGTCCATGTACTCGATCAACCGGAGGGTGTGCGACGAGCCTTTGAAATGCCGGGCCATGTCGAGGATCGAGCCGTCGTTGACGCCCCGCTGCACCACCATGTTGATCTTGATGGGAGTCAGCCCGGCCTCGGCGGCGGCGGCGATCCCGTCGAGTACCCCTTGCACACCGAAGCCGACATCGTTCATCGCCATGAACACGGTGTAGTCGACGAAGCCCACTGTCTCGCCGACGGATGCAAGAGCGTGCGCTTTGCCATCCTGCTCCAGCTGCGCAGCATCCGGCTCGCCGAAGATGGCAAACTGTGTTTGCCCGGCGGTCCACGCCCCGACACGCGCCGGGATTGCCACACCATTGACAAGCTTCACGTCGTTACGCGGATCGAGACCATTTTTTCGTAAGGCCGCCTCAAGAAAAAGCAGCGGAGT
>JANYDH010000079.1 GCA_025359865.1 Actinomycetes bacterium | reverse complement strand
CGGCGGGCTGAGGTGGTGGTACGCGCGGCTGAGGGGCGGTCGGCCAGGGACCGGGTCTCCGCCGTGGCGAGTTCAAATCGCTGATCGCAGCGACACGTGGAGGCACGTGTCGCTACGTAGGCACACGTGCCTCCACGTGTCGACCACGCCCCACCACTCACATCGGTGAAGTCAGGTCGGGGTGCCGCCACACCCCACCTGCAATGTCCGACAGCCTGTCAATGACGTCCGAAGCCCAAAGGTCGTCTGAATGGTTGACGACCTGCAGATGTAGCGTGCCGTTGATGAACCACGACCTCGCTGCACTGCTCGACGAAAGGGCCATTGTCGATGTGACGATTGCCTACTGTTGGGCACTCGATACCCGCAACTGGGCAACGCTGTCCGAGGTGTTCATGCCCGACTCGACCGCGCGGCTCGGCACCGGCGAGCAGCGCGACCTCGCCGAGATCATCGAACGAATCTCCACTGCGCTCGGGCATCTCGACGACAGTCAGCACATGGTTACCTGCCACCAGGTGGTGCTCGACGGCGATCGAGCGACGAGTCGCTGCTACCTGCAGGCTCAACACATCAGGCGTGCCGCAGAAGGTGGTGCCAACTACATCGTTGCCGGTCGCTACGAAGACCAGTTGGTACGCACGGCCGATGGCTGGCGCATCAAGCACCGAGATCTCATCGTGATGTGGACCGATGGGAACGTGCGGGTGGTAGTGCCGAATGCGTGATGAGCGTGCCTTCGAGTAATGCCTTGATGGCGTCGACGGCATCGCGATGCGTGCTGATGTTGCCCGACACCGCATCGGTGAGCCCGATCGTCATGGTGATGATGAGCGCCGTCACTTGATTTCGCTGAGCAGCGAGAATCTCACCGGTCTCGATTCCGACATCGACGATGCGCGCAAAGAACCCATCGTTGGAGAACCGGTCGACCTGGTGCACTGCGGCCGCTAGTTCGGGATGGCGACGTAGATCGACCCGGGCCGAACCGAGAAAGACAGCAAGGGTGGGGTCAGTGCGGTTGAGTTCGTGAGCGGCCTCGAGCACCGCTTCGAGTTTCGCGACGAAGCCTGTTGCGGCGTCGACAACGCGCTCGAACTGTTCGTACACACGCGTCTGCACGTCGTCGTACACGGCGACGTAGACGTCGACCTTCGACTCGAAGTAGTGGTAGATCGCGCCGGTCGTGATGCCGGCTTCGTCGGCGAGCGTGCGGTTGGTACTGGTGCCGAACCCCTGCTCGGCGAAGCACCGCCGCGCGGTGTCGAGGATGCGGATCCGCGTCTCGGCCGAGCTGGACGATGCGGGGCGGCCCAATCGGCGCGGTTGGTCGAGCATCATCGCACGAGGCTAGCGGACAGTTTGGACATCGAAATTGACTGCGCGATATGTTGAGCGGATGTGTTCGCTACTGCGGACGAAACTAGCTGGCTGAGAACATGCCGAACAACGATGGGGACGACGGTGACCACGGAGACGACGGTGACGACGGAGACGACAGTCGAGGAATTTGCTGCTGAGGCGAGCGCGTGGCTTGCAGCCAACGCTGTACCGAAGCCCGATAGCCGGTCCGCAGGTGCGAGCGACTCCGAACTCGTGTGGGGCCAGGGCGAGTTCAGTGTCTCTGTGTTTCATGCCCTCGAGTTCGACGAGGAAAAGGCGCTGCTCGAATCGTTGAAGTCATGGAACCAGGCCAAGGCACAACGCGGCTATCACGCCATCACCTGGCCGGTTGAGTTCGGCGGCCTCGGGCTGACCACCGAGTACGCGAGGGCCTATGGACGCCTGGAGAGCGGCTACCAGATGCCCGGCCGCCACGAGTCGTTCAGCGTCACCATTGGGCTGATTGCTCCGACGATCAACCTGTTCGGTACGCCCGAGCAGAAAGAGCAGTTCCTTGCGTCTCTCTTGCGTACCGATGTGTTGTGCTGCCAACTGTTCAGCGAGCCGGGCGCAGGGTCCGATCTCGCCACGCTTGCATGTCGAGCCGAGCGCGATGGCGACGAGTGGGTGATCAACGGACAGAAGGTGTGGAGCTCGGGTGCACAGTTCAGTGAATGGGGCGAACTCATCGCCCGTACTGACCCGGGTGTCGTCAAGCATGCCGGGCTCACCGCGTTCATGGTGCCGATGGATGCTCCGGGCGTCGAGATCCGCCCGATCAAACAGATGAGCGGCGGGTCATCGTTCAACGAGGTGTTCTTCACCGATGTACGGATCCCCGACACGCTCCGTCTCGGTGGCATCGGTGACGGGTGGAAGGTGGCGCTCACGACATTGGGGTTCGAACGCGATCACTCTGGATCAGGTGGCGGCGGCGGGGGGCAGGCCGGCGGGTCGTGGCGTCAACTTCTGGCTACCGCCCAGGCGCTTGGCGTCACCGACGACCCCGTTGTGCGGCAACGACTGATCGACGTCTATACCCATACTCGGGTCGAGGGATTCGTCAACCGTCGCGCCGCCGACCTGGCCAAGGCCGGTGGCACGCCCGGCCCAGAGGGGTCGCTCGGCAAGCTGTTGTGGACCGAGGGGATGCGGCTGATGTCCGATGTGGTCAGCCTTGTCGTCGGCCCGGCGCTCGTGGCCGACTCCGGGCAATGGGGCACCTATGCATGGGGCGAGCATGTCCTGGGCGCTCCTGGCTACCGCATCGCTGGCGGCTCCGACGAGGTGCAGCGCAACATCATCGGCGAACGTGTCTTGGGCCTGCCGCCCGAACCGCGCGTCGACAAGGGCGTCGCGTGGAAAGATGTACCTCGCTGACGAGAGGAGTGGGGTGGCGGCGGCACAAGTTGCCTGCGTTCCGACCGATGTGGTCAGATAACTAACCGGCTGATCAATATGTAACGCGACTAACGCCAATAACGCGACTAACGAGGAGAATCGACATGGATCTTGGGCTTCAAGGCAAGCGCGCACTCGTAACGGGTTCGACCAAAGGCATCGGGCGAGCAATCGTCGAGACGTTGTTGGCAGAGGGTGCTTCTGTCGCGATTTGCGCACGCAACGCCGACGAGGTGGCTGCTGCGGTGCAACAGTTGGGTGCGTCGGGCACCGTCTACGGCTCGGCCGTCGACGCTGGCGACCTCGCGTCGCTTACTGCATGGGTGGGCGCATCGGCGGAGCAACTCGGCGGCATCGACATCTACGTGCACAACACGTCGGCCAAGCCGCAGCGCAAGCTCGATCAGTGGATCAACAACTTCAACATCGACCTGATGGCCTTGGTCGGCGGCGTCGCCGCGGCGCAAGACGCACTGGCCGATGGTGGCGGCTCAGTCATCAGCTTGGGGACGACTGCAGTTGGCGAGCACTTCGCATCGGGCTCGGGCAGTTACAGCGCGTTCAAGGCCGCAGTCACGCAGTGGACCCTCGGCCAGGCTCAGGTGCTCGGTGCCAAGGGTGTGCGCTGCAACGTGGTGTCACCCGGGCCGATCATGGTCGAAGGTGGCGACTGGGACATGATCCGTGGCGCGATGCCGCCGTTCTTCGAAGCGACGCAGAAGGCGCATCCCGGCGGCGAACTGGGCACCGTGCACGACGTCGCGAACATGGTTGCGTTCTTGGCCGGCGATGTCGGCAAGCACATCAATGGTGCAAACATCACCGTTGATGGTGGCTTCATGAAGCGCGTCAACTTCTGATCCCGGGCATGAGCCTGATCCTGATCCGTTGAATCCACACTGCTGAGACCAACTATGACCGACGCCCCATCCCGTATCGACGCCTATCTGGTCGCAGGCGGCAAGTACCACGACATCGACTTCGCCCGACGCGAACTGCTGACCCTGTTGGGTGAGCACGACAACGTTCGGGTCCGCGTCGGCGCTACGTGGGACGATGCCGAGGCGATCTGCGCGAGCAGTTTCCTTGTGTCGTACACCTGCGACCTGCGGCCACCCGATGCGTCGCAACATGCCATTCGCAACTGGGTCGACCAAGGTGGACGGTGGCTTGCGCTGCACGGCACCAACGCTGCGCTCGACCTGCCGCGTCCGAACGGGGTCGAGGCACCACGATGCTTTCCTACGTGGGCTCACACGCTCGGCTCTCAGTTCATCGCCCACCCTCCGATCCAGCCGTATCAGGTCACTGTTGCCGATCCCGACCACTGGTTGGTGGCCGGCGTCGAGCCGTTCGACACCGACGATGAGCTGTACCTGATGGAGTATCACGATCGTGAGCAGCTCCATCCGCTGCTGCACACCCACTGGCACGGTGACGCCACCGGCTTCGCAGAGAACGACTGGGCTTCGGGCGACGACCAGCACCTGGTGCAATACCTGCGGCCCCTCGGACGTGGCGCGGTGCTGTACAACACCTTGGGCCATTGCCGTGGTCATTACGACATGGCGCCGATGCTCGACTACTACCCGCGGATCGAACGTTGCTCATGGGAACGGCCGCAGTACTACGAACTGTTACGTCGAGGCATACGTTGGGCCATCGGGCTCGGCGAAGAAGGGACACCAGGTGGAACTGACTGACGACACCCTGCGCGATCTACACCGCCGAATGGTGCGGATCCGCCTGTTCGAAGAAGCTGCGGGACGGCTGGCCGAAGCGAACAAGCTGCCCGGTTTCTTACACCTGTATGTCGGCGAAGAAGCTGTCGCCGCCGGCGTCTGCGTTGCGCTCACCGATGAAGACCAGATCACGTCGACGCATCGTGGTCACGGCCATCTAGTTGCCAAGGGCGGCGACTTCAACCGGATGATGGCCGAACTGATGGCCAAGTCGACCGGATACTGCAAGGGCAAGGGTGGGTCGATGCACATCAGCGACCTCGAGCTCGGCATGCTCGGCGCCAACGGCATCGTCGGGGCCGGTACCCCCATTGCTGTCGGTGCCGGCTTTGCCAACAAGTATCGCGACAACGGCAAGGTTGCTGCCGCGTTCTTCGGTGACGGTGCCACCAACATCGGTGCCTTTCACGAGGCCGCCAACATGGCTTGCGCGTTGAAGTTGCCGGTCGTGTTCGTCTGCGAGAACAACGAGTACGGCGAGTTCACTCCGCGTCACAAGACGATGGCCATCACCGACATCGTCGACCGTGCAGTCGGTTACGGCATGCCGAGCGTGATGGTTGACGGCATGGATGCGGTTGCCGTGTACGAGGCCGCGGTCGAGGCGGTGGCCAGAGCGCGTGCGGGTGCCGGCCCATCGCTGATCGAGGCCAAGACCTACCGCTACTACAACCACCACGGCGTGCAGAACCTAGGCCTCAAGTACCGCCCAGATGCCGAGGTCGAGCGGTGGAAAGAGCGCGATGCGATCAACGGTATCCAGGCGCGTATGGCCGAAGCCGGAGTGATGACCCCCGACCAGGCCGAAGCGGTATGGGCCGAGATTCGCGCCGACATCGACGCCGCCATCAAGTTTGCCGACGAGAGCCCCACGCCCGACCCGTCCATGCTCTTGGTCGACGTGTACTCGCAGAATGTGGAGGCGTTGTGATGACTGCTACCGAGGTCGAGGTACGGCAACTTCCGTATGTGATGGCCTTCAACGAAGCCGTCCGGCAATGCATGCGTGAGGACGAGAACATCTTTTGTGCTGGCGAAGACATCGGCGCATTTGGTGGCGTTTTCGGCACGTTCGGCGGTCTACAGAAAGAGTTTGGTGAGCGCAGGGTCGTCGACACGCCGATCAGCGAGCAGGCCATCGTCGGTCTTGGCGTCGGCGCGGCGGTGATGGGCCTGCGCCCGATCGTCGACTTGATGTTCATGGACTTCATGTGTGTGGCGATGGACCAGATCGTGAACCAGGCAGCGAAGCTGAAGTACATGTTCGGCGGCACCGCTCGCATCCCGCTGACCATCACCTGCGGTGGTGGCGCCGGGCTCTCGGCCGCCGCCCAGCACAGCCAGAGCCTGGAAGCATTGCTGTGCCACATCCCCGGCCTGAAGGTCGTAGTGCCGTCGTCGCCTTATGACATGAAGGGTCTCATGGTGTCGTGCATCCGGGAGGACAACCCGACGGTGATGGTCAAGCACAAGCGCATGCTCGGTGTGTCGGGCCCGGTGCCCGAGGAGCTGTATGCCATCCCGCTCGGCGTTGCCAACATCGTGCGTCCCGGTACCGATGTCACCGTGGTGGCGTATGGGCGGATGGTCAGCGAAGCGATGCTCGCCGCCGAGCAGTTGGCCGAAGAGGGAGTCGAGTGCGAGATCGTCGATCCCCGCACCCTGCAGCCACTCGACTCGGCCACGATCGTCGCGTCGGCGCGCAAGA
Source organism: Actinomycetes bacterium (assembly GCA_025359865.1). Taxonomy (GTDB): domain Bacteria; phylum Actinomycetota; class Acidimicrobiia; order Acidimicrobiales; family Ilumatobacteraceae; genus VFMC01. Next base: position 61,099 of record JANYDH010000079.1, on the reverse strand, counting down.
CGAACCGAGTCGTCGTCGTGCACGAGGCGGTTCGCTTCGGCGGCATCGGTGCTGAGATCGCGGCACAGATCCAAGAAGAGGCATTCGATTACCTCGACGCCCCCGTCGGTCGAATCGGTGCACCGTTTTCACCGGTGCCGTTCAGCCCGGTCCTCGAGGCGATCTACATTCCCAACGCAGCACGCATCGCCGATGGCATCCGCGCCACGTTCGGCCGGCCGGCGCGCAGCGTCTGACATCTGATGGCCACGGTCGGCATCATCGCCAACCCTGCCGCCGGCAAGGACATTCGCCGGCTCGTTTCGTCTGCATCACCCACGTCCGATATGGCCAAGATGGGCATTATTCGTCGCGCCGTCATCGGAGCGGCCGAGTCCGGGGTCGAGCGAATCCTGTTGGCCAACGATCGCCACGCACTTGGCGCACGGGCAGTTGCTGATCTCCAGATCGACGCCGAACTCGTGGTGCTCGACGACATCGTGATCGACACGGGGCACGACTCGCGGGTGGCGGCAGAGCGGTGCTGGAAAGAAGGCGCCGGTGCGGTCGTGGTGCTGGGTGGGGATGGCACCCATCGCGATGTGGCCAAGGGATGGTTGGACCTGCCGCTCGTGGCCGTTTCCACTGGTACCAACAACGTGTTCCCCCGCCTTGTCGAAGCCACCATCGCGGGCCGCGCTGCCGGCCTCGTGGCAACGGGGGCAGCACCGATCGATCAGGTCTCGATGCCAGCCAAAGTTGCTCACGTGCGAATTCAGGACGGCGCCACCGGTGCCATCGTCGACGACGGCGATGACCTCGCGCTTGTCGATGTCGCTCTCGTCGAGGGCAGGTTCGCCGGGAGCCGAGCGGTCTGGGATCCAGCACGGTTGCGCGACATCGTCGCATGCATCGCTGAGCCAGATGCGGTCGGGCTGTCGTCGATCGTCGCTGCGGTGCACCTCGTCGGTCGCGATGAGCCGGGCGGCATGCACGTACGGATCGGTAACGGACGTACGGTACGGGCACCGATCGCCCCCGGGTTGTTCGTCAACATCGGTATTGCATCGGCTGTACTGTTGGCCGACGGCGACGAAATCGAACTGATCGGTCCCGGAATGCTGGCGTTCGACGGTGAGCGTGATCGGGCACTCAGCGAAGGGCAACGGGCCACCGTGAGCATCCGCCGTGACGGACCACGGGTGATCAACATCGCGGCTGCGATGCGGTGGGGTCGCAACCCCGTATGGCAGCCATTCAACGTACTGAAGGACGAGTGAACTGATATGGCGATCGAGTTCGTGATGCCCAAACTGGGCCTCACCATGGAAGCCGGCACGATCCGCGAGTGGCTCGTCGCATCCGGCGACGCGGTGCGTGCCGGCCAGGCGGTGCTGTCGATCGAGACCGACAAGGTCGAAACCGACGTCGAGGCCAGTGGTGCGGGCGTTTTGCATCACATCGGTGTGATCGGTGACAGCTACCCCTGCGGTGAGCTGATCGGATGGTTCCTTGCTGCGGGTGAGGACGCTCCGGCACCGGTCGCCATCGCACCATCGGCGGTGGCAGCACAGGCTGCACCGGCAGCGGCGACGCCATCGGCAGGGGCGCAGCTATCGCCGTCGATCGCACGTTCGGGTGGCCGGCTGTTCGCCTCACCAAACGCCCGCCGGGTCGCCACAGAACTCGGCATCGATATTGCAACTGTCGTCGGCTCCGGTCCCGGTGGTCGGATCGTGTCGGAAGATGTCGAGGCCGCCGCGCAACGGCCGCGTCCTGCACTCGTGCGCTCCGTTGTCCCTCGTGCCGTGTCGGTCGGCGGCGCGTCCGGACCCGCGACGGTTGCGGCCCGCCAGTTGGCCGACCTGCTCGGTGTCGATCTCGCTGCGGTTCAAGCCGACCCAGGTGATGGTCGAGTCAGTCGAGAAGACGTTGCCCGCTACGTCCGTGAACTGCTCGCAGAGCGGGCCACAGCATCCCGTCAGCCAAAGCTGGCGGCGTTTCCGCTCGGGCAGACGCCCACATCGGTGGTTCCACTGACCGGCATGCGCGGCACGATCGCCAGCCGGATGCACGGGTCGCTGAGTGAGATGGCGCAACTGACCCTGTTCATGGATGTCGACATGGACCGGGTTGTCGCGCATCGGGCGGCGCTGAAGGGTCAGCCCGTCGTCCCTGGATACACCGACTATGTGATCGCCGCGGTAGCACGTGCGCTGCGTGAGGTGCCAGTCGTCAACAGTCAAATCATCGAGGCGGGCGTCGCGCTGTTGCCCGATGTGCACGTGGGTCTGGCCGTGGCGCTCGATGGCGGGCTGATCGTGCCGGTCGTGCGAAACACCGACAGGTTGGACATCGCGACCCTCGCCGCCGAGACCACTCGACTGGCAACGGCCGCCCGGGCTGGCAAGCTGAAGCTGGACGATCTGGAGGGCGGCACGTTCTCGGTGACAGCGCTCGGGATGTTCGGCGTCGATGGGTTCACGCCGGTCATCAACCCGCCCAACACGGCAATCCTCGGTGTCGGTCGCTTGCGTGACGATGTCGGCTGGGATGACGATGGGCGACCCGTCAAGGTCACGCGGCTGACGCTCAGCCTCACGTGGGACCATCGTGCGTTCGATGGTGTGCCGGCCGCCGAGTTCACCCGCTCGGTAGCAGCCGAGCTCGAAGGCATGGTGTCGTAAGGTCGACCTAGCGCCGTCGTCTCATGTCTCGACCTTTGGCGCTGGGCTGTCATTGACAACAACTCAACGCCAACGCTCAGCCAACGTTGAGGCCGTAGGCGGTGGCGGCCGTTGTCTGGGTGGTGATGCGCGAAATGAACACCGTGGTATCGCCGGCGCCAGCGAGTTCGTGCAGCACGATTCCGGCGGCGGCGATGTGTAAGGCGTCGAGGGCGCGAATACCGTGTGCACGGACCAAGCCGAGCGCAGCGGAGTCGACCCGGGGGTGGTCGACCGTCACGATCATCGGGTCGCCAGCGGTGATGTGGGTGTCGAAGCGGGCGAGCAAACCTGCCGGGTCGATGCCGACGTGTCGAGCGGCGCGAACCAATGCCCCAGGCACCTCGATCTGGGCCAGCGTCGAACTGATCGTTGCCGTGTCGGGTTGGCGAACACGGCGACGGCATCTTGATGGCCCTCGTCGCCGGGGAGGTACCGCCGCACGATCACCGATGCGTCCACGTAGGCGATCCTCATCGCGGGTCACGTTGCTCGTCGAGCAACGCATCAGCGTCTCTGTCGAGCCCAGCCAGCGCGGCCTGAACATCACCCATCGTTGGCACAGGTGTCGCGGACAGCGCCGGAGTGGTAACCGCTAAGCCAGCGGCCGCAGCACGTGCTCGCAACACCGACCTCAGATTGGTCGACACGGAGCGGCCGACACCGACGTCGGCGCTGGCAGCGTCGGCGTGTACGGTTCTTCAGGTTTGCGTCTACACCATCGGCGGGCTGGGCACAGCAACACTGGTGTCCGATTTTTTGTATCCACAGTGGCATCCGAAGCACACAATGTGTTGAAAGCGGTCGATGAAAGCGAACCAGCCTTACCGAGACGAACTAGCGGGTGGTCGGAGGCGAGCTTCTTCGGAAGGAGAGTTTGACGAGCCGATCCTTGCAGAGCTTTTCAGCGTTGAACGTCTCGAGCAGCACGCCCAGTCACTGGCCACAGCGCAGATGGTGACCGACGCGCCTCATCGCGGGCGCGAAGTCCATTCTCGAATCGCGGACAACGGTCGCGTGCTCGTGGACTCGTACCGGGTACTCGCTCGCGCGATCAAAGACGAGCGATCGATCACCCCAGCCGCAGAGTGGCTGGTCGACAACTTCCCCATCGTCGACGAGCAGCTCCGAGAGATCCGCGACGACCTGCCCCCGACCTACTACCGCGAGCTGCCCAAGCTCGTGGATGGCCCGCTTGCGGGCTACCCGCGGGTGGTTGGCATCGCCTGGGGGTACATCGCGCACACCGACAGTCGCTTGGATCCGGAGAGCCTGAGTCGAATGCTGCGCGCGTATCAGGAGGTCCAGCCGCTGACGATCGGCGAGCTTTGGGCGATCGCGATCAGCCTGCGCATCCTCCTCGTGGAGAACCTTCGCCGCATGACGGAACAGATCGTGCGCAAGCGAGAAGCCCGACAGTTGGCAGACGAGCTCGCCGACGACCTCCTCGGCCTCGGTGCCGAGGGACAGGGCCGAGCCGCCGCAGCGTTGAGGCGGCTCAAGCGAGCGCAGCTTCCCACCGCTGCGCGGGTGCAGTTGTTCCAACGGCTCCGAGATCTCGATCCCGCGGCCACCCCCGCCTTGCGATGGCTCGAGGAACTGCTCGCTGAGCGGGCCACCACCGCCGAGGAGATGGTGCGCCGCGAGCACCAGCAGCAGGCGATGATGAACGTGACGGTCCGGAACGTGATCATGAGCATGCGCTTGCTCTCCTGGTTCGATTGGGCGAAGTTCGTGGAGAGCGTCAGTGTGGTCGACGCGGTTCTGCGCGACTGCTGCGCGTTCGACGACATGGACTTCACGACGCGGAACCGGTATCGCGACGCGATCGAGGAGATCGCGCGCGGTTCGGGTCGCACCGAAGTCGAGGTTGTCTCCGCGGCGGTACAGATGGCCGCGGCGGTGCCTGCGACCGGCGATGCCGGGCAGGTCCAGTCGGACCGCCACCGCGACCCCGGGTACTTCCTTGTCTCTGACGGCCGCCCCGCGCTCGAGTCAGCCGTCGGGGTTCGACTGAGCCTCACCGAACGGCTTCGGCGCGCGTTCGTCAATGCGGCAGGCATTGGCTATCTGTCGACGATCGCCGTGGTCACAGCGGCCGTCCTCGCCTTGCCTTGGCTGTTGGCGCGAGAGGCGAGCACGGGGGGCGGCCTGCTAGTCGTCGCGCTCGCCCTGGTGCCGGCCTCCGACCTGTCGGTCGCCTTGGTCAATAGGCTGGTGACGAGGGTGCTGGACCCGCGACCGATGCCGCGACTGGATCTCGCCGACGGCGTACCCACGCAGTTGCGGACACTGGTCGTGGTGCCGATGCTGCTTACCAGCGAGTCCGACGTCCAGGCGCAGGTACGAGGGTTGGAGGTGCACTTCCTCGGCAACGGAGCGGGCGATGTTCGCTTCGCACTGCTGTCGGACTGGCTCGACGCCGCGGCCGAGAGCGTCCCGGGTGACGACGAGCTGCTTGCCGCTGCGGTAGCGGCGGTGGACGAGCTCAACCATCGATACGGCGAAGCCCCCAGCGGGGGTGCCCGATTCCTGCTCCTTCACCGCACGAGGACCTGGAACGAAGCCGACGGCTGTTGGATGGGATGGGAGCGCAAGCGGGGCAAGCTCCACGAGCTGAACGAACTGCTACGCGGCTCGACCACGACCAGCATCATCACCAACGGCAGACTGGCATCGACGGCACCGCTGGACGTGCGCTACGTCGTCACGCTCGACGCCGACACGCGACTTCCGCTCGGTGCCGTCGGACGCCTCGTGGGCACGATTGCCCACCCGTTGAACCGGCCACGACTCGATGTAGCGACGAGTCGCGTCGTCGAGGGCTACGGGGTGCTGCAACCGCGGATCACTCCGACACTCCCGCCCGAGCAGGGCGGCTCGATCTACCAGCGCATCTTCTCCGGGTCGGCGGGGATCGACCCGTATGCGTCGGCGGTGTCAGACGTCTATCAGGATCTGTTCCAGGAGGGGAGCTACACCGGCAAGGGGATCTACGACCTCGACGCGTTCGGCGCAGCGATGGCGGACCGGGTCCCCGACAACGCACTGCTGAGCCACGACCTCTTTGAGGGCGTGTTCGTCCGGGCTGGGCTGGTCACCGATATCGAGTTCTTCGACGAGTACCCCTCCAACTATCTGGTGTCGGCGAGCCGCCAGCATCGGTGGGCGCGCGGCGACTGGCAACTGCTGCCGTGGATCCTTGGCGTGGCACGCGATGCCACGGGCAAGCGCGGCGGAAGTTCGGTGCCGCGCATTGCCCGCTGGAAGATGGTCGACAACCTCCGGCGCACGCTGTCTGCACCCCTCACCCTGGCGACGCTGATGGCGGCCTGGACTCTGCCGCACATCTCAGCGGGCCCGTGGACATGGTTCGTCGTTGCCACAGTGTCGATCCCTGCTGTTTTGCCAGCTGTGGCGGGACTGCGGCCGCGTCGGCAGGGCATCTCCAAGCGTAGCCACGTGCGCGCTGTCGGCGAAGATGTCGCCGACGCAACTGCCCACATCGGACTGGGCATCACGTTCGTTGCGTATCAGGCATGGATGATGATCGACGCGATCTTGCGGACGCTGACCCGGCTGCTCTTCACGCGGCGGAACCTGCTCGAATGGACCACCGCAGCGCACGCCCAGGCCAGCCGCCACCTCAGCGCTGCTGGGTTCGCCCGGCAGATGGCCGGTTCTGTCGTGATCGGGGCGGGAACGCTCGGTCTGGTCCTGGCCGTGAAGCCTGATGCCGTTGGGATCGCCGCGCCTTTCGTCGTGCTGTGGCTGCTCTCACCGCTGGTCGCGCTCTGGATCAGCTTGCCACCTCCCGAATCGGCGTCGGAACTGCTGTCCGCGGCCGAGGTCCAGGCGCTGCGCATCACCGCTCGTCGCACCTGGCTGTTCTTCGAGACCTTCGTGGGGCCCGAGGATCATGGGCTGCCGCCCGACAACTTCCAGGACGATCCGGTCCCGATCGTCGCGCATCGCACCTCACCGACGAACATCGGCATGTACTTGCTCTCGACGGTGACGGCCCGCGACTTCGGTTGGATCGGGACGATCGAAATGGTGGAGCGCCTGGAACAGACGCTCGCCACGATGGGCGGCCTGGAGCGGTACCGCGGGCACCTGTACAACTGGTACGACACGCGTGATCTTCGCCGGCTGGAGCCGGACTACGTTTCGTCCGTCGACAGCGGAAACCTCGCAGGACACCTGCTGGCGTTGTCGAACGCCTGCCGGCAGATGATCGACCAACCGCTGCCTACGGCGGCCGCGCTCGCTGGTATCGGCGACGGGCTCACATTGACCCGCGATGCTGCCTCAGCGATTGGCGACAGACGCAGTTCCACTCTCACCCGTCGGCACCTCGATGAAGCGCTGGCATTACCCGAAGGAGTCGGGTTTTCCGCTCCCTCCACCCTCGGGGACTGGGCCTCCCATCTGGCCAGGCTCGTTGCGTACACCGACACACTGTCGGATGTCGCCGTGGCGCTCAGCGCCGAACGCGGCGAGGGCGCCGAGAGTGAACTCGTGACGTGGGCGGCGGCGGCAAGGCGCACCGCCGCCAGCCATGCCCGCGACCAGACGTTGTTCAGTCCGTCCGCACAGCTCGGCGCCGTCCCGACGATCGCGCAACTGTCTGATCCGTCCGACGGCAACATGGACGACGGAGCGAGTGCAGCCGCTGGGCTCGTCCGGCGCCTCGGGGTGATTGCCGATCGAGCCCAGCAATTTTTCGACGAGATGGACTTCTCGTTCCTGTTCGACCCGACGCGCATGCTGTTTTCGATCGGGTTCAGGGTTCGTGACGGTTCATTGGACCCGAGCTACTACGACCTGCTCGCCTCGGAAGCCCGCCTCACAAGCTTCCTGGCGATCGCGAAGGGTGATGTCGAGCCGGACCACTGGTTCCGGCTCGGCCGGGCGCTGACGCCCGTGGGTCGTGGCTCGGCCCTCATCTCCTGGTCTGGATCGATGTTCGAGTACCTCATGCCGGCGCTCGTGATGCGCTCGCCGGCCCACAGCCTTCTCGACCAGACGAACCGGCTGGTCGTCGCACGCCAGATCAACTACGCCGCCGAGATCGGTGTGCCGTGGGGAATCTCCGAGTCCGGGTTCAACGCGCGTGACCTCGCGAACACGTACCAGTATTCGGGCTTCGGCGTTCCCGGCCTCGGCCTGAAGCGCGGGCTGAGTGAGGACGTCGTCATCGCCCCGTACGCGACGGCTCTCGCCGCAATGATCGAACCGAAGGCCGCGGTCAGGAACCTCGTCCGACTCGGGGCTGCCGGTGCTGCCGGGCGGTACGGCTTTCGCGAGGCGCTCGACTACACGGTGCGCCGGCTCCCGGAGGGTAAGTCGGTTGCGGTTGTCAACAGCTACATGTCCCACCACCAGGGAATGGCGCTCGTGGCCATCGGCAACGTCCTCAACGACCGAGTGATGGTGGAGCGCTTCCATGCCGATCCCATCGTCGAGGCCGCCGAGCTGCTGTTGCAGGAGCGAATGCCGCGCGACGTGCTCGTGGCCCGGCCACGCGCCGAGGAGGTGAAGAGCGCGGCCGATGCCCGTGATCTGGTGCCCCCGGTCCTGCGTCGCTTCACATCGCCTCACGACGCGATCCCGCGAACGCACGTGCTGTCGAACGGCCGCTATGCCGTCATGGTTACCACCGCAGGATCCGGCTACAGCCGGTGGGGCGACGTTGCGGTGACGCGCTGGCGCGAGGACGTCACCCAGGACAACTGGGGCAACTACCTCTACCTGCGCGACATGGACACGGGCGCAGTGTGGTCGGCGGGGCATCAGCCAACCGGTGCCGAAGCTGACAGCTACGAGGTCACCTATTCCGAGGACCGCGCCGAGTTCTCCCGCCGCGACGGTTCGATCTCAACGGGGCTCACCGTCGTCGTGTCGACCGAGCACGACGCCGAGATTCGCCGCGTGACGCTGACCAACCTCGGCACGCGCGAACGCAAGATCGAGCTGACGTCGTATGCCGAGATCGTTCTCGCGCCGCAGGCAGCGGATATGGCGCACCCCGCATTCCAGAACCTGTTCGTGCAGACTGAGTTTGTTCCCGAGATCGGTGCGCTTCTCGCCACTCGGCGACCGCGGTCGGGAGGCGAACCACCGATCTGGGCTGCCCACGTGGTAGCGCTCGAGGACCATCCCGGTGGGGTCGTGCAGTATGAGACGGACCGCGCCCGGTTCCTCGGGCGCGGTCGATCTGTCCGCTCGCCCATCTCAGTGTTCGACGGGCACCCGTTATCGAATACGGTTGGCTCGGTGCTGGATCCGATATTCAGCCTCCGTTGCCGCGTGACGCTCGCCCCAGGGGCGACGGCGCACGCGATCTTCTCTACCGTGGTCGCCGGGTCGCGCGAGGAGGTGCTCGACCTGGCCGACAAGTACCGTGAGTCGGCCACCTTCGAACGGGCTGCCGTGCTGGCGTGGACCCAGGCGCAGGTGCAGATGCATCACCTGGGGATCCAGTCAGACGAGGCGCACCTCTTCCAGCGCCTCGCCAACCGGGTCCTCTACTCGGACCCTTCGCTTCGTCCGCCGGAGAGCCTGCTGATGCGAAACGATCGGGGAGCTCCATCGCTGTGGGCCCACGGAATTTCCGGCGACATCCCCATCGTGCTCGTTCGCATCGACGAAGCAGAGGATCTTGGCATCGTCCGCCAATTGCTGCGTGCACACGAGTACTGGCGGCTGAAGCTCCTCGACGTCGACCTCGTGATTCTCAACGAGCACGGCGCGACCTACGCCCAGAACTTGCACGACTCGCTCGAAGCCTTGGTGCGCACGAGCCAGTCGGTCCTCCAGCACTATGTCGGCGCGGGTCGCGCAGGGGTGTACATCGTTCGTGGCGACCGGCTCTCGATCGAGGATCGTGTACTCCTCCAGAGCGCGGCTCGTGCAATACTTCTCAGCCGTCGAGGCAGTCTCGCCGATCAGGTGACACGTCTCGAACGGCCCGACCCGATTGCGCGGCCGCCGTCGGCGATCAGGTCGAAGAGGTCGCCGGCCGAGTCGACCGTTGTTCGACCGGCGTTGGAGTTCTTCAACGGACTCGGTGGCTTCACCGACGACGGCCGTGAGTACGTCACGATCCTCGGCCCGGGGCAGTCCACACCTGCGCCGTGGTTGAACGTGATCGCCAACGAGTCGTTCGGGTTCCAGGTGTCCGAATCCGGCTCGGGGTACACATGGTCGGTGAACAGTCGCGAGAACCAGCTGACCGGGTGGTCCAACAACCCCGTCAGCGATCCCGTGAGCGAGGCCATCTACGTGCGCGACGACGACACCGGCGAGGTGTGGGGGCCGACCACCCAACCGATCCGGTGTGAAGACTCGACGTACATCGCCCGTCACGGAGCCGGGTACAGCCGCTTCGAGCACCTTCACGCTGGCATTCAGCTCGATCTCTTGCAGTTCGTGCCCCTCGATCAAGCCGTGAAAGTGTCGGTGCTGACCCTCGAGAACCGGTCGGGGCGTACCCGGCGTTTGTCGGTGACAGCGTACGTCGAGTGGGTCCTCGGCACCTCGCGAGCGGCGAGCGCAGCGCACATCGTCACCGCACTCGAGCCAGAGACGGGGGCGTTCCTGGTCCGCAACCCGTGGAACACCGAGTTTGCCGGGCGCGTCGGCTTCCTCGATCTCGGCGGGCGACAGACCGCAGCCACCGCCGATCGGACCGAGTTCCTCGGCCGAAACGGTGCCCCGGATCGACCCGCAGGGCTGGATCGCGGCCACCGGCTCCAAGGCGCGCTCGGCGCAGGCCTGGATCCGTGCGGCACGCTTCAGACCAGTTTCGAGCTCGCAAGCGGAGCGCGGACGCAGGTGGTCGTGCTGCTCGGCGATGCCAGCGATACCGCCGCGGCGGTGGACCTGATCCGCCGCACTCGGCAGGCCGACTACGAATCGATGCTCCGCGACGTGACGACGTTCTGGGATGACGCACAGGGCACGATCCAGGTGCGCACCCCGGATCGCTCAATGGACATCATGCTCAACCACTGGCTCACCTACCAGACGCTCGCGTGCCGGATGTGGGCGAGGTCGGCGTTCTACCAAGCTGGCGGTGCCTATGGGTTCCGCGACCAACTCCAAGACGTGATCGCCCTGCTTGCATCGAAGCGCGAACTCGCGCGCGAACACCTCTTGCGGGCGGCGTCGCGTCAGTTTGTCGAGGGAGACGTACAGCACTGGTGGCATCCGCCGTCGGGTCGCGGGGTACGGACCAGGATCTCCGACGACCTCCTCTGGCTGCCGTACACGGTCAATCGCTACCTGGACGTCACAGGCGACACGGATGTGCTCGACGAGCAGGTGCGGTTCCTCGAGGGGGTGAACCTGCTGCCCGATCAGATGGAGGACTACTTCCAACCGGAACGCTCCGCCCGATCGGCCTCGCTGTTCGACCATTGCGCCGCGGCCCTCGACCGGAGCCTCGGCGTTGGAGTGCACGGCCTGCCGCTCATCGGGTCGGGCGACTGGAACGACGGCATGAACCGGGTGGGTCACGAAGGTCGCGGCGAGAGCGTCTGGCTGGCGTGGTTCCTCTCCTGCGCGCTGGGCTCGTTCATCCCGCTCGCTAAGGCGCGCGGCGATAACGCTCATGCAGAACGCTGGCAAGCCCACATCACGATGCTGCAGCAGGCGGTCGAGCGAGAAGGCTGGGACGGCGACTGGTACCGGCGCGCCTTCTTCGACGACGGCACCCCGCTCGGCTCGGCCGCGAACGCCGAATGCAGGATCGACTCGATCGCCCAGTCGTGGAGCGTCCTCTCCGGGGTCGCCGACCCAGCTCACGCCGCGCAGGCCATGGCGGCGGTGGACGAGTACCTCATCCGACGTGGCGACGGGCTGGTTCTGCTGTTCACCCCGCCGTTCGACCGCTCCGATGTCGATCCCGGCTACATCAAAGGCTATGTGCCCGGCATCCGCGAAAACGGTGGGCAGTACACGCACGGTGCTATCTGGTCGGTGCTCGCGTTCGCCGCAATCGGCGACGGTGACAGGGCCGGTGAGCTGTTCTCGCTGCTCAATCCGATCAACCACGCCAGCACCCGCGCTGGCGTGTTGCGTTACAAGGTGGAACCCTACGTGATGGCGGCCGACGTCTACACCGAACCGCCCCACGTCGGACGCGGTGGGTGGACGTGGTACACCGGATCGGCGGGCTGGATGTATCAGGCCGGCGTCGAGTCGATCCTGGGCTTCCGACTTCGCGGCACCACGCTCGTGATCGACCCGTGCATCCCGCGCGCCTGGCCGGGCTTCGAGGTCAGCTTTCGCTACCACTCGTCCCGGTACCAGATCGTCGTGGAGAACCCGCGTGGCCTGAGCCGGGGGGTGGTGTCGGTCGAACTTGACGACGAGGTGCAGCCGAACGGCGGCGCCGTGATCCCGCTCGTCGACGACGGGCGAACGCACCATGTTCGCGTGGTCCTCGGCGAGGACGGCTGACGCAAGCCCAGATATGTGAACTATCCGTCATCCTGTTCGTCCATCGGTGACCACAACGTCCATCGTTGACGTCCCGCTGGGCCTGGGTTGTGCCGCACCTCGGTGCTGCGGGTGGTCCTGGTTCATTGTGCAATCGAGGGCTTGCCGGTACTCGACGTGGCTCATGATGATCGCCGACGGGTGCGGCGTCGTGCGATCAGCGCAATGAGACCGTTTGGGACTGCCATCGCGAGCAGATCGAGGAGTTGTGGTGCGCGGAGCCGATAGAGCTGGTCGTCGATACGGCCGAGTCGGCAAAGCCAGACGGGTTTGTGCTGCGCAAGGACCGTGACGTCGGGCTCGACAAGTCGTGCGGCGCGTCGTCCGCTCTCGACAGCTGCTTCGATGCTCCACACGTCGGCGGCGGTTTGTGTGTGTGTGTGCCCCTGCGAGCACCAGGTTCGCTACCGGCGTGGCCTGGGATGGCTGGAACCGTTGAGTTCGCGTGGAGTTGACCCATTTCGGTTCGCCTCCCTTGATGCCGTCAGGCGAGAAGATCCATTCATGCCAGACCTCGACACGAACGATCGGGAACGAGTCCAGGCCTCGACCGTGGTTTGCTTGACGGATGAGGGTGTCGATCGAGGCGCAGCGCAGCAGTTGTGCTCTGACTTCGTCGATGAACTGTTATTTCGTGCAGAACTCAACTGCCAGTCCGTGCACGCGACCGGGGGCACTGGACACGCATGCCGTGCCGGTCCACAGCGACGCGATGTCATCACCAAGGTCAACTGCGTTTGCCCAGGCTTGTTCCTCGGCGAAAATTGTCCGATCGAACTCAGAGTCGGCAACGACGACAGCGCAGCGTTCGCGTGGCCACCTGATTCGTTCGCCGAACCCAATCCGGAACGACACCTGGACGTGTGGACCGTCGGCGGTCAACGGCCCGAACAGGCAGATCTGATCGAGCCGGGCTAGGGCCGGAGTCCGTTCGAAGATTTCGACTGCGGAGAACGGAGTGGTCGCGAGGACGTGGAGGTCGGCCACGACACGTTCACCTGAACCGACCTGGGCCGCGGTGATGGTGGTGCCGTCGAAGTCGAAGCGGTTCAGCGCGCAACCCCAGTGAAAGGCGACGCCTGCCGCCGACAGGCTTTTGACCCAATGGTCGAACCAGAACTCGCTGCTCGGACCGCGAAGCAGCAGCCACCCGGACCGTGCGCCGTGTTGCCACGCCGGACTATCGGCGTCGGCGCGATGCGCAGGTGATGGTTGCGAGGTGAGCTGTTTCAAGAAGAACTGTCCGGCTTGGTGCAGTGAGACCCGAGTCCAGTCCGATCCACGGTCCGAAGCACGCCGACCATGTCGACGAGGCCCCGGCGGTCAGACGCCTTCCCCATTGCGCGGCGGCGTTGAGCGTTGCGTAGTGCTCAACGCTGCGACGATTGGAAGTCCACTTCTTCAGCATCAGCCGCGTCCACCAGAAGTAGTCGCGGCGGGACATGCGGAACATCCTGCAAACATCGATGAGCCGGTCGCGCCGGTCATCGAACTCGGCCGTACCGGCGTCGGGGGCGACACCGAAATCGATTGGGCGCGGCAGGGCCCGGTCATAGACGCTGCCGTCGTCGTCGAACGGGATCTGTCGCATCAGGTCAAACACGTTGTGATACCAGGGTCCCATGCCGTGCCAGGAGTACTCCGATGGCATTTGGTGGTCGCCGGAGCGGCGCGCTGATCGAAAGAAGCCCTGCCTCAGAAGCCCTGCCTCTTGGGTCGATTCGTAGACCGAGACCGTCCACCCGCGACGGCTGAGTTCGTGGGCTGCGCTCAGTCCTGCAATGCCAGCCCCGTAGACAGCGACCGTCCGGCCGGGAGAAGTCGTCACCCCGGCACTAGGCATATCTGTGCGGGCGGGAAAGGAAGTTGTCGTCGTCGTCAATCCGTATGGGTGTCTCCTGTGTGGAGCGCAACCGGGGTCTGGAGTGGCGCAGCGAGGCATCTGATCGTTGTCGACCGCACGCTATCTCAACGGTGAACGACGTCCAAGTTGTGGACTCTTCTGCGTGTTGGTCCGTCGACTTGTCGTTCAGCGCGGTCCCGTTCACGATCAAGGACGCCTTCGAGACCGAGGGGGTCCGGACCACCTCGAGCCATAAGCCGCTCGAGCGCGTGGCGCGACCAACAATCGCATGAATGCGACTGCGGTGGTGCCCGAGTTTCGGCAACGAGGTCACTGATCTCGCACGTGCCCGCCTGCTCGAACAGTACTCCCAGACGTTGGTGTCAGCGGGGGCGCAGGTCGAACAAGCCGACCCGTGGGGAAGCGACATCGACGGGATTTGCCAAGCCAGTCAGGAACCTTTCGTGCTCATGGCGATGTCGAGTGACAAGCCCGACACCGACGATGCGGTTGACTCGGCACACGATCTTGCTGTCGCGCTCTCAGGCAGCGAAGTGGACTATTGGAGCTGGATGAACTTTTGCGTCCCCTACAACTTCACCGGACAGCCCTCGATCGTGCTCCCGATCGGTCAGACTCCCGACGGACTTCCCATTGTGGTTCAAATCATCGGCAGACGCTGGGACGACTTGCGTCTACTCGCGATCGCGGCTGCACTTGAACCGTTCGCCAGCGAAGGCATCGCGCCCCCCATGACCTGGTGCCGTTGATTCGGAACGACCGCGAGCCACGTCACGGTCGGAGTAAACCGAGGAGCCCTACACCGTTGTCTCTGACGGAGGGTCGACCGGCGAGGTCCAGTAATCGTGCCGGGACTCGTAGCCGACGTTGCCGTACAGGGGCAAGTACTCCTCGTACCGGGGACGGTCGGCGAACACGCTGGCGGGCTCGGCGCTCGCTGTGGCGAACTGTTCCACGGCGGTGGCAGAGTCAAGTTTAACGCCTCGAGCCACGACGAGTTGTGGCACCTCTCTGCCTTCGATCCAGTCGGCTCCGAACTGGCCCAAGCCATAGCCCATCAGTGTCCAGGCGAAGGCGATGCTCAACTTGTACGCACCGCCGGCCTTGATCAGCTCGAGTGCCTCGTTATCTCCGTCGACGCCGGACAGGAACATGTCGTCGGTGAGCTTCCCGCTGTCCTTCAGCGCCTTGAAAGCGCCGACCACGATGGTGTCGCCGCCGAGCACGACCTTGATGTCGGAGTGCGTTTGCAGTGCGCTCATCATCGTGTTCAAGCCTGACGCCGTACTGATATCGGCCACCGTCAGATCGCCGACCACCTCGAGGCCGCCTCCGCCGGTTGCGAGTCCATCGAGGACGCCCTTGTGGCGGATCTTCAACTGGGGTGACGCACTGTCCAGGTTGAAGTACAGCGCTTTGGCATTGCCGCCGAGTTCGGCAATGACGTAGTCGGCCGCTGCCTTTCCCTGGTCATAGCCGATCTGGTACTGGCTGGCAACGACCTGCATGGTGCTTGGCGCTGTGATGATGCCCTGGGTGCAGATGCCCTTGTCGATGGCTCGTTGGAGGACGAGGCTGTCGGCATCGGGGTTGAGTGGCTGTACTGCCATTGAGCCGACGCCTTGCTCGAGGAAGGCGTTCATCTGGTCGACGTGCTTGGCGGGGTCGTTGCCCGAGGTCGCCGTGACGTAGTCGACGCCGCGTTCCGCGGCTGCCTGCTGCATACAGCGTGCAAGGGCCAGGAAGAACTCCGAG
The DNA here is from genome assembly GCA_025359865.1 of Actinomycetes bacterium. Classification (GTDB taxonomy): domain Bacteria; phylum Actinomycetota; class Acidimicrobiia; order Acidimicrobiales; family Ilumatobacteraceae; genus VFMC01. The sequence continues at coordinate 45,268 of JANYDH010000079.1, read as the reverse complement.
TCAGCAGTAGAAGCCCAGGCGATTCTCGATGGCAGACCTGTGGCTGCGCCCTTCGAGCGCTCCGAGCTGAAGGGTTTTAGGGCGTTCGGGTCGAGGACCATCGGGGGAGAATCGCTCCCGCCGCACGAGCCCAAGAACTGAGATGATAGAAGGCCTGCGGCGCCAGCAGCCCCGAGTTTGAGGATGCTTCTTCGGGAAAGATTCGACAACAGAATAACCTCCGGGTGCGCGGGCGATAGTACCGACGCGACCGCGCAACTTCAACGGGACGGGAGGCGTACCACAGTGATGAAGAAGTCGTCGATGGCGCGCACGGCAGCGACGAACTGATCGAAGTCGACCGGTTTGCGCACGTAGGCGTTGGCGTGCAGGTCGTAGGCGGCGATCACGTCCTCCTCCGCTTCGGAGGTCGTCAGGACCACGACAGGGATGCGACGGAGCTGGGGATCGCCCTTGATGTCGAGCAGGACCTCGCGTCCGTCCCGTCGCGGGAGGTTGAGGTCGAGCAGCACGAGGTCTGGAGTGACGACGCCGGCGAAGCGACCCTGTTTGCGCATGTAGGCGATTGCATCCTCCCCGTTCGAGAGAACGGTCAGCCGGTTGGCGATCTTGTAGTCGCTGAAGGCTTCTTGCGTCATGAGCACATCACCGGGATCGTCCTCGACGAGGAGGATCTCGATGGGCTGTGACGGTGGTTGCTCAGGCGTGGGCAAGACTTTCCTCCAATGGAAGCGTAAACGACACGCAGGTGCCCCCAGCCCGGCGACGACAGGACCTCGATGGAGCCATCGTGGAACTCGACGACCTTCTTCGCAAGGGCCAGGCCGATGCCGGTGCCCTCGTACTCGTCGCGACCGTGGAGGCGCTGAAAGATCACGAACACTTTCTCCGCGTATTCCTCGGGGATGCCGATGCCGTTGTCGGCGACCTCGATGCGGGCCATCTGCCCTTCGGTCGTCGTGGTCACGCGCACGACAGGAGCGCGATCGGGGCGGCGGTACTTCACGGAGTTCCCGAACAGGTTGGTGAGCAGCATCTGCAGCAGGGGCGCATCCCCGTGGACTCGCCGTGACCGTTCGTCAAGCTCGACCTCAAGCTGCGCGCCGGTCTGCAGCACCTGTTCCTCCAACCCGGCCCAGGCCTTAGCGACCGTCGTCGCAAGGTCGACTGAGGCGAACGCCTCGCTCGTGCGGCCGGCACGACTGAAGGTGGGCAGGTCGCTGATGAGAAGTTGCATGCGCTTCGCGCCGTCGACGGCGAAAGCGATGTACTGGTCGGCGCGATCGTCGAGCTTGCCGTGGTACCGCTGTTCGAGTAGCTGACAGAAGCTCGCGACCTTGCGTAGCGGTTCTTGGAGGTCGTGGGAGGCGACATACGCGAACTGCTCGAGGTCCGCGTTGGACCGGGCGAGCTCGGCGGCCCTTCGCTCGAGTCCTCTCCGCTGGCGCTCGACCTCGGCGAGCACACCGACGAGCTCGAGCCGCATCGACTCGACACCGTTACCCATCTCGCGGATGTCAATAGGACCTTCAGGGCGGATCGACGCAGTGTGCTCGCCACGAGACACGACTCTGACCAGTTCGGCCAAGCGGTTCATGGGCTGGAGCACGGAGATCTTCAGCGCCCGCTGCAGGCCAATGACTGCTGCGATGACGGCCACGGCCACGGCCATCAGGGCGAGGACCACGGCGACGAGGTGTCGGTCGCCGTCGGCCGCTTCCTGAGCGCTCGTCAACTGGCGCGCAAGCTGGGCGTCGAGTTCGGCGTTGGTCTGGCGGACCCTGTCGAAGAGCTGTTTGCCGAACTGGATGGTGCTGTCCGTCCCGCCGGCTTTCTCGCCGTCGGTGCGAAACGAGGCGTACTGATCGCGCCACGCCGTGATCGCAGCGTCGACGGTGAGGAGGGAGAGGCGTGCAGGGTCGTCGGGCCGCACGACGCGCTCGAGGGCCGCTCTCGCCGCCTGTTCGTCGATGACGCCCTGTCGATACGGTTCGAGGAACTGCTGGTCGACCGTGAGGGCGTACCCCCGCAGGCCCGTTTCTTGGTCGACCAGTGATGCCAGGAGCTGGCTGGCGGCGAGGCGGGCAGGGAACGTCCGCTGCGCCTGGACGGACAGCGCCCGGTCGGCCTGCCGCAGCACCACGACGAGCGCAAGCCCCGCCAACAGCAGCAGCAGGGAGAATGCCACGAGCGCAACCCGCAACCGGCGTTCGAGTGTCCACGACCATTTGCGTCGCACTGGCATTCTCAACACCACCACCCTGAGTTGCCGACCAGCAGCACTGCGACGTCGTCCGTCAATGACCCGCCGTTACATCGTTCCGCTTCTGTAAGCAACGTCGGAGCCAGGTCGGTGCGAGAGATCCCCGCCGCGACGAGTGACTGCATCTGACGGGCGAGCTCGTCGACGCCGAAGCGGACCCCTCGCACCCGGTGCAGCGCGTCCTTCGACCAAGCCATCGGTAAACAGCAGTAGGCCCCAATCGCCGTCTAGGTCGACGGTGAACGGCTCGATCGCCCTGCCTTGAAGCAGGGTCAGGATCGGCAGAGCGCGCCCATTCAGCTCGCGGACATCGCTGCCTCGAATCAACAGTGGCGCGGGGTGACCGCGCAGCAGCACGGACGCCTGGGTCAACGCCGGATTCAACGAGACCATGGCGATGGTAGCGAATCGCGCATCCTGGCGTTCGGCCAGCAGCACCTGCTCGACGCCGCGCACGACCTCTGCCCCCGAGTGCCCGGCCAGCACTAACGTTCTTCAAGCGATCCGGAGCGCGACTCCCAGTGCCGCGTCATCGGGGCCATGACCGCACACGTCCCCGATCAGCAGGTGAACGCCGGTCGGAGTCTCTACCACATCGTAGAAATCACCGCCGAGCAAGGCCCGGTCACTCCCGGGCCGATAGAACGGCGCCACGGCGAGCTCGGTGGTGTCGATCAGTGGGCTCGGCAGCAACCCCCGTTGCAGACGGGCGTTCTCTTGCGCCCGCAATTCCGCAGCCATGAGGTCGCGCCGATCGAGGGCCGCCCGTCCACGCTCCACTGCGTAGCGCACAGACCGCTCCAGCCCTTGGCCGTCGACCTGACCCTTGACAAGGAAGTCCTGCGCCCCGGCTGCGAGGGCCTCCGGTCCGATCCCATCGTCGAGGCGGCCGGTCAAAACGACGACCGGCACATCTGGGACCTGCGCGCGGAGCTTCTCCAGCGCTGACAATCCCATTGCGTCTGGAAGACCGAGATCCAGCAGAACGCACTCTGCATCGGCGGGCCATTCGTTCAGCGCCGATTGAAGCGTCGAGAAACATGTGAGGATCATGTCCGGAGCGACCTCCAATAACATCTCAGTCACCAAAAACATGTCACCGGCGTCGTCCTCAACGAGCACCAGGGACCGCCCCTTCATTCCCCTCCCCATCCGATCCAGCGGCCGGACTTCATGCCCAGATCTCGTCGAACCCGATCCTAGTGGTGTGATGCCCCCACATCTCTCGATCGACGATCCGGGCAAACCCACGACCGGCTGACGAGTGACAACCCTACAAAGCACGAAAGTTGCCTAACGAGCGGCAACGTTGCCTAAGTGGCGGCTAGTTTCCGAGTCTACCCATACCCGGACGGCCACCTGACCGCCTGACCGGCCGCCGTCTGCGGTGATCTCGCCGAGCTTCACGACCCGGGGTACGAAGCGGGTCCCGGTTTGGCGTTCCATTCGGTCAGGTCGGGGATCGGCTCGAGGAGGTAGAGGCCGCCACCTTGTGCGGCGAAACCACTGAGGCGTTGGTCGATCTCATCGGCGGTCAGATCATGCAGGGTGCCGTTCGATTGCGCCAGGGCGACGTGCTTGTGCAGGTCGCCGATGCCGAACATGTCAAGGAGACGCACAAGTACGTTGTGGCGAGCCGTCGGCCCGAAGTGGTCGAACCGAGCGAGCACGTCGCCCGTGAAGACATCGTCGAGGTAGGCCACGAGGGTGACCGACGCAAGCGATGCCAGCGATCCTGCATCGATCGAGGCAATGTCGAGGAGTCGGTTGGCTACCGACCGTCGGTACTCCTCGGGCAGAGAGAACTCGCGTAGACCGACGATGGCTGCGACGAGTGGGTAGTTCCTGACGTCAGTGGCGAGACCACGTAGGAGCGCCGACACCCGATGATCGGGTGGGATGATGGTCGGGTGCATCAACAGATTCGCTACGGCCTGTGGAGGCGCCCAGGAGACCACGATCTCGGTTAGCTGGGCAGCATCTTCACGGCATACCTCGGTGACCATCTCGACCGCGTGCGCGGCTATGCCAAGGTCGCCGGCAGCGAGAAACTGTTCGAGCTCGACAATCACGGCGACGACCGCGTCAGGTCCATCTGAACTGGTCTTTACTCAGGTCGTTATCGTCGAACCGCTTGCGAGCCACCTTTTTCGCGGGGCCCCACTTCTGCTCGAGCGCAACGCGTATCTCTTCATGAGACACCTTCGCCCAGATGACAGGACCGGCAATATCAGATCCGAATTCCCGCTCGAACCCGACATTACCCGGCAGAGATCTCCAACCGAGTCCGTCGGGCGGCGCGCCGACGAGGTACGCATGCGGGTTCTTCCCGTCGGCTGTGTACGAATGCCAAGCGACCTCCGCTGCCTGTTTGTCAGGCGCCGTGAGCGGGGTATTCACAGCTGCCTTACCCGGTGCCTGTGTGGTGGAGATCACCGGTGCGGCACCAGTCTCATCCGCTAGTTCCACCTCGGACAGCAACTCCTCGCCAGTCTTGTTGTCAAGTTTTTCACCCAAACGGACAACCTTGAAGTCAAGGTCGAGACCCTGTGCCTTCACGCTCTTCAGATAGTGCAAAAACATGTCGACTGTCGGGCGATAGTGCCCACTCTTGTTCGACATGACCATGACCTTTCCGCTGGCCACCTTCAACTCACCTGCAAACGAAACCGCACCACCGCCGAGAAGGCTCGAATGATGGAACTTCCCGATCTTGTGCGAGGCCATGTGCAGGTCACCTCCACTACCGACTACGAAGACCTCCCAGCCGCTGCCGGAGTGGAAACTGACGCTGTCGGCCGTGTCGACATCCGCGTTGGGGCTCGCATAGGTCGCACTTCGCTTCAGCTTTTTTCCTGCGATCGTGACGACCGATGCAGCTTGCGCGTCGGGCGTATTGTCATAGGCAACCTTGCGAGTGGCGAGCGCCGCTCTGTCCAGCGTGCCGTCGTCTTGGATGACGATTTCGGACCGCCGTGCCACTTCGAGGTTGATGTCGTACATGGACTTGATTTTGTTGTATGCATCTTGGCGGCTCATCGGCAAGATGAGGGCTAGGAGCTTGATTGCAGCGGCATGGCAACTATTTACTGCCGGATTACAAAGGTCAGCGGTTTGCTGGGGGTCCTTTTCCAGCCACCGCTTGGCCCGCTCAACCTCCGCCGGATTCAACTCACTGGCTGCTTCGAGCATGTCTTTGCAGGTCTTCGTACGGCGGACAGTATCGGCAAGACTGACGATCGGGAAGTCGTAATGGCCTGTATCGGTCTGCTCGGTGTCGTAGTCCACGTTGATGTCGGCGAGCCTCGGCGCAGAGCCGAGCCGGCGGATGGTGGGTTGACGACGAGCGGTGTTTCCTTGCTGAACAACGTGGGTCAGTTCGTGGGCAAGCACGTGTTGCCCGGCGGCGGAACCCGGCTCGTACGCGTTGGGAGCGAAATGGATGTCGTTGCCGAGGGTGAACGCAGTGGCGCCGATCATCGGCGCTGCCTTGCTGTCGGCGTGGATCCGGACATCACTGAAATCGGTGCCGAAGGCTGGCTCGATCCGTGAACGCGTCTCGACGTCGAGTGGGCGACCGCCTCCACTTGACCTGATCGTCGATTCCGTCACCGAATCCAACTGACCACCATCGGGCCCGGCAGCGCCAGACAGCATCCCGGGCGTGGCAGACCGGCGGATACGGCCACCCGGCGCCAGGCGTACCCCACTTTCTCTCGCTTGGCGAGGGTTGGACAACCGTGCGACCACTTCGTCGGCCATTCGTGAAGCCGCCGCTTCGGCCGGATCATCGACACTGCCGACCATCAGTCCGGAACCCGTCGACGCCAACCGCTGAACCGGCCGTGTCGGAGTCGTAGTCGTAGTCGTAGTCGCGCGAACGGTAGCTTTCGGGGCCGCAACCACCTCGCACTCGACACGCTCGGGCATGCGTCACCATATCATCGGGCGGAACACGTCTGTAGTGGGATCAACCCCAGCGAGTACCGAGATCGATCGGGTTACCAGGCGTACGCTTCGGTCATCGCGGGCCATCCGGATATGACGACCGCCATTCGGGCATTCGGCCATTCAAGAAGTTGATCCCCAGCTCAACAGAGCGACGCGCCAACCCGAACCGACGTGGCACATAACTATAGTCATGCGGCTACAGTTATGTCCATGGATGTGGGGACGTTGCTCAGCGTGTCCGAGGCGGCCGACGAACTCGGCGTGAATCGGCAGAAGGTCTTGGCGTTCATCAACGGGGGCAGGCTCCCGGCCGTGAGGCTCGGTAACGGGTGGTGGGTCAGTGTGTCTGATCTGACCCGCTTTGCGCAGGTAGAGCGGCGCCCCGGCCGTCCGCTGAGCGCGGCTCGCGCTTGGCGTTTGCTGCGCAACGCGGAAACAGACGGCACAGTTCATGTGGAGCGTGGTCGGATCAACGTTGACGGGTTTCAACTCGTTCACCTCGTGCGTCGTCGTGCCGTCGTGCATCGGATGCACGTGCTCGATCGACTTGTCGGCGAACTGATGCCGTCGCTGGTCGCCGCAGGCGTGGCCGCCGCAAGACAGCACGGGTTCGCTCCCCGCAGCTCACGACAGGACGGCGACGGCTACTTACGACGTTCGGCGTTCGACTCGCTGGTGGAGCGCTTTGCGATGGTGCCGGCCGTGAGTGAGGAGATCAACGTGTTGCTCCGTTCCGTCGACGACGAGGTGTGGCCCTTCGACGACAGTGAACGGCTTGTCGGTCCGTTGACTGCTGCCGTCGACATGGCGGGCGAGCCCATTGATGATCGGTCGATCGACGCCGCGATGCCAATCATCGAGAGGTACCTGTGATGCCGATCATCGTTGACGACATCGACGAGTCCGAGATGTGGGCACTGCTCAAGTGGATGGCCGAGCGGTCACCCGACTGGGTGCTGATCGGCGGCCTGATGGTCGCCACGTTCGACATCGAGTACGGACACCCCTAGCGCCAGACTCACGACGTCGACAGCCTCTTCGACGTTCGCCATGCCGAACGCGGAGCGATCCGACACCATGTCGAGGAACTACGCCAACACGGCTTCGAGTTCGTGACAGCTCGACAAGGAATCGGCCACCGCCTGACGCGTGGTGACCTCATCCTTGACGTCTTGTCCACCGACCACTAGCGGCCGATCCGCTGGTCAGCCTGTCGCCTCGATTGGAGACCTTCCAGACGCCCGGCCGCTCGCAAGCAGTGAAACGGCGAGAGGCGGTCGAGGTCTCGTTCCGCGGCGACGCGTTCATGCTTCCTCGTCCGAATCTGCTCGACCTGGTGCACCTCGTCGCCAACGTCGACGACCCGATCACCCTTCGAGCGGACCTTCGTCCCCACGAACGACAGCTGCTCGCTGGCCGATTGGCAAACCGTCTCGTCCGTGCTGAACTTGCTGCCTTCGGCAACGACGCGGCAACCCGTCTCCGCCTTCTAGCGGAGGCTTCCACAGCGTGATTGCAAGGCGCGCCGCTCGTCCGATACGGCTATCCGCAGGCTGGCTGATTGGGAAACGACCTGTTGCCCAATCGGCATGGACCCTGATCGGCTGTGTCAACGGCCTGAAGGATCGAGCAGTCCAGAGCCTTCTGGCTGACGATCGCCGGGCGTTCACCTTCGGTCTGCACGTAACCCTTGGTCGTGCTGACATTCGCGTGGCCGACGAAGCGGGCCACATCTTCAAGCTCGAACACACCCGAGGTGTACGCCACAATTCCACCACGGTCGGCCCGAGGAGTTGCCGGCCCGCGGTCCTCGCTGTTTTCGTTGGACCAAGCACCATCCCGATCCGGTCGGCATACGTCGAGCCACGGCGGACGTGCACGGTGGCCCCATCGAAATCGAGGTCCTGCCAGGCGAGGCCGAGCGCTTCGCTCACCCGCCAACCCTGCACGTAACACAAGGCCACGGCGGCGGCGAACCGCTCATCGGTCGCATCGAGCAAGCGGCGCACATCGATCGGACTGAGTGTGAGACGTGTCACCTTGGGGACCCATGGCGGGCGAACCTTCGTGGCCGCGTTGTCCTCCGCCAGCCCGAGTTTGACGCCCTCGTCCTTCACCTGCACCAGGAGCACGCGCACGTTGCACGCCCGGGCTGCCGACCCGGCGGCGACTACCTTCGCAACGAATGACGTGACCTGCTCGCGCGAGCCCACGTGTGCGACCCGTCGGACGGCCGGTCTTCCCGTCGGGCTTTGTCCATGACGCCACCCACACGTTCCGTGAGCGATCGAAGTACGGCGCTGCCTGGCCCTTCTGGGCGCGTCCGACGACGATGAACGTGCCGGTATCGGCGTCCTGGACGCGCTTGCCGCGTGGTGCTCGGGGCGTGATGCCCAGGTAGATCGACTGCGGACGCACCATTGAGCCGCTCTGAGACTTATCCGCTCGATAGAAGCAGCCGCTCCGCCCCTAGCGAGGCCGACCGATTGTGCCGAGCGTGTTCCGGTGGGTTCGGTCTACGCAGGTGCGCAGGTTGCTGGGTCCACCGGCGAGCCCCCCACACTTTGACGGTTCGACGTATCTAAACCCCCCCATCTTTGTGGGTACACAGTGGTCTGAACCCCCCTGTCTTTGCTGGCTGTGCTGAGCGAATGCGAGACGATGAACTCCGGCGGACACTGACGGATGCGAATCCTTGGTGGCGCGCCGCGTCCCGCGGGACCGATCCAGTTTCCTGGGTGGCCGGTCACCGGTTGTTGGCCGATCGTGCCCGTCATGACCTCGGCTACCGGGCGATCGTCCTGGCGGATGTCGCTATCGACCTCGCCCCTAGATGACCGGCTGGTGATCCTCACGGGACCCCGACGGGTCGGCAAGTCCGTCGCGTTGCTCGACGTCGCCGCAGCCCTGCGTGGACGGGCAGATATCGACCCACGCCAAGTGGTCCACCTCCCGTGCGACGGATTCGCCTCCCGCGACCTGCGACGCGCGTTGACATTGGGCCGCGAGCTCACCCGCGTGGTCGATCAAACCTCGCCGGCAAGGCGTGTGTGGCTGCTTGACGAGGTGAGCGCGATCAGCGGCTGGACCGCGGTCCTGAAAGCCGCACGCGACGTCGAACCGAACCTCGTCGAGGGTGTGCGCGACATGAAAGTCGACGCGATCCTGCCCGCACAGCCGTCGTGGTCACTGACGCAGACTTCCACCACGCCCACCTGTCATGCAACGAACGTTCACGCTGCAGCGCGACCGCACGGCCGGGATCGGGACCCGGTACCGCCAACCCCACCCGCAATTTGCGACAACCTGTCAATGACAACCCAACGCCAAAGGTCGGACGGTTTCGCCTCACCCACCACTTCGTTGTGGCGGTGCTCACGGCTACGGCCCTGCGGCGCACCACCATGCAACATTTTGCGACAGCCTGTCCAACACGTTTTCAGGACACCCAACCCTGCCAGCCACCAAACCCGGTCGCAAACATCATCGCCGAACACCACCCCCACGTCCTCACACAATCAGGCCGCTAACACCCCGAGTCATGGGAGATGACCCCACGCCCAGCGGCCCACAGCCGCCCAAGAATGAACTTGTCGAATCGGTCATAGGGCAGCGATGGTAAGCGGTACACGCCGTGGCCAGCCGAGAAGAAGGTGGTCCATCGAGTCACCGAACCGTTTCCTAGCGCTTCTTGCCCACTCCAGCCTCTCCTCGAAGCTGGCGGATGTGGTCAGGGACGGGGTTGGTCGTCAGCGCTTGCGCTCGGCGCCTGTTCGATCCTCAGGATCCATGTGCCTGGTCCGAGAGGCGGCACCGAAATCGACGACAGCGGTGCTGTCGCTGTGCTGGCTCGTGACTCATCGAGTCGCTTGTTGCTGGACAACAGCCGACCGATGATCGGCAGGGCAACGACGTTCGCGGCGTGGAGGATCCCCATGATCAGCAAGATGCCCCCGACACGGGCTGTTTCATGCTGGAGTTGTGCGCCCGTCGAACGCTTCCAATCGGAGGGCTCGACGAACATAACGGTGAACAGCACAAACGAGGTGAAGATCAAGTAGTAGGCGACGTCGGTGAGCACTAGGTAGCTCTTTCCGGTGCGGGGGTTGGCACGGAACACGTCGGCTGCATATGAGCGGCCGAAGCGTTTGATGAATGGACCGAGCCCGATCGCGAGTGCAATGAGCACAATGTTGGTGATCAATTCGATGACCCACCACGGCATGACGAACCTCCTGTTGTCGATTTTGGATAGGGCTACGGCTAGTACGACGTTGGCGGCGACGAAGGCCGCGATCCAACCGGAGACGTTCCAACGGAATCGTCGACGGGCCTGCGCATCTTCGATGCTGCGGTTCACGCGGGCAAACAGATCGGCGGTTGCCTCCACCGACGTGCGCGCGTCGGCAAAGGCAGCGACGAGGAGGCGTTCGAGAACGGTGTCGCTCATGGCTCGACCAGCATTCGGTCGAGGGCCGCCATGGCGCGCCGTAGATGCGTCTTCACCGAGTTGACCGACACCCCGAGCGTCGTCGCGATCCGATCGACCTGATACTCCTCGAAGTAGCGCAGCGTGATGCAGTCGCGCTGACGGCCCGGGAGTCGCCGCACCGCGTCGAGCACACGTCGATGCTCCTCGGAACGCACGAACTGATCGGTGGTGACGTCATCGACGACATCGATCTCCCGGCCAGCCGTTGCGTGGTGGCGGAGCGAGACCAGGCCACGACGGTTGTGATCTCGCGCCAGGTTCAACACGATCGACCTCAGGTATGCCGGAGCGCGATCAATCGAGTCGATCCGGCTTGCATGACGAGCGAGGCGTAAAAATGCCTCTTGAACGATGTCCTCGGCAGCATCGCGGTCATCGACGAACAGCCGTGCCAGGCGCACCAGGGAACGACCTTCGGTCTGGAACAGGCCCACGACGAGTTGTTCGGTCTCGAGGCTGATCGTCTCGCCGTGCAACCTGGCCGCGGCGATCGCCTGGAACAACGTCGGCATCCGGGGTGCCCTTGCTGGAGCGGTGGCAGCGTTCAGTTCGGCTCACCCTTCACCTGAGGAACGTCTGGTCGGCCGGGTGCCCGCGCCCCACTGCCCCAGCCTGCCACGATTGCCATGATTGCCACGATTGCCATGCCCAGACGGACGAATGAGTCCGCCCGTCGGGTGACACCAGCCAAGGCGAGCTCCACCCGACGGCCGGTATGGTGCCGTGGTGCTGATCGTGGGGCTCACTGGGGGTATCGGGTCGGGCAAGTCGACCGTTGCTTCACTGTTGGCACAACATGGTGCAGAGGTGATCGATGTCGACCTCCTCGGCCGTGATGTCATCGCTCCGGGTGGTCGCGCGGAGTCCGCAGTGCTGGCGGAGTTCGGTTCCACCATCGCCGACGTGGGCGGCCAGATCGATCGAGCCGCGCTCGCCCGAGCGGTGTTCGGTCAGCCCGCCCAACTCGATCGTCTTACGGCGATCAGCCATCCCGCAATCAACGCCGAGCTCGGGGCGTGGCTCGACGCCCTGGCGGCTGACAGCATCGTGGTGCTCGACATGGCGATTCTGGTCGAGAGCAACCTCGGTCGGTTGGCGGACGGACGCTGCTATGACATGGTCGTCGTGGTCGAGGCCCCCATCGACGTGCGGGTACAGCGTGCGGTCGATCGTGGCATGACGCCAGACGACGTACGCGCCCGAATCGCCTCGCAGGCGACCGATGACGAGCGCCGCGCCGTGGCCGCTGTCGTGATCGTCAACGACGCCGACCTCGATCACCTGAACCTCGCCGTCGACGACCTATGGTCTCGATTCATCGTACGACGGTGACCGTAGGGAGCTTCAAATGACGTGCTGGCTCGGTGTGGACGTCGGGATCTCATCGACCGCGTGGGCGGTCGTTGGCGACACGGAGGCGATCACGGGTGGCACTGTCGCGTCCACAGTCGGTCTCGCCGCCGACGGCGAGTTACGTGGCGGTGTCGAGATTGACACAGCGGGGCCGTCGATCGTCAACGTGACCACCGGTTTCTTCGAGCGGCTCGGAGACGTAGCCCCGGTCGTTGTGGGTGGCACACCGTACGGCGTCGAGGCGCTGATTGGACGTGTTCTGAACGCGGTCCTCGACGCCACGCTCGCATCGCAGGGCGTTGCTCCTGCCGTGGTCGCACTTTCACATCCGGACGAGATGGACGAGTATCGCACCGGTCTTCTGGCCGAGGCCGCTCGGCTCGCAGGCATCCCGATGAGTCAGTTGCGCTTGGTGTCGCATACGCAGGCCCGAGCGAACCTCGCGACATCCGGTGTGGAGGTTGCTGCCCGGTTGGGCATCGCGGCCGGGGCCGCCTTGACAGCGCGGAGCTCCCGCGCCGAGGTACCGGCTGTGCCGACCTCGGCACCGGGTGGGTCGACACTCGGTAGGGTCGGAATCGCAGCAGGGAGTGCCGCGGCCGGAGGCGGCGTCGGCGTGGTCGGTGTGTCGTCGATCGGTGGTGCCGAAGCCGTCACCCCGGTTGCGTCCAGCGCGACTGCTTCGGCCGGTGCCGGGTACGCAGGCACTCCTGCAGGTGCGAGTGGTGTCGGGTACACAGGTATGCCTCTGCCAGCACCCGGAACGGGGTACGGCGGGGTTCCGGTCGACGGACCGATCGGTGGCTACGCCGGTACAGCGCTGCCGACACCGAGCGTCGGCGGTGGCTACGTCGGTACACCGCTGCCGACACCGAGCGTCGGCGGTGCAGGTGTGCCGCCCGCCGGGGGCCCCAGTGTCGTTCCACGCGCGCGGCCGTTGCCGGTCGTCCTCGCCGTCGTAGCGTCGGTGGTGGTCGTCGTTGGCGTAGCGGTGGCCGTCTTTGCGAGAGGAGACTCGTCCGACTCGGGGGCTGCCGCAGCGGTCGCCACCTCGGCCGTCGCTCCGGTCGACACGGGCGCTGCGACCTCCTCCGCCGTGGAGCTGGCATCGACGGCTCCTGGCGGAGTCGTTGACACCCCACCACCCGCAACCGCTGTCTCCACAACTGTTTCCACGACGGTGGCATCCACGACGGTGGCATCCACGACCGTCGCACCACCAAACTGTGACACGTTGCTTGCAGCAGTTCAGGCCGAAGTCGGTACCGCGCCCGCCGGCGCCGGCCGCGAGGAGTTCGATCCGACGGCCGCTCACTCCTACTCGCGCTGTTTCGGCAACGTGCCATCATCCACCCGCTCGTCGCTGTTCGAGATCTGGGCATTTCCTATCGACCAGGTTCCGAGTGGGCTGACCGACGGCAGTTCCCCGTCGTCGGATCCGGCCAACTTTTCGCTGAACCCATTCTTCGGTGCGGATGCGACTAGCGACGCCGGTGGGTTCGTTGCGGCCTCCACACTGTCGGACGCAACGCGCAACGTGTTCTTCGCGTGCGGAGCGTCGCGCTGCTTTCTCTCGATGGAACAAGCTGTCTCTGGTGGCTCCGACCCGGACATCTCGGTGCTCGACGCAGCGGTGAAGCGGATCATCGATGCGCTCGCAGCAGCGCCACCGGGGTGAGTCCGGCGCTCACGATTTACCGACAGTTGACCGTGACGTGACCAAGAGATCGGCTTGGTAAGGGCATGATCGTGACAGATCAAACTGAAGGGAAGGTCATGACCCACTCGTCATCGATGCTGCATCCGCCCGCCGACATCCGAGCACGCCTGAGCAAAGTCCCCGAGGTCACGCTGTTCTTCTGGGTCATCAAGATTCTCTGCACCACCGTGGGCGAGACCTTCGCTGACTTCATCAACGGCAAACTCGGCGACAACCTGACTACCACCACGCTCGTGATGGGTTCCCTCCTGATTGTCGCTCTCGTGGTGCAGTTCCGTGTACCCGAGTACATCCCGGCCGTCTACTGGGTGGCGGTTGTACTGATCAGCATCGTCGGCACACTCATCACCGACAACATGGTCGAGCACTTCAACGTATCGCTCACCACCAGTACCATCGTGTTCGCCATCTTGATGGTCGCTTCGTTCGGTGCCTGGTATGTCAGCGAACGGACGTTGTCGATCCACTCGATCCACACCACCAAGCGTGAAGCGTTCTACTGGACGGCCATCTTGTTCACGTTCGCCCTCGGCACCGCGGCTGGCGACCTGATCGGCGAGAAATACGGTCTCGGCTATTTCAAGTCGGTAGTGCTCTTTGCTGCCATCATTGCTGTTATCGCTCTTGCCCACCTCAAGTTCCATCTCAATGCCATTCTGGCATTCTGGGCTGCCTACGTGATCACCCGTCCGCTGGGAGCTTCGATCGGTGACCTGCTGTCGCAACCGCGCAAGATCGGCCCGGAGGATGACCCGGAGTCGTTCCAAGCCGGCCTCGGCTTGGGTACTACCGTCACGAGCATTATCTTCCTGGCGGCGATCCTGTTGGTCGTGCTGTACATGACCAACGTCCAACGCCGCAGCCCGGCGCTCATCGACGACACCAAGTAGACGGAGAGCGGGTGAACGGGCGGATCCTGCTGATCGAAGACGACGCGTCGATCGGCGGGATCCTCGCCGGATCACTCGAATCCCACGGTTACGTCGTCGAGTGGTGCACCGACGGAGCAGCGGCTGTCTCGTCCATCAACGCGTCGCTTCCGAATCTGGTGCTGCTTGACGTTGGCTTGCCCGACGTCGATGGGTTTACGCTGTGTCGTCGATTGCGAGAACAGCATCGTGACCTACCCATCGTGTTGGTCACGGCGCGCGACGCGGAGATCGACATCGTGGTCGGCCTCGATGCCGGAGCGAGTGACTACGTCACGAAGCCGTTCTCGATGAACGTGCTGCTGGCCCGTGTTCGAGCGCACCTGCGCGGTGCGCAGTCGGGCGACCCGAGTACCGTCTTGGAGATCGGTGTGCTGAGAGTCGACCCTGCCGCATACGTTGCGACGGTCGCCGGTGAGTCGGTCGATCTCCGGCGACGTGAATTCGAACTGCTGGTGCTGCTCTGCCGCGAGGCCGGTCGAGTCGTCCCCCGCGAGCGACTACTGGCCGAGGTGTGGGACCTCCATTGGGAGAGCTCGACCAAGACCCTCGACATGCATGTGATGGCGTTGCGCCGCAAGTTGGGCGACGCCATCGAAATCGCCACCGTGCGCGGGGTCGGCTACCGGCTGGTCATCCCTTGAGGCGTCGCATCACTGAAGCGATCGTGGGGGTGTCGGCGCTGATCCTGTTCGTCCTCGGCGTGCCGTTCGCCATTGCTGTTCACCGGTCGATCCTCGGCTCGGAAGTCGTTGAACTCCAATCCACCGCAGCGAGGACGCTGAGCGAGATTCTGGTTCCGCTCGACCCGGTGGAACTCGCCGCCGTCAGCGGGGAGTCGGACACCCCGACGCCGTTCAGTGTGTACGGCCCGGATGGAGTCCGCCTGTTCGGCGACGGACCCCCGACGGCGGATTCGGCCGTGCGTCGCGCTCTTGCCGGTAATCCGGCTTCGACGACCGACGGCGAGATCGTCGTTGCCACGCCGATCACCGATGACAGCAAAGAGCGCGTCGTCGGCGTGCTCCGGCTCACCGAGTCCCTTGTCGGCGCCAATCATCGTTCGCGGGTGGCGTGGCTCGAGATGGCGGCGACCGGTCTCGCTGCTCTCGTGCTCGGATGGTTGATCGCTAAACGGCTTGCTCACCGGCTTTCACAACCGGTTATCGACCTCGCCACCGCCGCAGCAAGAATCGGCGACAGTGGCGCTCTCGTTCGCGCAGCGATGCCGTCAGGCATCTATGAGATCGATACCCTCGCCACGGTGCTCGCCGACACCTCGGAGCGGATCAATGAAGCACTTGCCCGCGAGAGACGGTTCAGCGCCGATGTTTCCCACCAACTGCGCACGCCGATCACGGCCGTTCGGCTGCGACTCGAGGCCGCGCAGGCGCAAGACGACCTCGACATGATCGGGTCAGCCCTTGATGACCTCCGCCGTCTTGAGCAGACCGTCGATCACCTTCTGGCAATGGCCCGAGACGCCGTTCCTACAACGTCGACGGCACGACTCGATCAAGCCGCCCGTCACGCGGTCAACCAATGGACCTCTCGGGCGGCCGCCATCGGCCGGGCCATCACGATCACCGCAGCAGAGCAAGTGACCACTCGGGGCTCGATCGCCTCGATCGAACAGATTCTCGATGTCCTCATCGACAACGCGCTCCATCATGGTCGCGGAACGATCTCGGTCACCGAACGTCGTGTGGTCGGCGGCGGTGCCATCGACGTGGGCGACGAAGGCACACTCATCGCAGCAGCCGACCGGGAACTGATCTTCGAGCGCGGCCACGGTGACCGGCATGGGATTGGGCTCGCTCTCGCTCGTTCGATGGCCGAAGCCGAAGGCGGACGCCTCATCTTGACGCGTCATGACCCCACCAACTTCACGCTCATCTTGCTCGATCCCGCTGAGAACGACGGGGCACACTGAATGGAGCACACTGAATGGACAGCAGCATCTTTCGCTGGATCAACCGGCTGGCCGACCGCACCGGATGGGCACACTGGTTCTTCACGTCCTATGCCGACTACGGCATCGCACTCTTCGCAGTGTTGCTCGCAGTCGCTTATCTCGATGGCCGCTGGCATGCCGACCTCCGTTGCGTTGCCGGCAGCGTCTGGGCTGGTGCCGCAGCGCTGGTTGCGCTCGGTCTCGGGCAACTCATCGGAGGCGTCATCGACCGCGCCCGCCCCTCTACAGCGATGACCGGTGTCCACCTCCTCGTCGACACGACCACCGACTTTTCGTTCCCGAGTGACCATGCCACAGCGGCCGGTGCCGTGGCGGTTGGTTTGCTGCTGACCAACCGTCGATGGGGAACCGTCGCAGCCGTCCTCGCCGTCGCCATGGCGTTCACACGTGTGTACGTCGGTGCGCATTACCCAGGTGACGTCGTTGCGGGCCTCGCCCTCGGTGGCGCGGTGGCTGTCGCTGGCCGGTTCATCGTCGTGGCGCCCCTGACTCGACTGGCCGAATGGATGAGCCGGTCGCGGCTTCGGGTGTTGGTGATCTCCGCTGCTGCACCGGCAACGGTGATCTGACTTCGCTGCTTGTACAACCTTGCGCTCGACGAACTCATGCACCGATCCGAGCTTTGGCGTTGGGTTGTTATCAATGACAGCCCAACGCCAAAGGCCCGGAGATTTTGAGCCAGGTTCTGCGGCGCAGCACTGCCGGTTGTCAGCGGGCTAGGTAGCCGGCGTCGACGGACAGCGCGTGGCCGAGCGTGAACGACGAGGCATCCGAACACAGCCACAGGGCTGCCGCGGCGATCTCGTCGGGCCGCCCGAAGCGGCCGATGAGACTGAGACGCCTGGTGACGTCGTCGGCATTGCTGCCACGGCGTTCCATCGCGTTGCGCAGCATCGGTGTGTCGATCGTGCCCGGACAAATCGCGTTGATGCGAATGCCTCGTGCCGCGTAGTCGATCGCAGCGGACCGGGTGAGCCCGAGCACAGCGTGCTTCGAGGCGGTGTAGGCGGGCTGATGCGGTTGCGGCCGAAAGGAACTGGACGAGGCGATGTTGACGATCGCGCCCGGTCGGCCGCCAGCGAGCATGGCCCGCAACTGATGCTTCATGCACAGAAAGACGCCGCGTACATTGACGGCTTGCATCATGTCGAACACGGCGTCGTCGCACTCGTGTAGTGGCACCCGTTCGTTCTCGATTCCCGCTGCGTTGACCGCGCAGTCGAGCCGTCCGAAACGATCGATGGCTACGGCTATGGCGGCCTTGACGGACGCGACGTCGGCAACATCACACGGCACGAACACGGCATCGCCGCCAGCCTCGCGGGCCAACCGCGCCGACTCCTCACCCTCGGCCTCGGCTACGTCGGCAAGCACCACCGAGGCACCTGCAGCTGCAAAGGCAACAGCAATAGCGCGACCCATCCCACCGCTTGCCCCGGTGACGAATGCGACCTCACCTTCGAATGACAGCGTGTACTTGCTCATCGGTTCCTCTCAGTGCGCCGAGCACGACTGTGCTGGTACCGCATGCTGACAGTAACTTGTCACGGTTCCTGAGTTGGACGAGAAACGACGTGGGATGTGAGCCAAATTCCTGAGGACGACCGCATCGAGGCCGCTGGCGATACCGTACCGCGGGCGCCGACCGTGCCGCGGCGAACGTGGTTGGCCCTCTCTGTCGCTGGGGTCAGCATTCTGTTGTTCGTGCTCGACTCCGGTCTGCTCGCGGTGTCATTTCCAGCGATCGAGCGAGAGTTTCCTGCTACTCCCAGATCCGTGCTTTCGTGGGCTGCGACGGGCTTCCTGGTGGCGCAAGCGAGCCTGTTGTTGTTGAGCGGTCGCATCGCCGATCGGGCTGGCCGCAAGTTGGTCTACCTCGGCGGCGTCATACTGTTCACGACCGGCGCTCTTGCTACGTCCTTGGCCCCAACGCCTTCGTGGTTGATCGGCGCCCGAGTGCTGCAGGGCGCAGGAGCGGCGTTCCTCACGTCCAGTGCCCTGGCATTGGTGCTCCCGCTGTTCCCACTGTCACGGCGGTCAGCGGCAATCGGCGTGTGGGGTAGCATCGGGTCGGTAGGTGCCGTACTTGCACCGACGATCGGTGCGCTCGTGGTGTTGAACCAGAGTTGGCGATGGACCTTTGCCGGCATGGTTCCGATCGGGATCCTCACCGTGCTCGTCGGGCGGCGGGTGCTCGACGAGCCGGTCACTACTCGCCGCCCGGTTGCCGTCGACGTGGTCAGTGTCGCTACCGGTTCGTTCGGGTTGGGCTGCATGGCCACCGGTCTGTCCCAGGGCCGGCGCTGGGGCTGGGGTTCACCGCTCACGGTCTGCGTCGGAGCTGCGGCGGCTGGGCTGCTCGCGATCTTCGTGATCAGGTCACGTCGTGAGGTCGACCCATTGTTCGAGGTCAGCCTGTTTCGCTATCGCCAATGGACGGCCAACACCATTGCCGCCGGATTTCAACAGGTCGGCTTCTTTGCCTGGTTCCTGACGACGCCGCTGATTCTGGTGAACCTGTGGGGGTGGACCGTATTGCGTGCCGGTGGCGCGTTGGCGGTCGGTCAGGTGGTTGCCGGAATGAGCGGGCTGTTCGGTGGACGGTGGGCCGACCGTCGGGGCAGCACCGTGCCGATCTGCGCCGGCGCGGTCGTGAGTGCGATCGGGCTGCTCTGGCTCGTCTTCGCCGCCTCGGCGCAGCCCGACTTCTGGGGGGTGTTCTTACCGGCATGTGTGATCATGGGAGCCGGTTTCGGGATCTGTGGCATCCTCACCACCGGGGGCGCGCTGCACGGCCTGCCCGAGCACGTACTCGGTGCTGCCAACAGCGCGCACCAACTGCTTCGTCGAATCGCCGGGCTGATCGGTGTCGTCCTCGCGTTGGCGATCGTCGGTGACCAAACAGGACCGGCAATTCTTGATGCAGCGCGGCAAGTGTGGCTGATGGTGGCAGCCGCTCACCTGGCGATGTGCGTACCGCTGTTGCTGACCGCACGTGCCGGATCAGATCGACGGCGAGTTCGGGTTGACCGGGCTGAGCAGGTGCCAGCCACGAGTTGATCGCTGTCGCGCCGACTCTCGCAACGAGGACGACTCTCGCTACTGTTGGGTTGTCCACACGAGACATGGGGGTACTCATGGTCTACACACCAACACGAGGCGATGTTCCGGTCAGGGTCGGCCCCGGGGCCCGCCAGTTGCCGGAGCAGGGCGCAAGCCAACTCGACCGGCACGTGTACACCGATGCTACGCGGTTCGAACTGGAACGCGAGCGGGTGCTGCGCGCCAGCTGGCTGATGGTCGGTCGGTCGTCGGAGATCGCGGGCACCGGCGACTGGATGTCGTACGAAGGTCACGGCGAGACCGTCGTGATCACTCGCCAGCCCGACGGCGAGTTGGCCGCGTTCCACAACGTGTGCCCGCATCGTGGGCCAGCATTCGTGGTCGACCAGCAAGGCTGCGGAGCGCGACGGTTCACGTGCATGTACCACGGCTGGGTGATGGACACCACGGGCGAAGTGGTCGGTGTGCCCGAACGAGAAGACTTCGACCCTGCGCACCTCGATGGGCTCCGCTCGCCCAAGGTTGCCGCTGGCGAATGGGGCGGATGGGTGTGGATCAACCTCGCTGGTCCGCAGGATGCGGTGCCGCTCGTCGACTGGATCGGTGCTGACATCATGGCCGACCTCGGCCAGTTTCGGATGGAAGACATGGTGGTGCTCGAGCGACTCGAATGGGAGGTGCCGGTCAACTACAAAGCAATCGTCGACGGCTTCAACGAGGTGTACCACGCCACCTCGCTGCATCACTCTCCGCCGGAGTTCACCAAGGCGGCGCGCCACACGTCGTTCCACATCGTCGGCAACAACGCGATGATGTTCGTGCCGCGTCCGGATCATCTGGAGGAACTGTGGGAGTCGGGCGACCACCACCGGTTCGCGATCTGCCACTACGTGGTGTTCCCGAACACGGTGTTCAACTGCAACCCGCGACATATCCAGGTTTTTCATCCGATCCCGCTCGACGTCGACCGGACGAAGTTCTACTGCTGGCAACTGATCTACCCCGGTGAGCACGGTGACCCGGAGTACGACCAGTATTTCGCGTCGATGCAAGCACAGTGGCAGGGGCTGAAAGGTGTGGTGGCCGAAGACATTGCGATCTATCAACAGCTGAAGCGCACGCAGCGGTCGATGGGCTACCAGCGCAACACCTTGTCGGAGCGCGAGTGCAAGATCGCCCACTACCACCAGGTGATGGACGAGATGATCCGAGACTGACTACACAAGGGCAGCCACGTCGACGGTGGTCGCGCCGCGATTGATCACGTGCATCGCGCAGACCATGGACCGCTAAGTAATTGACCAGTTGGTACGAACGTGTAAGAATCGCATCGGCTGGTGTGTAGCCAGTTCTCAACAGAAGAACAAGGGGGAAGCATGAGGTCACATTCGATTTCGCGTTCGCGTCCAGCGCTCGCACTGGTGTGTGGATTGGCGTTGGTCGCCGCTGCATGTGGTAGCGACACGAAGACGTCGAACACTGCTGCACCGGCCACTACCGCTGCTCCGGCTGGTACCGACGCTCCGGCTGGTACCGACGCCGCCACCGCTTCCGGCTGTGGATCTGTCGACGCCTCGTTCGACAAGACGGGGGGCACTGGCGCAGGCCGATTCATTGCCGACCTGACCTGTGCAGGTACGAAGCCGCTAAAGGCGGAGGGTGACCCGATCAAGATCGGATTCGCGAACCCCGAAGGCGACCCCAACGGCAGCTTCCCTGAGTTCTCGGCCGCCGCTCAGGCCACGGCCGACTACATCAACAACGAACTCGGTGGCCTCGGCGCCGACATCCAAAAGGGTATCCCAGGGCGTCCGATCGACCTGAAGGTCTGCAAGATGGCGATCACACCTGACGACTCGCAGCGCTGCGCGAACGAACTGCTCACCGACAACCCGATGATGGTGTTCTCAAGCATCAACTTCTTCGGCAACCAGTTCCCGATCTACCAGGCGGCGGGCACCCCGGTTATCGTCATCACCCCCATCACCGTCGGTGACTTCACGTCGCCGAACGTCTACGCCATTGGCGGCGGCGGTGGCTGTCTCGGTGTCCACACCGGCCTCATCGAGTTCGCGACCACCCAGTTCACGCCGAAGAAGATCGCTGTGCCGTGGGCCGACACGCCGCCAGGCGTGGTCTGCTACTACGACCTCGAGAACAAGCCGATCAACGTGTTGAACGGTTCTGTGGCTGGGACCGGAAAGCGTGCTGGCTCAATGCCCGACCTCACGTCTATTGGTGTGCCCGTCAAGCCGGCCACCCCCGACGTGACGCCGCAGGTTACCGAGGTACTCGACTTCAAGCCTGACGTCATCGTGTTCTCGGCTCAGGGTTCGGACTGCTGGAACTTCGTCGACGGCCTCGGCCGGCTCGGCTGGACACCCGATCAGATTCCCTTGGTGCTGTCTGGTTCGTGCCTCGACTTTGACGCAATGAAGGCAGCGGGCGATTTGGCCAAGGGCATCTACTTCGTCGGCGCTCCTGGTGCCGTCCTGCAGGATCCCGCGACGATTGCAGATCCTCGCGATAGTTTCGAAGCTGGGATCTACCAGAAGAAGATGATCGAATACGGTCTGGACCCGGCGGACTTGAACAAGGGCTTCTCAACACAGGGGGCCACCGGACTACTGTCACTGTGGGAGACGGCGAGTCAGATTGTCGTCGGTGGAGGCACGCTCGACTCGAAGGCGCTCGCCGATTCCTACGCCGCCACGACGGGTCAGCACCTCTTCGGCTCGACGCCGTTGTCGTGCAGCACAGCGCCGACGCCGTATGTTGCGGTCTGCAACTCCGAGGTTGCTGCCACCCAATGGGATGGCAAAGCGCTCCAGCCGGTCGGTGGCGTGTTCACCGGTAAGGACCTGGTTGCCGGTACCGAAATCACACCTGGGCCCTGACAGCCCTCAAGTAGTGCTGATGTAACGCGATGGTGCGGGCGGGGAAAAACCCTGCCCGCATCATCGTTGTCCTGCCACGTTCTGATTCGACGGAGACCCAGTGAACAACGTCATCTTCTTTTTGCTCTTGGGCCTCGGGATCGGCTCGCTGTACTCGATGCTCGGGGCGGGGCTCGTCATCGTCTACCGAGGCTCGGGCGTCATCAACTTCGCACAAGGCGCCTTCGCGATGTACGGCGTGTTCACCTTCGACGAAGCCCACCGCAACGGATATATTCGTCTTCCCTGGGTCGACATCCTTCCCACCTCGTGGCTCAACATCCCAGTCACGATCAAGCTCTCCGACAAGGGAATACCTACCCTTCCCGCCTTCGCCGTCGCCGTCGCGATGGCCGTGCTCATTGGACTCGCCGTTCACTTTTTTGTCTTCCGGCCGTTACGCACCGCGCCCCCGCTCGGCAAGGTGATCGGATCGCTCGGTGTGATGCTCTATCTGCAGGGTGTGGCGCAACTCAACTTCGGTGGTTCCGGTCGCCAGCCCGGCAACATCTTGCCCGACGGCGTGTACAAGAACTTTCTCGGGCTTGGCAAAGCGTTCCCGAAGGGCGCAGTTTGGGCCGTCGTCGTCGCCCTCATCATCGGGGTTGCGCTTCATGCATTGTTTCATCTCACCCGTTTCGGGCTCGCCACGCGGGCAGCAGCCGGCAACGAAAAGGGTGCCGTATTGCTCGGCTACTCTCCGCAGTTGCTCGCCGCGCTCAACTGGGTCATCGCATCGGTCTTAGCTACCGTGGCGGCGATCGTGGTTGGTCCGATCACCGGTTCGCTCACTCCGGTCGGGTTGAGCGCATTGGTCGTTGCGTCACTCGGGGCCGCGCTCATTGGCCGGCTGAAATCGGTGATGGTCGCCGTGTGGGGTGGCCTGGCACTCGGCGCTGTCCAGTCGCTCCTCGGATTCTGGTCGAGTAAAGACTGGTTTCCAACATTTCTTCGCTCGGGTGTGCGCGAGGTCGTGCCGCTTGTTGCGATTTGTCTCGTGCTGTTCATCCGCGGCAAGAAGCTGCCGATTCGTGGAACCGTAGAGGAACGTCGACTTCCCCTTGCTCCTTACCCTGTGCGGATCAAGCAACATCTCATCGCCTGGTCGATCATTGTCGTCTCTGCATCGTTCTTGTTCGAGGGCAGTGGAAAACGGACGGTCTTCGCGTTGGCCCTCACGACGTCATTGGTAGCGGCCATCATCATGTTGTCGATGGTGGTGATCACGGGGTACGTCGGGCAGATCTCGCTCGCCCAGATGTCGCTTGCAGGGGCGGCGGCGTTCATCATGGCCCGAATGATGGCAAATGGATCGACCACCACCAGTAATCCCTTCCCGGTCAGTGGACCAGGTTTGCCGTGGCCGATCGCGGCATTGATCGGGGTGCTCGCGGCCATCGTGGTCGGTGTGATCGTCGGTCTACCTGCCGTGAGGATTCGTGGTGTTCAGCTCGCCGTCGTCACCGTTGCGTTTGCCATCTCATTGCAATCGCTGTATTTCGAGAACGCATCCCTTACCGGCCTCAGCGCAGGCGCACCGGCCAATGTTCGTTCCGCGCACTTCTTCGGCATCGATCTGAAATCGATCGGCGACAAAGGGCTGAGCGACCGACCGGAGTTCACGATCTTCGTGCTGGTTGTTCTCATACTGTGCGCCCTACTGGTGGCCAACCTGCGCCGAAACGGCACAGGCCGAAGGTTCTTGGCCGTACGCGCCAACGAACGAGCGGCTGCGGCCGCTGGTATCAACGTGTCGCGGACCAAGCTCCTGGCGTTCGCCATCAGCGCTGGTATCGCAGGCATCGGCGGTGTCGTGCTCGGCTTCAAGCAGAATGACGTGTCATCGGCAAACTTCGTGTACCAAGCATCGTTGGCCTACCTCGCGTTCGCCTATCTCGGGGGCATCACGTCGATCAACGGTGCCATCGTCGGTGGATTGCTTGCGCCCGCCGGGGTCATCGCCGTGTCGAGCAACTATTTCTTCCATGGCACCAACATCGACCGATACACCACGGTCTTCGGTGGCATCGGGCTGATCGTGACGGCCGTCGCCAATCCCACCGGAATCGCACCGTCGCTACAGCCACTGTTCCAACACTTCGGACGATGGCTCCGCAAGGCACGCTCTGCTGAATGGCTAGCCGCCGTTCGTCGACTTGGTCCGACGGCGGCGATTGGTGCTGCTCTTGGCGCCGGGATCTGGCCGCTACGCGTGGATTCGTACAGTTGGTTCTGGATGCCGCTCCTGGGTGCAGTGCTGGCGGTGTTCATTCGGTCGTCGGTAATGCAGTCGCGGGCGAAACGGGCACGTCCAACGGCGCGACCAGTGCTCGCCGCCGCTGGTCAGGCACCCTCTGCTGTGGAGGTGAAGTGACATGGCGCTGCTTCGCACGATCGATCTCACGGTTCGCTACGGAGGTTTGGCGGCGAACGCCGATGTGAACCTCGAAGTGAATGAGGGTTCCCTCGTCGGACTGATCGGCCCCAACGGTGCCGGCAAGACTACCTTTATCGACGCCATCACCGGCTTCACATCCGTGTCTTCGGGACGCGTCGAGTTCGATGGGCATGATCTTGCAGCACTGTCACCAGATCGGCGAGCCCACCTCGGCCTGTCGCGCACGTTTCAGTCGCTCGAATTGTTCGACGATCTCACGGTGCGCGAGAACCTGTTGGTGGCTGCGGAACGACCAAAGTGGTATTCGTTCGCCCTCGATTTGCTGCGTACCGGTCGCACTTCGAAAGAAAACATTGCCCAAGTCGATGCAGCACTCGCCGTTTTAGGTATCGAGGGCATCTCCGAGCGACTGCCCAGTGATCTGTCACATGGGCAGCGAAAGTTGGTCGGCGTGGCTCGGGCGTTGGCAGCACGCCCAAAGCTGTTGCTGCTCGACGAGCCGGCTGCCGGACTCGACACCGCTGAGAGCCAACTGCTGGGCGGACATCTTCGTGGCTTTGTCGAGGGTGGTACATCGGTCTTCCTGATCGATCATGACATGGGTCTCGTGCTCAATGTTTGCGACTACATCTACGTGCTCGATTTCGGCGAAATCATCGCCCATGGCACCTCAGCCGAGATCCGCAAGGATCCAGCGGTCATCGCGGCGTACCTCGGCCAGTCAGCCGGCGAAGCGCAAGCACGAGCGGGTGCGTCGTTGGCTGCAAACCGTGACTCGGCAGTTCCCAGTACCGACGCCTTGAACGGAGACAGCAATGGCTGACGATGCCGAACCACTGATCCGGGTTCTCGGCCTGCACGCAGGGTACGACGAGATTCCGGTCGTACGTGACCTCGACCTCACAGTCGGCCCGGGTGAAGTGGTTGCGCTACTCGGCCCGAATGGGGCGGGCAAGACGACGACACTGCTCACCATCTCCGGGCTGCTCAAGCCAGTCGCCGGAACCGTCGAGGTGCTTGGCAGTTTCACGACTGGTGTGCCTGCGCACAAGGTGGCCCAACGCGGTCTTGCTCATGTGGCTGAGGATCGTTCGCTGTTCTTCGAGCTCACCGTGCAGGAGAACATCCGGCTCGGTCTTCGAGGCAACCGCGCATCGCGATCCGCCGCGTACGACAAGGCGATGGAGCTCTTACCGGCGCTCGCCCCATTGGGCAAGCGGACCGCCGGTCTCCTGTCGGGTGGCGAGCAGCAGATGCTTGCGATCGCACGAGCGATCGTGTCAGAGCCGAAGTGTTTGTTGGTCGATGAGATGAGCTTGGGTCTCGCTCCCATCATCGTCGAGCGTCTGCTGCCGATCGTGCGGCGGATCGCGGATGAAGCAGGGTGTGGTGTGATGATCGTCGAACAGCACGTCCACCTTGCGCTCGAGGTTGCCGACCGCGCGTACGTGATGAACCACGGCCAATTGGTGATGCAGGGCTCAGCGAAAGAGTTGCTGAGCAACCGGGAGTTACTCGAATCGAGCTATCTCGGCGACTCCGCTCTGCACTAGCGGCGCCCGTAGCGAGGTGGCCGGTGGCCGTGCTCGTCGACGATTCCGAACTCCTCGGCAAGGTCTTCTACCCACTGGATCGACCCGGAGCGGGCCATCATGTCGTCGCACGTGGCCAGTGCCACAACGGTCCGGCCGACGGCCAGCGGCGTTTGTGCTTCGGCGAGATCCATCCCGCGCGACTTGCTCGCCTCGACGATGAACTCGGTCGACACCGAGCCCGGGTACAGCACGATCGCGGCGATGCCTTTGGGTTCCAACTCGATTGCCATGTCCTTGGTTAGTCGGTCAAGGCCGGCCTTGCCCGCGCCGTACGACGAACTGAAGTGGTATGACTGGCCGCCTGGTGATGAGACGTTGACGATAAGTCCGCCGGGGCCAGCAGCGAACAGCAACGGGGCTGCGTACCACGAGGCGACGTAGTGGGCACGCAACCCGATACCGACCTGGTCGTCCCAGATGTGGATCGGATGATCCCAGAACCCGCCGCCCCACGCTGGCGGGCTGGGGATCTTG
The DNA here is from genome assembly GCA_025359865.1 of Actinomycetes bacterium. GTDB lineage: Bacteria > Actinomycetota > Acidimicrobiia > Acidimicrobiales > Ilumatobacteraceae > VFMC01. The sequence goes on along the minus strand of JANYDH010000079.1, from coordinate 18,119 downwards.
TACACGTTATTGACCAAGATGTCGATCTTGCCGGACTGCTCGGCGACCGCCGCGAACAGTGCCGCTATTTGGGCGTCGTCGCCATGGTCGGTCTGTACCGGGATGCCATGGCCGCCCGCCTCGTTGACCAGGCGGGCCGTGGTATCGATGGTGAGTTCACCGCTACCGGTGCTGCGCCCCGTGATGTAGACGGTAGCACCCTGCTCGCCGAGCGCAACAGCGGTACCGCGACCGATGCCGCGACTGGAACCGGTGACGACGGCGATCTTGCCGGAAAGTAGACCGCTCATGATTGTTTCCTTTTTTCTCGTTGGACTAGGGGTGTTGTGGTCAGGTGCCGGTGGTCAGGTGCCGGTGAGCCGGGCGACGACCGGGGCGAAGGCCCGCATGGCTGCCTCGCCGACGGTGATGTAGCTGATGCCGTAGTCCGTGCGTCGGCGTTCGAGGGTTTCGCAGATCTCGTCGACCGAGCCGATGAGCGCATGGGGGTGCGCAGCAAGTGCCTCTGGCTCGAACCCGAACGCGCCCGCCATCGCAGCGGTCGTGGCTTGGCTGTTGTCAGTGACCGTGGTGAAGTACGCAGCAATCTCGATTTCGACGTCGTCGAAACGTGCGCCAGCACCCTCGCGGACCCATGCCAACTTCTGCTGCGTTCCGGCCGCGGTGCCCGAGTGGATCCCATGCGCACCGATCTTGCCGGCCGAGTTGTCGAAGTTGATCGACACGATGTCGGCCAGGCGGCCAGCCGTCTTGAGTACCCGCTCGGCCCCGCCACCGATCATGATCTTTGGCCCACCGGGCTGTACTGCGGCAGGTACCGCAGTCATGTCGCGAGCGGTGACGTGCGACCCGTCGAACGCCAGCTCGGCACCGGCGAAGAACGCTCGTGCCAGTTCGACGTACTCGATCATCCGGTCGATGCGAACACCGGCACGGTCCATGTTGATGCCCATTGCCGCGTACTCGCTGGTGATCCACCCGGCCCCGAAGCCGGCTTCGAGCCGTCCATCGGACAACAGGTCGATGGTCGCCAACTCTTTCGCGAGTACGAGCGGATGGTGGTAGTCGACGCACAGCACCCTGCAGCCGATCTTGATCGTGGTGGTAGCCGCAGCAGCGGCCATCATCGCCGGGATCGCGGCCACGGTCTGCACCGGGTGGCTTGCGGCCTGTTGGGCCGGGCCGGGGCCGAAGTAGTGATCGGCAAGATGGAACGCCGAGTATCCGAGATCTTGCGCCTCGCGGGCGGTATCACGCCACTGGGCGGCGGTCTCGGGTGCGAAGTACTGACAGCCGAACCGGAACGGATGGCTCACGCAGGCACCTCGATCACGGTGACCTGGCCGGTGCTGCCGTTGACCTCGACGAGCGCACCGTCGGGGATCATCTCGGTGGCACCGACGACAGAGACGACGCACGGCAAGCCGAGTTCTCGGCTGACGATAATGGCGTGGCTGATCTGCCCGCCGACGTTGACGACGACCCCGGCTGCCGTCATGAACAGCGGGGTCCATGCCGGGTCGGTGATCGGTGCGATGAGGATGTCGCCGGGTTGCAGCGCACCCGGATCACCGGGGTCGAGGATCACACGAGCGGTGCCACGAACGAGACCGGGGCAACCTGGAACCCCCTGTAGCACCGTGCCGGCGCCCACTTGTGCCGCAGCTTCGGTGCCCTTACGCGGCCAGGTGTCGATCGGGGGCACTTGCGCGTCGCGGATGAAGAACGGTGGCTCGAGTTCCCACAGGGACTGCCACTGTACGTACCGCTCGGCGAGGATGTCGGTGAACGAGGCCGGGTCGGCGATGAACTCCTCGACCTCGTCGTTGAGGAGCATGAACACGTGTACGCGGTCGCGTAGGTCGCCGGATACGACATGGCGACGGCCGAGCTCACGAAAGACCATCCGTCCCTCGTGGACGACCCGGATGATGTTGGTTTTGGTCCGTTCACGGAACCCCAACTGGTGGCCCGCCATCAGCGCTGCTTCGAACGTTCCGACGAGCTCTTCGTTGCCGAGTGCGGCGACCTTAGCCCGCACGACCGTGGTCATCGCCTCACGTTCGTCGGCGCGTCGCCGGTTGCGAATGCGGGGCGACTCGGCGTCTGCCTGCCCGCGCACCTGGTTGAGGGCGGCGAGCATGATCGCTGGCTTGGTCTCCCACGTCTCGGCGCTCATCTCCCACTCGTTCGGCCCACGTGAGCCGTAGTCGGTCAGGAACTGCTCGATCGCTGCGCTGAACGCATGGGCGTCATCGCTGTCGGACTGGGCCAACCGGTCGAGCAGTCCATCGATACCCGCATCGAAGGCGGCGGCCAGTTCGGCCGATGCGCGTAGGGTGCGCGAGATGTCCCACAGTGCATAGCTGGGCTCGGCAGAGTCGACCTCGCCGAGCCCCGCCAAGAGGGTCATCGCAATGGAGGGGTCCTCGACGGCCTGCCCGACGGCGAACAACATCCCGGGGGCGATCCCGGAACTGCTGGACGTGACGGTGTGGCTGTCGAACAACTTGCGCAGCATCGGCTGCGTGGCGCGCGCCCGTGCCACCAGTTCGGCATCGCTGAGCGACGTCAAGTCGGGGCGGCTGGCACGGAGCGCGATGGTCTGGGTTCGCTCGTCATTGATCTCGGGGAACGTGGTCGTAGACATCACCCACCCGAGATGTTCCAGGATTGACGGCGTCAGTTCCGGCCTTTCATCACCCGGATGTGCGACATACGGCGGTACATCGGGGTGGTCGCCGAAGAACGCAAGGTCGAGTTGCTCGACGGTGACCGCAGGGCTGCGCACGCCCTGCATCCGCACGTTGGCAAGGTTGATGTACATGTAGCCGCCGAAGAAGCCGACGGTCTCGGGTAGCCGCTCATCCCACTCGTCTGCGGTGTAGCTACCGATGCGGACATAGCCGTCACGCCAGCCTTGACAGATGCCGTTGTCCCACGAGAACTGCTGGCCGAGAGGGCTGGCCGGGGTGGGCAGTACCTCACCGGCATTTGCCCTGGTGTAATGGGGCCAGCGTGGGCTGGCGGGCCAATCGGTGATCCACGTCTTCATCTTCTCTTCCCCCTTTGGGCTGCTTCTGTGCGAAACTAACCGATCAGTGAGTTTATTCATCTGCCGGAGGTTGAATCCGGCTGGCAACGAGGGGGAGTCATGGCCATCGAAACGAAGCGGTCGTTCTGCCGGGTCTGTCATGCAGCATGTCCGATCGAGGTCGATGTGCTGCACGACAATGGCCAGAGCCGGGTGGTCGACGTACGCGGCGTTCCCGACGATCCGCTGTTCGAGGGCTACACATGCATCAAGGGACGCCAACTGCCCGCCCAGATCAATCATCCTGATCGGTTGCGTTCTTCGTACCGCCGTGAGAGCGACGGACATCTCACGGCTATCGCCTCAACCGAGGCGCTCGACGAGATCGCCGCCAAGTTGGCGGCGATCATCGAGCAGTACGGTCCCCGCGCCGTGGCCACCTACACCGGCACCGGCGGCTATCAGAACTCGTGCGCGCTTGAGAGCGCTCGTGGCTTCCACAAGGGCATCGGCTCGTCGTCGTTCTACACGTCCGTCACCATCGATCAACCGGCGAAGGCCACCGCTCCGCTGCGGATCGGGATGTGGGAGGCGGGCTTCCACAACTTCCGTGATGCCGATGTGTCGATGGCAGTCGGCTACAACCCGATGGTCTCGAGCTACGGGGCTGTCGGCGGTCTGCAGGGGACGAACCCGTTCACGAAGATGCGTCAGGCAAAGGCCCGCGGGATGAAGCTGATCGTGGTCGACCCGCGTCGCACCGAGATGGCCACGTTTGCCGACATCCATCTGCAGGTTCGCCCCGGCGAAGACGCAGCCTTGCTCGCCGGCTTCCTCAACATCATCCTTGGCGAAGGGTTGCACGACCACGAGTTCTGCGATCAGTGGGTAGACGGGCTCGACCGTCTCGCCGATGGTGTTGCACCATTCACTGTCGGCTATGTCGCGGACAGGTGTGGCATCGACGGTGACGATCTGCTGGCTGCAGCTCACATGTTCGCGGCTGGTACCCGCGGTTCGGTGGGTACTGGAACCGGGCCGAACATGGCGCCGAACTCCAGCATCATGGAGCACCTTACCCTCGCGATGAACATCGTCTGCGGCAGGGTCAACCGTGAAGGCGATCGTCTTGAATCCGGTTTGTTCCTCTACCCCGACGTACCCAAGCGCGCTCAGGTGTTCGGCGCACGCGATCCGCTCAGCGGCCCGGCACACCGCATGCGCGGCATGCGCGGCATCCGTGGCGAGATGCTTTCCAGCGTGTTGTCCGAGGAGATCCTCGAGCCCGGCGAGGGCCAGATTCGGGCGTTGATCGTCAACGGCGGAAACCCTGCTGTTGCCTTTCCCGACCAAGAGTTGGCGATGCGTTCGCTCGCCGACCTCGAACTGCTCGTCGTGGTCGACCACCGGATGACATCCACGGCCGAACTGGCCGACTACGTGATCGCACCCCGCCTCTCGCTAGAGCGCGCCGATGTGCCCCATCTCATGGACCGGTGGTTTCCGGCGCCGTACACGAATTACACCGACATCACCGTCGAAGCCAGTGATGACGTGCTCAACGAATGGCAGGTGTTCCACGGGTTGTCGCGCCGGCTCGGTACGTCGCTGCCACTTGCCGGAGGCGACCTTGCCGCGCTCGCAGCACCGACCGATGATGACGTGATCGATCTGATCTATACCGGATCACGGATGCCGACGAGCGAGGTGCGCGCTCACCGCGGCGAGATCCATGAAGATCTTGCGCTCGTCGTGGTCGCTGCTGATCCATCGGCGACGGCCCGGTTCAGTGTCGCTCCTGACGACGTGCTGGTCGATCTGGTCACGGTGCGCGCCCAAGCCACCGGTGCCGAGATCCTCGCCGGGTTCGACCCCGCCGTCTACCCGTTCCGACTGGTCAGTCGGCGGCTCAAAGCAGTGCTCAACTCGCTTGGCACCGAACTGCCGGTGCTTGCCAAGAAGGGCACCACGAACTCGGCGTACATGAACCCTGCCGACCTTGCCGAGTTAGGGGTCAGCTCTGGTGATCTCGTCGAGATCGCGTCACCGACGGGCGCCGTTGTCGGCGTGTGCGAGGCCGCCCCCGATGTGCGCCGTGGCGTGGTGTCGATGGCGCATTCGTGGGGCGACGGCTCGCTCAGCGACGACAAGGTCCGCGACATCGGCACGCCCACGAGCCGGCTCACCACTACGGCCAGCGGATACGACGCGATCACCGGCATGGTGGTACTCAGCGCGATCCCCGTCAGTGTGCGTGCGGTGCTCGAACCCGTGTGATGAGTTTCACGCGCGAACGCTGTCTGTGTGAGGCCGGATACCACTGCATTCAGGAGATCCCCATGACGACCACGTTGCGACCGGTGGCGATCATTAAGTGGTCGCCTGTGGGGTCGAATGCCAGACCGGCAACGTTGTGTTCGACGAAGTACCAGCCGACCAGCTCTGCGGTGCCGTCGCCAACCGCCCACAGCTTCACCTGCTGATCATCGCCACCCGTGGCGAGCATCTTGCCCTCCGGATGGAACGCCAGCGCGGTCGCCCGGCCTTGGTGCGCAGTCCAGACATGTGCACTCTCGGCCGCCTCGAGTGAGCCGAACTCGGCGGTGCCATCGACCCGTGTCGCGGCGAAGCGCGCACCGGACGGGCTCAGCCGGATGTCGCTGCGCTTGAGGCTGGGACGGCCACCGCTGTCGCCGATCGGTGTGCCATCGGAGGAGCGCCAGACGCCGACGCCCGCGCCGGCTGCAACGACGTGCGCTGCATCGATCGCGATCACGCGGTCAGTATTGAGCCTGCTCGTGTCTCCCAACACAGCGACGAACTCGCCAGAAGCCGGGTTGATCAGCACCAGTTGTCCGTGCGGACCCGGGTTGCGGATATCATCGCCGATCCCCTTCGAGGGTGCGAAACCGAACGTGGTTGCGAGCCGCGTACCGTCGGCGGTGACAGCCGAGGAACCTGTGCTGTAGAAACGTGACGGTGCCCGCTCGGAGAATTCGAGGCCGGCGGTGAGCAGGTCGATGCCACCCGAACCGGAGTGGGCGGCCCCGCTCTGCAGGTCGAGCGTCCAGTGGCCGAGTCGGGCCAGCGGGCCGCTCGGGTCGAACGCGATCGCGCCGCCGTTGTATCCGGCGATAGTGACGGTGTGGCGTAGTTCGTCATCCTCCCACACCATGGCTCGTCCACGGCGCGCCACCACAACGGTGTTGCCGTCGGGAGCGACACCCACGAACGAACCGTCCGCGCCGGCCAGCGAACCTGCTTCGGTGAACTCCAACGACACGGACTACTTCAGCTTCGCGATGAGTTCTTCCTCGGTGGCGCGATTGGCCACGAGGATGCCGATATCGAGTGTCGCCGGCATGTACGGCTTGACGGCTGCCACCTTCGGCACGAGGTCGCGCTTCGGGCGACCCTTGCGTCCTGGGGCCATCACCGGCGCCAGCGATTTGCCGGGCTGCACCGGACCCTGGGGTGCAGCGACGGCATCGAGCTTTTCGAGCTTTTCGAGCTTCGGGATCTCTGCGGCAGCAGGTCGCTTCTTCGGGGTGATCTCGTCGACCTTGGCGCGGCCGGCCACCTCAGGAACTTCAGCGACCTCTTCTCGAGGTGCGGCTTGCTTTTTGACTTCGGGCACCTCGGCAACTTCGGCGAGCTCGGGAATCTCGGGTGCACCAGGCTCCATCCTCGTCGTAAAGTACGCCTTGGCACTGGCCGGCGCACCGCCATCGAGCAGTGCGATGAGCGCAAGAATCGTCTTGCCAGCCATCGGTGGGCCAGCGAGCAGCGGAGTGAGTAGTGATTGGGACTCGAGATAACCGACATCGACGTACTTGCCGTCGCCGACCATCGCCGACTTCGCCGTAAAGGCACCGAGGCCACTGATGAAGCTGTCGTGCAATGCACTCTTACCCGGGAAACAGCCCATCCAGATCTGGAGCATCACGAGCTCGATGGCAGGTGTCGACCCCCACAGCGACGAGTTCTGAAGCTCGGCAAGCAGCCGATCGATTTCGGCGTAATAGGAGCTGATGTTGTAGGTGCCGCTGATCGCGCTGACCTTGAGTTCGGCGTCGTGTTTCATCTCCGAGAACGAGCTCGCCAAATTGGACCATTGCTTCATGGTCGTGGCGATACCGGAGTCGCCGTTCGCTTCACTCTCGAGGATGGCTTTATAAATCGTGCAGATGATGATGTCGTCCCAGTCGTCGACGGCGGCAGCGACCCGTCGGGCCATGGCCTTGTAGGTCTCGGCTGGGTCGTAGGCCCACGATTCAAGGGCAGCACGTAGCACGCCGAGCGGCTCGATGCCCTCCTCCGCGTACTCCAACTTGCTCGCAGTGACCTTCGGATCTGCACCGGAAACCATGTTGAGGCCTCCGGTCGAGTCGACCAGATCGACCTCGCCGATCGATGCGTTCGCGCCGAGCGACGTGACGTCGTAGCCCTGTTTCTTGGCCTTGGCACCGAGATAGGTCGCCAAACTTGCATTCCTCGAGAGGTAGTCCCGGATCTCGGCCTGGGCGAGAGCGTTGTCGTCGTCGAGCGCCATGTCGATGACGTTCGAGTTGGTCAGACAGGCGTTGAACAGGATCCGCCGGTACGACGTGGCACCAGGTGTGAGTAGCGCCTGTGCTGCCGCCTCACCGGTATCGGCCATGTTGGCGAGTACCTCGTCGAACAGCGCGTCGGCGGCACGCTTTTTGTTGACCACGTCGATCCGCTTGTTGACCTCGCCGACTTTGCCGCCAATGTTCTTGATAGTGCCGGCCATCTGGATCAGCGTGGTGTTGCCGTGCCCGGCGAACATCACCTGGTCGATCTTGCCGTTGACCCCGAACTTGGTGGCGATCGGCCCGATCTGGCTCTGATAGTTGCCGAGCGACTTACCACCTTCGATCATCACGACGAAGTTGTGGGCATCGGTGATCGCATCGGTCATCGCGTCTTCGCGGTGGAACGCTCCGTTGTGGTCGACGGCCGCGTGGAGGATCAACATCAGCGGTAACTGCGCGGTGTTGCCTGCGGCATAGTTGTCTTGGAGTCGTTCCAACGCTTGAAGCGTGAAGCGGTGGAAGTTGCGGATCTTGCCTTTCAGTGCACCGGTGGAGAAGGTGAGGGGGTCCCAGCCTTCGTTGCGAGCCTCCATCCAGGACATGAAATCGGCGCCGGTGTCAGCCTGGAAGATCGGCTTTGGTACCGATGTCTTGTAGTAGTTGATGACTTCGTCGACCCAAGCATGCGAGATCAAAATGTCGAGGCAGTTGTCGTTCAGCGCTGTCTTGAGGACCCACCTCGGGAAACCGGCGAGCAGTCGCTTCAGTGCGTTGCCGGTGGTGATCGCCTTGGCCAGCGAATCAACGGCAGCGATCGCGATCGGGTCGTTGGTCGCCGCAGCCGCCACGTAACAACGGAGATCGGAGAACGCATCGATGAGCGGCACGGTGAGGCCACGGAGAGCGCCGACCTTATAGGCGCCGAGCGTGGCCGCCACGCCAGGCTCGCGTGAGAACGACAGGATCGAGCGAATGTCGGCCTTTTCGGGGTCGGTGATGGTGCTACGCGCGTCCCACGTCGGCGTTTGATCGACGTACTCGAGGAAACCCGGAAGTGACAAGTCCTCGATCTCGCTGGTGGTGTGGTACTTCTTGTCCTCCTTGGCGACCTTAGCGACCCGCAGCGCCTCGGCGTCGGCCTTCAGTTTCGCTGCCGCTTTGGCCTCTTCATCTGCTTTAGCCTTCGCCGCCGCTTCTGCCTGCAGGCGGGCCTCTTCCTTGATGCGTTCCTGTTCTTCTGCCTCGGCCTTCGCCTTGGCTTCCGCCTCGGATTTCTCCTTGGCTTCGGACTCTTCTTTGGCCTTCGCTGCGGCAGCGAGCCGTGCTTGCTCTTCTTCCTCGGCCTTCGCCTTGGCCGCTTCTGCCGCCTCGGCTTCCTCTTTAGCCTTCGCCGCGGCTTCGGCCTCGACCTGTGCCTGAGCAGCTGCGACTTCTGCTTCTGCCTGTGCCTTCGCGACCGCTTCGGCTTCTGCCTTGGCTTGCTCTTGTGCCTGCACCTCGGGGTCGACGCCGGGCGAGGGGGTCTCGTCGACCGGCTCGACCTGTCCGACCTGTCCGACCTGCTCGGTACCGTCACCAGGCCCGCCGTCGTCGGTGTCGTCGGTGTCGTCGGCGTCGTTGTCCGGCGTTGCGTCGGAGACGACGGCGGGCAGCGCAGCGCGAAGCAACGGCATCACGACCGCCTTCAACTCGGGCGGCAGCGCCTCGACCTTGGTGAGGAACTTCGGGTCCTTGGCCATGAACCCCCGCGTTGCGATGTCAGCGCCCTGCACCATCTTGACGAGGTCCTCACCGGTGGTCGAGGCGGCCACCGTCGGTGCGCTCACGGCGACCGGCTTGCGCTTCTTCTTGAACGGTTTCCAGAGGCGGTGTACCCGCTGGGCGGCAGCCGGAACGCCGCTCTGCTGGACCACGTGGGTCAATTCATGAGCGAGCAGATGCTGCCCGCTGGCACGGCTGACATCGGGAGCGGAATCTCGGAAAAAGACGTCGGAGCCAGATGTGAACGCCTTGGCCTGGATGCGATCGTTCAGCTCGGTGGATTCGGGACCCGTGTGGACCCGCACCGAGCCGAAGTCGGCGCCATTGAACGCGCCTTCCATCGACCTGCGCACATTCGGATCGAGCGGCTGGCCACGCGCGGAGCGGATCCGCGAAGCGGTGTCGTTGTCAATGGTGCCGCCCTCGGCTCCGATGGTCTGCGATACACGGCGCAGGGGGCTCCCCGACAGTGCTTGATAGGGGTTGAGGCGGATCCGCCCCGGCTTGGTGCGGACACCCTCCGTGGACGGCGAGCGGAGCACCATGTCGGCCATGCGGTCGGCGTCGCGCTCGAATGCATCGTCGGCCGCGCCGACGGCCAGCTTGCGCTGGACCGGCAATCGTGGCAGGTGCTTGGCTACCGCCTGCTCGGCAGGCTCGGCCTGCTTCACCGGCTATTCACGCACGGGAGGAGCGAAGGAGTTCTCGATTCCGCGATTCTAACCCGGATGATCCCCTATGAACAGTGCCCCGCAGCATCAGGTGACGGCGACGACGGCGGTTCCGGTGACGACCGGGACGCCTTCACGATCCAACCAGATGTCGCACGTGGCCCTTGTTTCGGTGGCCCCCGGCTCTACCGCCGTGACACGGCCGTGTGCGACCACATGATCGCCGTCGAGTACCGGGTGTCCGAACGACACGGTGAGGCGACGCACACACTGTGGGCCGGCCCAGGCCATCAACATGTTGACGACATAGCCGAGGTTGAGTGGACCCTGGTTGACCACCCGTCCGGGGATCCCCAGCGCGCCGTTGGCCACCGAATCCCAGTGCACCGAGTACGGGTCGCGCAAGATGGCCGCCATCGTCCGCATCCGGGCCGGGTCTACGTGCGCCATCGTCCACGGGGCGATCTCGTCGCCGACCTGCACGTTCATGATGCCTCCCGGTAGAACCGCCAGCGGTTCGTGATTCGTGCGACCATGTGGTCTCCGTCGTGGAGACCGATCTGGAATGCGACGAGGTCGTACACCCGGCCGTCGTCACTCGTGCGTCGCTCGGCCTCGACGATGCCACCTTCCATCCGGTATTCGATGTCTTCGTGCAAGGTTTCGAAGTACTCCCAGTCGTACCCCTCGAGTCCGACCGAACCAGCTCCGCGGGCATGGCCGAGAGCGAACAGTTCAGTGATCGACGTGCCCACGCCAAGGATGGGGACGTGGAACAACGCGATCGGGTGGACCAGCGTGTCGGGCAGAGGTTCGCTGCCGGTGCAGTTGGTGAGCAGCCAGTTCTCCCAGTGCTCGATCCGGTATCGGCCGCCGACGAAGCGGTGGCCGACCAACGCCCGTACCTCGTCCTCGGTGATGGTCGTGGTGATCGTCATGGTGCCTTCATCTCGACTGATTCGGCGGTGGTCGTGGTGTTCTGTGGCCGGTAGTTGTAGGTACGTTGGGTGCGGCCACCCGCCACGAGCAACAGTTGCCCGGTCACCCACGACGATGCCGGTGAGGCGAAGTACACCACCGCAGCAGCGATGTCGTCAGGCGTACCCAATCGTGCGAGGGGGATGGTGGCGGCAATCTCGTCGAGTTGTTTTGCGACGTTGAGCACCTCGAGGAACGCCTCGGTGGCGACGGGTCCCGGGGCCACGGCATTGACCCTGATCTTCGGAGCGAGCTCGAGCGCCAATGTCTGGGTGAGGTTGTTCATCCCGGCCTTCGCTGCCGCATAGGGGCCGGTGAATGGTGAGCCGCGGGTTCCGGCGCCCGAGGAGATGTTGATGATCGACCCACCGCTGGTCATCCGTTTCGCCGCTGCCTTGCACCCTTGGAATGCGCTGGTGAGGTTGAGTTCGAGTTGCGACCGGAACACATCGTCGGGGGTGTCGAGCAGTGCAAGGGTCGTCTTGTCGTCAGACCCTCCGACGTTGTTGACCCACACGTCGATCCGCCCGAATTCGTCCATCGTGCGCGTTGCGAGCTGCTCGGAGAAATCACGAATGTCGCCCTCGACAATCAGCGCGCGACGGCCGCGATCGCGAATGCCGGCTGCAGCGACCTCGAGGTCGGCGAACCGTCGCGCGTTGAGTACGACATCACTACCCAGGTCGGCCAGCGCCCATGCGATCGCCCGCCCGATGCCCTGGCCCGAGCCGGTGACCACCGAGACGAGATCGTCCATCCGGAACTGTTGCTCGATCCCCATTGTCATGTGATACTCGCTCTGCGCGCGCCGGTACGAGCCGAAGCGCATTACACGTTGGGGGATCATCACATCATGGATCGTTGGATTACCGACACCGAGATCAGCTCGCGCTTTCCCTACTACACACGCGCGAACGCCGATGAGGTCGGGCCAGACCCGTTCAGCCCGCTCGGCTGGAGCCTCGGGTGGATGAAGGGGTGCATCCCCGGGGTCGCCGAGGGATTCGTGCAGTTCGGTGTGCTCGACCACGATGAGTTCGCGCTCGATCCGCCCGAGGTGTTCGGTAACTGGGGAGGGTACTTCTACAATCAATTGTCGTTGCCGCGTCTGATGGGGTGCCGCATGCCGGGGGCCACCCCGGCCGCAATCGACTTGGCCTACTTCGGTGACCATCCGGGGGTACCGGTCTATCAGCCTCATCCGGACGACGAGAACGAGGCACAGTCGGCCAAGCTGGCCACCAAGATGGCCTGGGTGATGAGCACCGATCGCTTCGAGGCGATGGACGCTGGTGCTGCCCTGGCCCGGCGTACGGTGGCCGAACGACCGAATCTGGCCTCGTTGTCCGATGCGGAATTGGTGGCGCGGGGTCGAGCGATGGCGCCACTCATCTACGACGTGTGGACGTCGTATTGCGAGGTGTGCCTTGGCGCATCGCTCGGGCCGGGCGCGGTGCAAGCGGTGTGTGCAGCGATCGGTCGTGGCGAAGACGCCGTCAAGGTGATGGCGGCAGTGGGAAACATCGAGTCGGCAGAGGCATCGTTTGCGATGTGGGATCTCAGCCGGCTCGTCAAGGCATCGCCAGAGTTAACCGATGCGTTCGATCAGGGCATCGGCGACCTGCTCGATCGGCTGACGCAATCGTCATCTCCAGATGCTGTGGGGTTTCTTGCCGCATGGCAGGCAATGTTGGCCGAGCATGGCCATCGCGGGCCGAACGAGTGGGACATGCGCGCCCACTCATGGACCACCAAACCGACCCTGGCGTTGTCGATGCTCGAGCGGTTACGGTTCCAGACCGAGGACCGTTCGCCACACGTGGCGCGCGCTGCCGCGGCGCAGCAGCGCAAAGTGTTGGCCGCCGAACTCCTCGGGCTGGTCGCCGACGACCCTGAGACCAGCGGCATGCTGCAGGCTGGACTGTCGTCGGCAGCGTTGTTCTACTCGCTGCGCGAACGCGGCAAGGGCGCGTGCATCCGGGTGATCCACGAAGCCAAGTTGGCGTTCATGGAACTCGGTCGGCGGATGGTGCAGCGCGATGTCACCATCGACCCGCAACAGGTGTTCATGCTGCTCGACGACGAACTCGATGCGTTCTTGGCCGACCCTGAATCGTTTGCGGGCACGATCCGTGAGCGCGACCAATCGTTCAGGCAACTCAGCGAACTTGAGCCGCCGTACATCGTCGCACTCGAAGACGGTGTACCGCCGATCTCCACGTGGGCGCGTCGCAACGCGGGAGCAACCGCGACGCCGGTCAGCGTGGGTGATGTGTTGCAGGGTGCGCCCGCCGCTCAAGGGGTGGTCACTGGTACCGCGCGGGTGATCCTCGACCCCGCCGACGCACCCAACCTGGAACCAACCGACATCATGATTGCGCCCACGACCGACCCATCGTGGACGCCGCTGTTCTTGTCGGTAGCCGGGGTGGTGGTCAACGTCGGGGCGATCGCCAGCCACGCTGCCATCGTCAGCCGCGAGGTTGGTGTGCCGTGCGTCGTGTCGGTGGTCGATGCCACGCAGCGCATCCCCGACGGCGCCACCATCACCGTCGACGGATCGACCGGCACGGTGACCATCGTCTCTCTCTGAGACGGTGGTGACCGCCGAGTTCGGTCAGTCCCGAGTTCGATCAGTCCCGAGTTCGGTCAGTAGGGCATCGTCCCGCCGTCGACGGGGAACAGGCAACCCGTCATGTTGCGGGCCGCATCGGAGGCGAGCAGCACAGCAACGGCCGCCACTTCTTCGACACGGTTGGGGCGCTTGATGCACGACTCTTGGGCGAACATGTCGATGAGCGCGTCGTAGCCGTCGAGCCCCATCGCGATGGCAGAGTCGGGGCCGGTGGCGCGCACGATGTCGGTCTCGATGAGGCCCGGCAGGATCGCGTTGACGGTGATGCCGAGTGTGCCCACTTCTTGCGCAGCCGACTTGACCAACCCGTTGACCGCATGCTTAGTGGTGACGTAGCCGGAGATGCCTGGTTTGCCGAGCTTGCCCTCGACCGACGATGTAACAATGATCCGGCCGGACTGCCGTGGGATCATGTGGTTCAGTGCGCGACGCATGCCCCAGAACACGTGGTTCAGGTTCCAGTCGATCTCGAGCTTCCACTCCTCGTCGGTCATCTGCGCGACCGGTGCCGTCATCTGCAGGCCGCCAGAGTTGAGGCAGCAGATGTCGAGCTGTCCATAGCGTTCGATCGTGAAGTCGATCAGTCCTTCGACGGTGGACTGCTTCGACGCGTCGCCAGCAAAGAACGCGGCGCGGTCACCTGCGCCGAGTTCGTCGAGGCACTGCTGCCCCTTGGCCGCGCCGCGCCCGTTCACGACGACCGATGCGCCTTGAGCAATGAACGCCTCGGCGATTGCCCTGCCGATGCTGCGCGTGCCGCCCGTGATGCACGCAACCTTGCCATCGAGCTTGCCCATGTTGTTGCTCCCCTTTTCGTCCAGCGTTGGTTTCGTGTGCGTTCTGCGTTGATTCGTGTGCCGTCAGTACGGCGATGTTCCGCCGTCGATCGAGATCATCGATCCGGTGATTCCGGCTCCGGCGTCAGACGCCAGCAGCACGGCGACGATGGCGACGTCTTCGCAGTCGTTCAGCCGCTTGACCGCCGAGTCGTTGGCGAACATCTGCAGCAGTCCGTCATAGGTCAGACCCATCGCTTCGGCGGCGCCAGGGCCCTGGGCCTTCATCACGTCGGTCTCGATGGCACCGGGGCACACCGCGTTGACGGTGATACCCATCGTGCCCACCTCTTTGGCAGCGGACTTGCACAACCCGTTGATCGCATGCTTCGACGCGACGTAGCTCGAGATCGCCGGCTTGCCCATCTTGCCCTCGACGGAGCTCATCGCAATGATTCGCCCCCAACCCTTCGGAATCATGTGGTTGAGCGCAGCGCGCATGGTCCAGAACGTGTGCCAGAAGTTCCACAGCATCGCGTCCTGCATCGACTCGTCGGTCATCTGTGCGACGACCGCGTAGTTGCTGCCGCCTCCGGCGTTGGGTACCAGTATGTCGATGCCGCCGAAGTGGGCGACCGTGCCCTCGACGATGGCTTCGCAATCGGCGCGCACCTTCACGTCGCCGGCGATGAAGTGCACCCGGTCGCCCGCGTCGAGCGAGTCGATCGACACCTGCGCCTTGGCGGCATCTCGGCCGTTGATGACCACACGTGCACCCTCATCGAGAAACGCTCGTGCGATTGCCAAACCGATTCCTCTCGTGCCGCCCGTGATGCAGGCGACACGGCCCTCGAGTTCCCCCATGGTTCCCCTCCGTTGATGAGCCACGACTGGCTGTCGAGTTAGCATACTCACTGGTCAATTAGTGCGCGAATTCTCGTTGCAGTGTCGTGACCGATCGTCTCTGGAGGTCGTCGCCGTGTCAACCATCGAATCCGAAAAGCTGGTCGGTCATGAGCAGCCGCAACCACAGGGCACGCTTGTGGAACGTGTTGCCAAGCTGTCGGATGTGATTCGTCAAGGTGGCGACGAAGCCCAACAGTTGCGCCGCTGCCCGACGTGGGCGATCGATGCGTTGGTCGACGAAGGACTGTTCCGCTTCGCGATACCGCGAGAGCTTGGCGGCGAGGATGCTTCGGTCGGCGAGACCATCGAGGTGCTCGAGGCGATCGCAGCAATCGATGCGTCGGTCGGTTGGAACGTGATGCTCGGAAGCGAGATCAACGCGATGGCCGCCGGTGGCATGGCCAAGGAGCTTGCCAAAGAGGTCTACCTCGACAACCCGCGGGTCATCATGTGCGGCGGCGGCGGCCCAGGTACCAGGCCCTCGAAAGCGGTCGAGCAACCCGATGGTAGCTACCGGGTGTGGGGCCAAGCCACGTTCATCAGCGGCTGCCACAACGCTACGTGGTTCTTCATCGTCGCCCCCGTCTTCGAAAACGATGCGATCAAGATCGTCAACGGTGCACCGATCGTCAAACTATGGATGCTGGAACGCGATCAGTGGGAAATCGTCGACACGTGGGATGTGTCCGGCCTGCGCGGCTCGGGTAGCCACGACGTGTTCACCGACGGTGGTCTGGTGCCGGCACGATTTGCCGGCGTCGATCTCGTCACGGTTCCGCCCCTGTACGACAACCCGGTGTTCCGGATACCCGTTCCGCTGCGGTTGGCATACAACAAGGCGGCCATTGCCATCGGCGTGGCCCGGGGTGCGCTCGACTCATTCGTTGAATTGGCCGGTAGCAAGACCCCGATGCTGTCGAGCACGTTGCTACGAGATCGTCCCGTAGCGCATCAGCGCATGGGCGAAGGTGAGGCGAACCTGCGCGCCGCAAGAGCGTTCTTGTTCGAGGCGATGGGCCAGGTCGAGGACGAATTGCGCACCGGCCGTGAGGCACCGTCAGGCCCCGTCACCCAGATCGCCCGACTGGCATGCACCCATGCTGCGAATGCTTCGATGCACGTGGTCGACTCCATCCACAACGCAGCCGGTACCAGCGCGATCCGGATGGACAGCCCGCTCGAACGCAAACTCCGTGATGCTCATGGGTGCGCAACCCATCGCTGGGTCGCCCACCCGCTGTATGCCGAACTCGGCCGGATCTTCCTCGGTCACGAAGCACCGCCCGAGTTCGCCGGTACCGGCGGCCCAGCTCCTGCCGCGGGCCGCTAGCCCGATGAGTTGCTAGCGCGATGAGTTGATGCTCGCGTAGAAGCTTTGGAAGAAGAAGGTGCTCTCCAGGGTGCTCGGCGGAACGTCGGTCGCCCCCACCCAGAACTGGAGCGCCTCATACGCCTCACCGGAGTTTGGATTGAACCAGATCGAGATGGACCCGCTGATGAGTTGTCCCGTCGGATCGGTCGCATGCCAGTACGCAGTCGTGAAGTTGTATGCGACGGGGTCGGAGAAGTCGATCGCGTTCTCGAATACCGCTGTCGGTTGAAGTTTGAGCACGTCGGCTTGGCCGAGGCTCTTCGCAGCTTCGAGATCGGCCAGATCGGCGACCCTGCCGGCCACGAAGGTCTGCCCGTCCGGGCGCGAGAACCACACTAGACCGGGGCCTGGGAGTTTGACCGTCCAGCCGGCGGGAGGGGTGAGCCGGACCAGTCCATCGACCTCGAACGGCTCGTGTACCGACGTGGTGCGCGTCGCTGTCAGCGCGGTGAGTTCGACAGGGTTGCCCACGAGGGGTGCCGCCAGCAGCGATGTGCGCAGCCCATCGATGCTTCCTTGAGGGAAGGCGGTACCGCTTTGGTCGTCGATCGAGTTGTAGACGTCGGTCAGTAACGTCAGTCCATCGCCACGCCGAAATACCTCGATCGTCCCCTGTGCGCCGCTCGTGCCGTTGTTGTCGAGTTCGCGGTAGAACAGGAACAGTCCGTCGCCGGGCACCACGCCGGACGTGTCGACCGGCCGGATGTTCGTCTGGGTGTAGGCGACTGATTCAAACGTCGGGTCGAACGTGTTGATGTACTCTTGCAACACCGTGATGGGGTCCTCGCCGGGCAGGCGCACAACAACAGCGGCTTGCATCGAGAACGTGCCGTTGGTGATGTTGATCGAACCTTCGCCCGATGGCACGCTCGTATAGCCGTCGGGCAACGTGAAGAACACGCTATGGCCGAGATCCACGGCACCGGCCGGTACGACCACGGCGGCAGGCACCGGGACAGCTCCGGGCGCGGTCGTCGTCGGCACGGGTGCCGCTGCAAGAGTGTCGCTGGCCGCTGTCGCTGCTGTCGCCGCTGTTGGTGCCGGCGCGAGGCTGGTCGCACCGGCGCTCGATGAGCTGGCGTTCGTAGCGTCATCCGGGCGGGTCAGGGCGAACACCGTGACGCCAACCACTGCTACTAGTGCGACACCGATGATGGTGAACGCCTTACGCTGCGAAGGCTTCGGTGAGGCAGTGTTGGTGGGTAGTTCCTGAAGTGGCTGAGCTGGTGTCGCTGTCGTTCGTGCTGTCGTTCGTGCTGTCGTTCGTGCCGTCGTTCGTGCCGTCGTTCGTGCCGCACCCAGGGCAACGGAATGCTTCGGGTGGGCGGTGGTGACGATGGGCCGATCGAATTCGGTACAGAGCAGCTCAGAGATGATCGGGATGCGTGATGATCCGCCGGTGAGCAGGATCGCTTTGATCTGGGCAGTGT